>DUDC01000260.1:11470-46108 GCA_012959465.1 Planctomycetaceae bacterium
CCGTCCGGTACCTCGACGCCTACATGCAGGGTGAAGTCGACCGAGTGGATGTCGCATACACCAAGTTTATCTCGAGCTCGAAACAAATTGCGACGCTGGAGACGCTACTTCCGCTCGGCTCATTGGCTGACGAAACTGATGACCAAAAGGACGCGGGCGACGCATCCGGCGGGAACCTCGACTATGAATTTTTTCCCTCGGCCGAGAGCATTCTACAAGAAGTGGTACCGACCAGCTTTAAAGTGAAGCTGTTCAAGTGCTTCCTAGACGCCGCTGTGAGCGAACAGATCTCTCGCATGGTGGCAATGAAAGCGGCGACAGATAATGCGGGCGACATGATTCGCACGCTGTCCCGCAACTACAACCGAGCCCGTCAATCGCAAATCACGAACGAGATTATGGAAGTGATCGGCGGTTCCGAGGCTCTTAACGGATAAATCCGAAATATACAGCGTACGAAGAAACAGTACTCGCAGATATTGATTGAAGGCGTTCACATGTCCACGACGACTCAGAACATCGGCAAGATTACTCAGGTCATCGGCTCGACGTTCGACGTAGAGTTTCCCGAAGATCAACTCCCCCCGATCTACAACGCGGTCAAGGTCGAATCAGAAGCCAAAGGGGTGACACTCAACTTGACCGGCGAAATCCAACAGCACCTCGGCGGCGGGAGGGTCCGTTGTGTGGCCCTCGGAAGTACCGACGGAATGATGCGTGGATTGGATTGCGTCGATACGGGCGCTCCGGTTTCTGTTCCGGTCGGCGAGTGCACCCTGGGCCGAGTGTTCAATGTTCTGGGAGAACCCATCGACGGTCGAGGTGAAGTGAAGGCCGACGAGATCCGACCGATTCACCGCGAAGCACCGCAACTGGAAGAGCTCTCGACCAGTACCGAGTTGTTTGAGACCGGGATCAAGGTGATCGACTTACTCACACCATTTGTGCGAGGCGGGAAAGCTGGACTGTTCGGCGGTGCCGGTCTGGGCAAGACCGTTATCTTGACCGAGTTGATCGCTCGAATCGCGAGTTCGCACGGTGGCTATTCGGTCTTCGCCGGAGTCGGCGAACGAACACGTGAGGGAACGGACCTGTGGTTGGAGATGCAGGAAACCGAAATCGGGCAGACCGGTCGAAAAGTGATCGAACAGACATGTATGGTGTTCGGCCAAATGAATGAACCACCGGGCTCTCGCTTGCGAGTCGCACTGTCTGCGTTGACGATGGCGGAACATTTTCGCGATGTGACGGGTAAAGACACGCTGCTGTTCATCGATAATATTTTCCGTTTCTCGCAAGCTGGCAGTGAGGTCTCTGCTCTCCTCGGCCGAATGCCATCTGCCGTTGGTTATCAGCCGACATTGGCAACAGAGATGGGAGCGTTGCAAGAACGAATCGCGTCGACAAACAAAGGCGCTATCACGTCCGTACAAGCGGTGTATGTTCCTGCCGACGATCCTACCGATCCAGCACCGGCAACCGCATTTGGTCAGTTGGATGCGTTCATCTACCTGGAACGCTCCA
The DNA here is from genome assembly GCA_012959465.1 of Planctomycetaceae bacterium. GTDB lineage: Bacteria > Planctomycetota > Planctomycetia > Pirellulales > Pirellulaceae > UWMA-0346. The sequence goes on from DUDC01000260.1 coordinate 12,995, forward strand.
TTACGGAAAAGGGAATCTACCCAGCGGTCGATCCGCTCGCTTCGTCCAGCCGTATTCTCGATCCGCAATACGTCGGTGACCGACATTACGCTATTGCACGTCGAGTACAGACAACGTTGCAACGCTACCAGGAGCTACAGGACATCATCGCCATTTTGGGTGTTGATGAATTGAGCGAGGACGACAAACTGATCGTTCATCGCGCCCGACGAATCGAGCGTTTCCTTTCGCAACCGTTCCTGGTCGCCGAAGTGTTCACCGGTAAGGCTGGTGAAGTCACAACGTTGGATGATACGATTCGCAGCTTCGAAGAGATCTGTGATGGCAAATGGGACCACTTGCCAGAGCAGGCGTTCATGTACGTCGGCCCGATTGAGCAAGCCGAGGAACAAGCCAAGAAGATGGCAGAGGGTTAGGTCATGGCCGGAATCTCTTGCATTGTCGTGACTCCTGAAGACACGATTCTTGACGAAAAAGCCGACTTCGTCGTAGTGCCCTTGTTCGATGGCGAATTGGGTATCGGGGCGAATCACAGCCCAATGATTGGCCGGTTGGGATACGGCGAATTGCGCCTCCGCACTGGAGGAAACGTGCAGCGATTCTACGTCGATGGCGGTTTTGTTGAAGTGCTAGGGGACACAATCACCGTATTGACCAATCAGGCCGTCTTGACCACCGAGGTGGATCTGGAAGAGTCGCGATCTCAATTGGCGGAAGCCAATAAATTGCCGATCGCCACAGCTGAGCAATTGGAAATCCGTGAGCGGAGAATTTCTCAGGCTCGGGGCAAGATTCGCTTGGCGGATCGCGGCTAGGTTCACCCACGAAGTCCGCTTCCGCTCCCCACCGCCCTCTTGACGCGACGCCGTCCGGCGCAGGAAAAAGGGGACATGCATCCAAGACGCTACCGAGAATCGCGCTGGCCGGTCGTTGTCGGCTTCCTTGTACCGACGTGTATCCTGCTCCTTCCGGACTTAATCAGTGGCCATTTCTTTGCGTTTCGCGATGCCGGTTCGTACTACTTCCCGCTCTACGAGTGGATCGGGCAGCACTGGCGGTCTGGACAATCGGTGCCGCTCTGGAACCCGCACGAAAACGGTGGCCTGCCTTTAGTCAGTGACCCAACGGCCGCGCTGTGGTATCCGGGGAAGTGGATATTTGCCGCTCCACTTCCCTACCCTGTCTGTTTCCAGATCTTTCTTTGCAGCCATGTTGTCCTGGCTTGGTGGGGGTTGTATTTCGTCTGCCGTCTTTGGAATCGCTCACAGTTTGCCTCCAGCATCGCAGCGGCAAGCTATGCCTTCGGCGGCTACGTGCTATTTCAGGTTTCTAATCCACCGTACCTGATCGGCGCGGCCTGGTTGCCGTGGGCCATCGCCTGCGGAGAATCATCGCTGCGGCGAGGAAACCGTCAAGGGTTAGTCGCCGCAGCGTGTTGCCTTTCGCTGATGATACTCGGTGGGGATCCTCAAACCGCGATCCATACGATGATTGCTTTGGCACTCTACCTGATCTGGCACGCGAGTTGGGTGGCGTGGATGCGGCTGGCAACTCTCGTTCTGACCACCTGCGTGCTCTCGTCGGTTGTCGTGCTTCCTTCTTCCACCTGGGTAGATCGTACCGACCGCGCCACCGAATCGCCGCGATCCGTGTGGGACCTTCTTGACGGAGAATCAGATGGTGGATTTTCCGACTTGGTTGCCGAGCCCACCGCCGGCACACACGATGAGAAGATCTATCGTTACAGCTATACGCCGGGACGGTGGAGCGAGTGGCTGTGGCCGAACATCAGCGGCGACTTGTTTCCAAAGAACGGCCGTTGGATCAAACAGTGGTCGGCAAATCGCCGGACATGGGTTCCAAGCCTCTATATGGGGATGCTGACAATCGTCGCCGCGTGTTCGGTGTGGGCCGTTCGTGGACAAGACCGACGACGACGTTGGATGTCACGCCTGTTGGTGATTTCGCTAATCGCCGCGTGCGGCAAATATGGTCTCGTGGCGATCGGGGAACACTTCTTCGGCGACTCGCGGTTGGCGGGAGGAGTCGGCGGACTCTACCATGGCATGGTCACGCTGATCCCCGGCTACCAGTTTTTCCGATACCCGGCAAAATGGCTCGTCTTCTCGTCATTGGCCATCGCATGCTTGTCCGCCTGGGGCGTCGATGGGCTCTTGAATCGAGAGTCGGGCCGTCCCGCACGTCACGGGCTGGTGTCCGCCCCGAAGCTAACCGCCATCATCACGGCCGCCACGCTGCTGGCTCTCATCGTCCATTTGTCAGGATGGACCGACGCGTGGTTTCATCGCAGATCCGTTGATCGTCTGTTCGGCCCCTTCGACAGCCTGGGGGCCCGCTGGTGTGTGACCGTCGCCTTGTTGCACACCCTATTCATCGGAGGCGGTTTGCTGATCCTGCAACAATGGACCAAACGGTGGCCCAACGCTGCGAAGCCACACCGAGGTCTCGCCTGGGCCCTACTGATAATCGCCATAGCCGATCTGATGGTCGCTAACCATCGACTCACACCGGCCGTCTCCAACCGAGTTTGGCGGCCACCAACCGGGCTTGCAGCCGAACAAGACGTCGAGCATCTCTATCCGATTCGAGTGCAACAGCTCAATCAAATGCGTTACATGGACGTGAAGGACAGGGAACGAATCTACGATCAACGCTGGCAGGAGGCGAATCGAAACGCCCTTCCGAAGCACCATATGTTGGCCCGTCCTGAGCTGGAACTTGTCGAGGTTACCGGAAGTGCGGCGCCACAAGACTGGCAACGACTCGAGCGTGCGACATCATCAAAGCGGGTGTTTCTGGCGTTGATCGGGGTGGAACGCGTCATGACAATCGAACCTTCCCGAACCGGGCACGACAGCTTCCAGGTGACATGGGAAACCGTTGAGTCATCCGAGCCTCGTTTTTGGATTGCAGAAAAGGCGATTGAATTGAGTCGCGGCCGCGATCGACGCTTGTCGACGACGACCTGGAACCGGATAGCGAGCCGACAGCCCGGAACAGTTTTCCTCGCGGGTCCATCGGAGTCCACCGACGAGTCCACCGTTCGGAGCGGATCTCGGCGAAGAGGAGAATACGTGAAGTGTGTTTCGTACGGCCCGAACGCCATCACGCTGAATGTGCGGCTCCATTCCCCGGGTTGGGTGGTAATCAACGATCGATTCCATCCCGGTTGGCGGTCACATTTTACGACCGGCTCCAACGAGACGGCCCAACCGCGTGAAAACTCGCCAGAACCTCTGGATGTGCTGTGCGCAAACGGCTGGGCGCGAGCCGTCCGCTTGCCCGCTGGTAACCACCGGGTGACGATGCAATTTCGTCCGCTCGAGTTCCTGATTGGGGCGCGATTGAGCCTCGCAGCTTGGTTGATCTCCATTGGCTACCTCTGTTGGCCTTTCGTGAACCGCAGGCGTTAGCTGGAAATTACAAGCACGAAGCGGAAGCGAGTGATTCTCGAAAGCGGTAAACGACTCCTCGCTAGCGCTTCATGCTCGCATTTTCAGTACTGGGACCTTCAAATTTCCCGGACACTATTGATCGCTGCCACACATTGGCTGGCAGAGCCAGTGATGGAGTAGTGGCCGAAAGGCCGCTACTGCGTCAAATCTGATAGTCCGTCACTTCGGGCACGGCGCTTTCAGCGCGGATCCGCAGGCTGGGCTTCTCCATGGTAACCGTCGAATTCGCCGGTACACTCTTCGTCAGCCAGACACTGGAGCCTATCACCGAGTTCTTGCCGACAACCGTTTGCCCACCCAAGACGGTCGCATTGGCATAGATCACGACACCGTTTTCGATCGTGGGGTGCCGCTTTGTTGTTCTGACCAATTTACCATCGCGGTCGGTAGGAAAGCTGAGAGCACCTAGAGTTACACCCTGGTACAACTTCACCCGTTCCCCGATCTCGCACGTGGCACCAATGACAACGCCCGTACCGTGATCGATAAAGAACTGTCGACCGATTTGCGCCCCGGGGTGAATGTCGATCCCCGTTTGCTTGTGAGCCCATTCCGTCATCATCCGAGGAATGAAGGGCACGCCGATCTCTAAGAGCTCATGCGCAAGGCGAAAGACCGTGACCGCTTCCAACCCAGGATAACAAAAAATGACCTCATCGATATTTTGGCACGCTGGGTCGCCGTCGAACGCCGCCCGGACATCGAGCGCCAGCATCTCGCGCAGGTCGGGTATTCGATCGAGAAAATCAATGGCCATGGCCTGCCCCTTGGCCTCATAATCGACCTGGTCCGCTCCACAATCCACGCCGTCGTTCACGCGATCTTCATGTCGTAAAGCGCGGGCAAATTGAGTGGTCAGTTTGTCGTGTAGCCCATCGATCAAATCGCCCACGTAGTACGTGACGTTGCCCATGTGGAGCCTCTCCCGCCGACGGTAACCCGGATAGAGGATCTCCTTCAAGTCGGCGATCGAGCTGATGATTTGCTCATACCTGGGCAGTGGGCAATGTCCAAGATGATTGATCGTACCGAGTGTGTCGTACGTCGAGACAATCCGTTTGGTCAATTTGGGTAGAGCTTCTTTTAAGCGATAATCCGAAGCCATCGTTAGGGCCTCCGGTCAATGTTCGGGCGAGCAAGAGAGTGGGCGATTCGCAACTGCGGGATGCACCCATGGAGAAAGCAAACAGGCGAACGGTTTTATGAGCCCGAACAAGCGCAGCTTGAATATCGGTGAAGACTCGCCAAGGTCATTGTGAAGACCTTTACCCTTTGAATTGCGGAACTGCTTGGTTCAATCGGAGTTGCTGCTCGAAGCGAATCTGAATCGTAGGCGCGAAGTCCACTATTTTCAACCCATACATTCCTTTTCATCGGCATGGAAAGACGCGTTGGTTAAGGCAAATTCGGCACCAACATTGGAATGTCGTCATCCTGCCGAATGACCCCTCCCGTTGGACAGTGACCTACCTTACCCCACATCGCGGCCACTCGCGGCAGACAGTGATATCGCGCGCGTACCAGTTTCCAGTAGCACGACCCTCCACGACACCACTCTAAATCACTTGACACCGTGGACAAAAAAACGAACTACGTTGAGCTTGAACAATGCGACGAACGGGCTGTTTGCACGTTCGGCAAGGCATGTCTTCGCGGTCGTAGACACGGTGCTCGTTTTGATAGTTGCCAGGATTGTTCATCGCCGTTCGGTAGGTGCCGTCGGAGAGTGTTGACCCCTCATGGCGAATTGCCTCGACGAGCACCTCCACCATGGCCGCATGAATTTTCTTCCATTGCCCTCTGGTAATATCGCGGCAGACACGCGCTGGGTGTATTCTCGCGCGGTGCAAGAGTTCCGACGCGTAGAGATTTCCGACGCCGGCGAGGACGCGTTGATCAAGCAGAGCAACCTTAACGGCCCGGCGACTCTCGGCCAGTGATTCGGCAAGCTCCGCCGCAGTGACTTCTAACGCGTCGGGTCCCAATCGAGGGGGGCCCAAGACGGTCTCAAATTGATCGGGATCCAACAACCGAATCGATCCGAGTCCACGCCGGTCCCAATAGACCAATTGAGAGTCGGCAACGCCGGACAACACCAAACGGGCACGACGGTGAGCGGTCGAGGGAGGATCATCGAGCAAAACCAAACCCGTCATCCGCGGCTCAAACACCAACCGGTGGTCGTTCTCGACCCGGACAATGACACGCTTGCCTTTCCGTTCGATCGCAGTCACCCGTTTGCCGCGAAGAGCCCGGGAAATCTTCGCCGGTTCAGGGACGATTTCAATCGGTCGTCTTTGGCACGGCAGTCGATGAAAGGAGGTGACAACTCCGCCAACGATTGGGAGGAGACCGCGGCGCATCGTTTCGACTTCGGGAAGTTCAGGCACGGGAGGCAAGAAGAAATAAAGGATGGGGTGGATCTCGGCGGATGCCGCCGTGGCCGACGGGCGGCCGCTGGCAATCGTGGAGAAAACGTAAGATTAGGAAGCACTCGTGCACGCCGCAACCGCCCACAGTCATTTAACCTTCATTTGACCGCCTTGACCCTGAGGGCATGACTTCGGAAAATCGTCTTTCTTTCCTTGCGGCAGGCAGTCCCCATCAACCGAAAGCGCCACTTCATGTCCGACCCTAATGGAACTGAGTTGAGCCATGTCCCTGACTCAGCGGGCCGATTCGGCGAATTTGGTGGCCGATACGTGCCCGAAACGCTCACTCGAGCCTTAGACCAGTTGTCGGCCGAGTACACCAAAGCGAAACAGGATCCTAGTTTCCAGCGGGAGCTGAACGGTCTTTTCTCCGATTTCGTTGGCCGACCCTCGCCACTTTATTTTGCCAAAAGGCTGACCGAGATGTGTGGAGGGGCCCAGATCTGGCTCAAACGCGAAGACCTGAACCACACCGGCGCGCACAAGATTAACAACACACTGGGCCAGGCGCTGCTGACAAGACGGATGGGAAAAAACCGAGTGATTGCGGAAACTGGCGCCGGCCAACATGGCGTGGCAACCGCCACCGCCTGCGCGCACTTTGGCATTCCCTGTAGCGTCTACATGGGCGCTGAAGATGTCCGCCGGCAATCTCCCAATGTCTATAGCATGAAGTTGCTCGGCGCCGAGGTCATCTCGGTCGAAACGGGATCGCGGACCTTGCGGGACGCGATTAACGAGGCAATGCGAGATTGGATGGCAAGCGTCGAGACGACGCACTATATCATCGGATCGGTCGTTGGACCGCACCCGTTCCCAATGATCGTTCGCGACTTCCAATCGGTGATCGGAATCGAAGCGCGAGCCCAATGCCTGGAACGTTGGGGACAGTTGCCCAACACGGTGATTGCGTGTGTTGGTGGGGGTTCGAATGCCGCGGGTATTTTCTTTCCGTTCGTGGAGGACGAAGAGGTCGAGTTGATCGGTGTGGAGGCTGGCGGACGGGGAGTGTCCATAGGTGACCACGCCGCTCCACTCAGTCACGGTGCTCACGGGATCCTGCACGGAAGCTACAGCTACGTAATGCAGGATGAGGACGGGCAAACGTCCGACGTTCATTCGGTGTCCGCCGGCCTCGACTATCCTGGCGTCGGTCCAGAGCACAGTTATTGGAAGGATTCCGGCCGGGCAACTTACACCGACTGCCTGGACGACGATGCGATGGCTGGGTTCGAAGCTCTCGTGAAAAACGAGGGTATTTTACCGGCATTAGAGACTTCTCACGCCATCGCGAAAACGATAGAGATTGCGGCCCAACGATCGTCAGACGAAATCATCCTTGTCTGCTTGTCTGGACGAGGCGACAAGGATGCGGCTGAGATACGGCGACTGCGCGGCGACGAATCCTGACATCGCCTAATTCGGACTATCAACCAGAAAGCACAACGATGTCGGACGTCGATCGGCTGTTTGCCGACTTGAAAGCCAAACAACAGAAGGCGCTGATGCCGTTTCTAACAGCTGGAGATCCCAACATCTCATTCACGGCTCGCGCTATGAGTAGATTAGAAGAAGTTGGTTGCCACTTGTTTGAAGTCGGCTTTCCCTACAGCGATCCGATTGCGGACGGGCCCATTATCCAGGCATCCTACACACGCCTTCTCGACCGAGGGCTCAAGCAAGCAGATATTTGGCAGTTGCTCAAGAACACCCAGTCGATGAACTCGCCCCGCGTCGGCATGTGTAGTTATGCGATCATCCACCGCAGAGGTCTGCGAGAATTCACCGACATGGCAAACGGCCATGGGGTTGCCGGACTGATTGTTCCCGATCTACTCGTGGAAGAATCTGGACCGCTGCGTGCAGAATGTCAAGCGCGAGACATCAGTTTAATCCCCTTGATTACTCCGACAACGCCACCAGACCGCGCGCGACGCATCGCCGATGCCGCGACCGGCTTCATCTATTATGTCTCGATTACGGGGATCACCGGCGAACGCACGCAGCTACCGCCCGAGTTGACAGAAAATGTCAGCTGGCTCAAGGAACAGACGCCGTTACCGATTTGTATCGGCTTCGGCATCAGTCAACCGGAACATGTTCGGTTACTTGCACCGGTCGCCGACGGGTTGATCGTCGGTTCGGCGTTCGTGCGACGCGTCGCGGAGGCAGCGGATATTGCCAAGGAAGAAACAGTGCTCGCTGAATTGGAAAAATTCGCCAAAGGACTGTTAGCAGAGTTGTCGTCTACTTCTGGTTAGAGCCGGACATCGCAACAGGAAGCGAATGAAAAGTGGCGACTTCCCTCGCTCGTCAACCCGAATGTGTGGCACTGGCTCTGCCAGTGTTTTGAGCCGAACGCGCTACTAGCGTCGGGGCAGCTCATTTACGCGTGGCCGCGCTCAGCTAATTTGGCCGTCCGTCATTATTACCACAGTCGTCACATCGGCCCGATTGACGCTAACTGTCTCATCGATCTAATCGGTCCCTCAATTACCGAAAAAGACGTCACCGCACGTTCTCTAACCCGTAGATCGTGGAGATTTGCACTGTTTATCACAAAGAAAATCAACTTGACCCGGGCACATATTCGAAACTACAGTTGATGTAGTCGTTGATAGGGAGGTATTGCCATGCAAGCCAAACTGCCGAGTGCATCGCTTCGAGAACTGTTTAGTGGAAGTGCAGAGAACACCTTTCAAGTTCAGCTCGGAGTGGCCGATCCACCGCTAATCGATTATTTGAGCGAACTACTCGTTCGTTTCATTCTCCAGGATTCCCTATTCCGAGTTCGGAATCCCAAGGGAAAACGAGCCCAAAACGTGGCAGAGATGCTGGTCGAAGCTGGGCGTCGAATCGGGCAAGCCAAACGAGACGTTCATCGGCACATCGGTGATTTTGCCCTCTTCTGGGCGGGACTCTATCCAGAGTCGCTTCGCGGCAAGTCGCAAGACGGCGACGATGTATTCCATCTGTACTGTCACCACGGCAAGCGATCCTATCGCATCGCCAGCACCATCGATGCAAATGACGACAACTCGCCGACCGCCGATGTGTTGGAACGTCTAAGCAACAAATTCGAATTGTGCGCGTACGGGCTCCGTGAAGTACGGCGAGAGTTTGAACGACGCGACGGAGATTCAAGCATCCGTCCGATTCTCTTTAATTAATCGGGAAGATTCTTCTTTGGAGTGCTCCGACTTGTCGGAGCTTTCGTTTGGACCGATGTGTGGCAACTGCGAGATTCGGGCCAATTTCAGAGCGGGAATTACGAAAGCGGTGACAAGTCACCGCACTCCAAAAAAGTGGTTGGCTCGATCAAGCGACGATGCCCTTAGTGACCAACATGAAGACGTCTTCTAACGTAGGCTCTTTCTCAGCGTAGCTCTGGACGGCAACCTGTTGTTGAACCAACTGCCGCAATAACTCGGCCACACCATTGTCGTCTGTTTCCAACTCGATCGTGGCGCGATTATTGTCGATGGTAATATTCCGCAGATGGGGAGAGCTTCGCAAAATGGAAACTCCCACGTCCATGTTGTCCTTAAAACAGACCTCAATGATCCGGTTGCCACGGATGCGGCGATAGACTTCATGAATTGGGCCGTGCATTAACAGCTGTCCACGTTCAATAATTCCGATGGAAGTGCAGCAATCGGCCAGCTCTGTCAAAATATGACTCGAGATGAGAATCGTCTTTCCCATCCGTCGCAGCTCTTTCAACAATGCCTTGACTTCAATCCGCGCGCGGGGGTCCAAGCCACTGGCCGGCTCGTCGAGAATCAGAACTGGGGGATCGTGAACTAGTGTCTTGGCCAAGCAAAGACGCTGCTTCATACCGCGTGACAGACCGTTGACGAAATCGTCTCGCTTGTGGGCAAGGTCTAACAGCTCGAGTACATCGTTGATGACTTGCCGCCGCTTCGATTTCCCAATGCGGTAGGCGACCGCAAAAAAATCGAGGAACTCCCAGACCTTCATCCCATCGTAAACGCCGAAGTTATCGGGCATATAACCGACACTCTGTCGTACCCCCATCGGATCTTGAGTCACTCGGTGACCGTTGACGATTCCCTCGCCACGGCTCGCTTTCAGCAGTGTGGCGAGGAAGCGAATCGTCGTGCTCTTACCGGCACCATTGGGGCCAATAAATCCGAACATGTCGCCTTCCTCGATCTTGAGGTTCAGGCGTTCGACCGCTGTAAAATCACCGTAATCTTTGCCGAAGTCCATCAACTCTATCATGGTGCGCTTTCAGTCGCAGGAATGGTCTATTTAGGAACGGCTCTGCTGGACGTTGGTGGAAGAATGATATCCTTACCCGTCGGGAGCAGATCTTCGTCACGCAGTATGTCAATGCTGTCCAAGTCTTTTTTGGGCGGCAAGTTCACATCGTGTGTAGCTAGTTTGAGTTCAGACGGCCAAAAGTGCCCGACCACAAATGTCTGTATGCGGGTCTGACTGGCCGCAGGTCGGAACGTCGCCCCGGGCGGTTCGGCATCCGACCACCCAACCATCCGCACCTCGCCATCCTCCAATGTCAATCGCTGTACGGCGACGGCCCAAAGGTCTCTCAGACGCAACTCCCCGTCGTCCTTATCGCGGGCCGACTGAAAGGTACGGACTTTTCCCCATTGAGAGATCTGCCACTGGGGAGATGTAACCGGGCCAAACTCAATTGGCTTGACTTGACCAGCCGGTAAATCACCCACCCATGCGACTTGGATTTGTTCGTTTTCTTTCCACAATAATCCAACATCTTTGATTGCGGTTTGAGATTCATTGCGAAGAGACCATCCTTTTTGGTCGTCGCCAGTAAACCGAAAAGGGCCACCCAATTCGTACATTTGTTCGCTGTGGATCATGCTGGTCGAGTTGGACGAAACGTGAAATCCCTCCAGCTTGATGTTCCGGCCTCGCTTTAACCCGACTGTGTGAATCTTGTCATAGGATTTGAGGGAAAACGAGTCGCCACTTGCAAACGGCTGAGCCAAAGCTGTCGGTTCGTCCAATGTCATCGAATACTGTGAAGTCAGCGATGTGTAAAGCGCCGTGTACCGAGTAAGGTGGCCGCGAGAATAGCCCCCATGCAACTCCAGAGTCGCAATCTCCGTTCGACTCCTCGCGAAACCGATGTCTAACTCTGCGACGCGGATGACGCCAATCGATCCGACGACGGCGATCAACGGAGCCGCAACCCATGCCCATTCAACGCGGCCGATTAGACGGAAAAACAGCCAATTGAGCGGTACGATGACCAGCAAATAGACAAAGAGCGTCCGCATTACAAAATCGACTGGAGGGACAGAGATTCCGGCCGCTTCCTTCAGTGCGTTCCGCGCTGCCTCGGCGGTACCGCTAAAGTCATTCCATCCGGCGACTCCGGAAATCGGATCCGCTGCCCAGCGACCACGTTGGTTCCGAGGAGTGTCCCGACTAAAATAACGCAAGTTCGACACCAGCCTTGCATCCTGACCGGAGAGTTCAGTATCCAATCTCGACTCCCCCCCGTCGACAAGCCCAACATCGAATTTACGTCGCGGGCGCCGCAACAGGCATCCATTGAGAAAACTGTCGAAGGACTTCCAGGTTAGAACGGCGCGGTCGACCAAGGAAAACGATGTGACCAGAATACTGCCACGTCCCACCTTTCCTTCCGCCAGCAATTCATCGCTATTTGAGACAAAATAGCCGTTGTTCTTAACTTTCAATCGCACAGCGACCATGACTTGCCCGGGCTTTAATTCGATCGTCGTTTTCTCTTTGGTTGTCGGGACAGACCATTGCTGATTGAATTCGCGAAGGGACTCCGCCGTCAGCTCGACCGCCTCGGTACGGTCCGCCGGCAGATAGGGATCGAGAAAACTACCTCGAAGACGTTCCAGTGATCCGGGGCCGTTGACGATGAGACGCCCGCCCCAATGCAACCAATCGACCAGAGCCGCCTGTTGCTGCGGCGTTACCAAGTTGGGATCAATTCGGTCCCACAACACGGTCGAGATACTCGTCCAGGTCAACGGATGCGATGGAAGAGGAACGAATTTGGCCTTCGGTTTCAGAAACGCCACTCGGTTGTAGTGGACGGGCGGTTGCCCGTCTTCGTAAACGGCAAGCGACTCGACCGATGCAACGGTCTTGAGAAACTTCAGTCGATCCGGCTCTCGTGAAAGAACCACCATGAAGCACTGATAGGCGGGCATCGGCGTTGCGGGACGTGACGAATTGAGCAACGTCGCGCCGTTTCGTCGATGAACCACTCGGTTACGTAGGATACGTCGACCGGAACGGGGGACAAAAAACAACGACTCAAACTCACGAAGCCGCTCCTTCGGCATAGCTGCGGCGCGCGTGGAAACCAACTCGTACGCCGTATTTTCAATCCGCACACCATTCTCAAATTGGTCAATGACTTGTGAACGGATCTCCACCTGCACGTCCGCCTCATTGGAGATCATCTGTTGTGTGATTGTCGTCCAATGTCCGGGCTTGAGTGAATTGAGCTGAGTGCCATTGTCCTCATCATCTGACGGAACGACTACCGGCCGCTTGCTTATAAATGGCTTCTTTTTCGGCTTCGGTTTTTCCTTCTCCTGCTGCTTGGCCTTTTTAGCGGTCGGCTTGGGCTTATTGCACCCGCCACACCCGGATGTGAGAAGCAGCGACATCACCAGCAGACTAGTTATCAGCAACCGCCCCGAGCGCCATGCAAGCGAGACGATGAATATCGAGGGTTTCATGAATGACCAAATTCACAGGATCAACGGGGGATAACAGCTCCCCTCAGTTTACGAGTTGCAATGGTAAGAGAAAAGCTTCGCTGCAAAGAACCGACGGTGAAATCTGTGATTGAGACGAAGAGTGAACTAAAAACAGCGAAGTGGCGGCATGATTTCCGCTGTCGTCACGTCGATTCTTTATCTCTGAATCATGATCGTCCGGGAACGCTACCGAGGTTGCGGTGGGCGATCAACTCGGCACAGATGCTGACTGCGATCTCCGGCACCGTCTGACTTCCAATGTCGATTCCCAACGGGGCATGGACTTTGTCCAAATCGGCCTGCGATACTCCACTGTCCAGCAGATTCTCGAATATCAACTTGATCTTCCGTTTGCTGCCAATCATTCCCAAGTAACAAGCTCCACGATCGGCCAGTCGGTAGAGGGCCTCTTGGTCGTGGTTGTGGCCGCGAGTCACGACCAGACAATAACACTCTGGCGTGACGTCCAATTCACGAAGAACCTGACTGATCTCGCCATGAATTCGCCGCTGGGCGGTCGGGAATCGTTCTTCGGTCAGGCAATCAGCACGATCATCGACGACCCATACGTCGAAATCCAGACGCGTTGCCAAGTCCGCCACCGCTTGTCCTACATGACCTCCACCAACAATGATCAGGCGATAATGGGAAAGAGATGGAAGATAGGCGACGCCATCTGCAATGTAGGCGCGGGGACGCGAATCGACCGGTCGAAGTTGGCCCAATGTGGTCGATGAGGGCGCACTCTTTACGGGCAACGAATCGAGCAATGAGTTGTCGGCGGCAAACAGATAACAATTCCCGCGAAGGCACGGGTCCTTCGATTCGAAAACAACCGCCTCGGTCACCCCGATTCCAGCTTCGATCGCCTCGACCATTCGAAAGAAGTATGCCGAATCCCCCACGGTGATCGGGCGGATGAGTACTTGCATGCGGCCGCCACAAATTAGCCCATCGTCCCAACCGTAGTCGTGATCCAAGGTGAATGTGGCAATTTCACAATCGGCCGAACTCAGCGCGGCAATCGCACGCCTCTTGACCTCGGCTTCCACGCAGCCGCCACCCAGTGTTCCCGCCTGAGTGCCATTTTCGTAGACGAGCATCGTCGCGCCCGGTTTTTGCGGCGTGGAACCCCGTGTCTCGACGAGTCGGCAATAAGCAACGGGCTGCCGTCGCTGTGCCGCTTCAATGAGTTCACGGAGTAATTCACGCACCGGTTTGGTCTCGCGCTCGTATTGCAGGGAAAGCAGAGTCGTTCATCCTACTCCGCAGGGGCCGCCACCGGCTCCAGTATTTGCAACTGGACGGATTTTACGAGGTCTTTCACTCGCTTCCGGTACTCGATCATGTGCGGCGCCAAAAGGTGTGCTTCCAATTCTTCCGTGCCCTCCCACCGCTCGACGACCGTCACAACATCCGGACGTGGCTCGACGTTCGGCAACACGGTTTCGGCGTCGACGGTTGGCCCATAATCCAAACAGCCGTCTTCCGCTCGGACCTGTCGAACTATTTTGTGAAACTCTGCGAGGAATTCGTCGCGTTTTCCTTCCGCCAGTTCAATCGTTGCAATTACGTGAATCATTTTCGGATAGTTTTTTTCTGCACTCTGCGTGCATAAGTCGTGCTCGAGCGACAGGCCGGCTGCCGTGAATTCATCTAATTCAAGACACCATTTTGAGGTCGAAGAACGTGATGTGCAACGGGTGGGCAGGATTGGCCCGTTGATGACCGCGATGGAGCGACGTACGATAAACACCCTTGCGATTGTCATGCCAACTTGAAACCGGCGGGAACAATCATCGTTCAAGACCATAGAAGGGAACACCGATGTCGCTTGTTTCGGGGGACAAAAAGGAACTGGATGTCGAGCAGGCCGTCAAACAACGTTACTCGGCGGCGTCACAACAGCCAGAAGCGGCCCTCTGCTGTCCGGTGGATTACGATACGGCTTACTTGAAAGTGCTGCCCGCTGAACTGATCGAAAAAGACTACGGCTGTGGCGATCCTTCCAAGTATGTCGAAGCGGGCGATACGGTCCTCGACTTAGGTGCCGGCGGCGGAAAAATCTGCTACATCGCATCGCAGATTGTTGGCGAGGCGGGCAGAGTCATCGGCGTCGATATGAACGACGACATGCTCGCGCTTGCTCGAAGGCATCGCGAAGAGATCGGAAATCGGATTGGATACCATAACGTGCAGTTCCACAAGGGCCGCATTCAAGACTTAGCCTTGGATCTGGAATCCTGGAACGAATATCTTGTCAGCCATCCGATACATTCCGCCGATGACTGGCTGCAAACGCAGCAAGAAGCAGATCGATTGCGACGAGAATCACCGATGATTGCCGACGAATCGATCGATGTCGTGATTTCCAACTGCGTGCTCAACTTGGTCGGACGTGAATCTCGTCGTGGTCTTTTTGACGAGATTTTTCGAGTATTGCGGCCGGGCGGGAAGGCGGCGATTTCTGATATCGTGTGCGACGAACAGGTCCCGGAGTCGCTGCGAAACGATCCCCGTCTCTGGAGTGGCTGTATCAGCGGAGCGTTTGTCGAGAGCGAGTTTCTTGAATCATTTGAGCGGGCTGGATTCTACGGTGTGGAAATTGCTTCCAGGCAGCGTGAACCATGGGCCGTCGTTGAGGGCATTGAGTTTCGCAGCATGACGGTACAGGCCTATAAAGGAAAGGGTGGGCCCAGCTTGGACCGCCATCAAGCGGTGGTGTATCGCGGCCCTTGGAAGAGCGTCACCGACGACGACGGACAGGTGATTCAACGCGGTGTACGCACTACCGTTTGCGAAAAAACGTACCAGATTTATTCACGGCCGCCGTATGCCGACCACGTGATTTCACTGCCGCCGTCGGAACCAGTTGCTGATGATGAGGCCCAGCCAATAGATGATGGCAGTGGGACCATTCGCGAACCCCGCGACACGAAACGGAAGGCGATGTTGGATATATTGCCTGGTGATGATTGTTGCGGCCCCGAGAGTGGTTGTTGCTAACATCATGAGCGAACCCGGCCGCGTTTTTGCCGTACTGCCCGCTGCTGGTGCAAGCCAGCGGATGAGAACGCAGAAACTACTGTTGCCTTGGGGCGCAACGACCGTTCTAAACACCGTACTGCGACAATGGACCTCCAGCATGGTCGAACGCGTCGTGGTGGTGATCCGTCGTGAAGAACCTCGCCTGCTAGAGATATGTCACGGTTGGGATGTCGACGTCGTGGAGGTCGACAAGACTCCCGAGATGAAAGACACCATTCGCTTGGCGCTGGATTGGATAAGCACGACGTATGCGCCCGAAAGTGATGACGCATGGATGCTGGCGCCTGCGGATATGCCGAGAATTCGCCCGGAGTTGATATCGGCCGTCGCAACCACAGGATTCGTCGCGCCGCAAACAATCACCCGCCCTCAAGTTGGTCGGCGTAAAGGACATCCGGTTTTCTTTCCCTGGAGTTGTGCGACCGAGGTTGCCGAACTGGCGGAAGGACAAGGCGTCAACGCCATCGTCAATCGGCAACCTTGCCGACATGTTGACACCGTTGACCAGGGTGCATTGCAAGATCTTGATACGCCCGAACAATACGCGAGATTGAGGCCCTATACACCGAGTGACGAGAGCTAACAGCTAAGACTCGTCATCCGTCATCCGAAGCCCAGTGAAGGTACTCGATCGTGACGGTGCGTTAGTTGTTCTCGCCGTCCGACGGTTCACTGCGAAGATGGCTCTGGAGATACGTTGCTCGTTCAATATTGCGGTCAGCTGTGTCGAGTTCGCCACCACTGATTTTCTGGAGGTGAGCTGGCTGAGTGTGAATAAACAACTTATTGAGCATCGCGATGTCAATGTCGAGCAGTCCGAGGTTCACGCCCATACGTACTGAGGATAATAGGTGCATGGTCTCTTCACTGCTAATTGTCTGAGCGGTGCTCAGAATTCCATGGGCCCGACTTACTCGGTCGTGGAGGTCGTTGGGGCTTTCCTTGAGCAAGAATTCTCTAGCGCGGCGCTCGTAGTCGATAATCGCCGGCACAACCTCTCCAACTTGTTCGATGAGTTCCTGTTCAGTGCGACCAAGAGTGATTTGGTTGCTGATCTGATAGAAGTCCCCCGTGGCTTGCGAGCCTTCACCGTAGAGGCCGCGAACCGCCAAGCTTATTTTCTGCAAGCTACGAAAGACCTTATCGATCTGCCGCGTCATCACTAGCGCCGGCAAGTGCAGCATGACGCTGACTCGCATTCCTGTTCCAACATTGGTGGGACAAGCGGTGAGGTAACCCAATTGCTCGTGGAACGCGTACGAAACGGCGGCCTCTATTTCGTCGTCAATACAATCGACTTGAGCCCAAGTCTCTTGCAGGGCCAGTCCACTGTGCATCACTTGAACGCGGAAATGGTCCTCTTCGCTGACCATGATACTGAAACGTTCTTTGGGATCGATCGCAACGCCCCGCGCACCCTCCGCCTCTGCAAGCTCACGACTTATCAGCTGGCGTTCGACAAGGAACTGACGGTCCACCGAGGATAACTCAACAACGTCCAAATAGGTTAGGTGTTTAAACGCGTCGCGAGTCAGCACGCGCTGACGCATGGTCTGCTCGATGGCCGCTCGGTCCGCCGTCTTGCAACACCGAATGAAAGGGAAATCAGCCAGATTGCGAGCCAGGCGAATGCGAGTACTGATCACGATATCCGATTCGGGACCAACGCCACGCAGCCATTCGCCACTCCTCGATGCTAGTTCATTCAAAGTCACTGTGGACCCCTTCACGACTGACCACTTTCGATTCGGAGGATCTCGTCACGCAATTGTGAAGCTCTTTCGTAGTCCTCTTGTTCTACAGCATCCGTCATTTCACGTCGCAACCGAATGAGTTCCGCCTGCAAGTCACTCGACAAACCGCTGCGTTTGGGCGACTTACCCGTGTGAGCGACAGCACCGTGGATGTTGACGATCAACGGCTCCATCTCCGCCTGAAAGACGACGTAGTCGTGTGGACAACCGAGTCGGCCAACCTGTCGAAATTCGTAGAACGTGATTCCACAAGTTGGACAGGTCGTCTGGTCGAGTTTGGCCAATTCTTCTGCCGACTGAGCCACCTTCATCTGCTGTGCTAGCGCGCCGGCGATACTCAGCGGCGGCGACTCGTCGATTTCATCATCCTCGG
Organism: Planctomycetaceae bacterium; assembly: GCA_012959465.1. Lineage (GTDB taxonomy): Bacteria > Planctomycetota > Planctomycetia > Pirellulales > Pirellulaceae > UWMA-0346. The sequence continues at coordinate 30,836 of DUDC01000260.1, forward strand.
ACCGATAAACCTTGAAACAGTCCTCGCATAGATGAACCGACTTTGGGTCATCGATGTCGATTATTTCAGTGATATGAAAGGTCGCCGGCTTTTCACATTGCTGGCACTTCATTGGCTTGACTGACTGCTGTGGTGCGTTAATGGCGACTTTCGTTCACCAGAGGCCCGCCGCATCGCGATTCTTTTCTATAAATCGTTATGCCTTTTGTACTTAAAGTCACGTGGTAATGGATTCTAGCAATCCCCCTTACGCTGTCAAGATTACCACACCACTGGGACCGGCTTAACCTCCAGCAAGGTCACTGGTAAAGTATCGTCGCACCCGTTCACCGAACCTTCTGTGGCAGGATCGCCCATGCATCACCCCGACCGCCAGACGTTTCATCAACTTGTCGACCAACAGCCTGTCCGCCTTGTTCCCGTTTATCGACAGTTGGTCAGTGACACGTGGACCCCGGTCACGGCCTTCGAGGCCTTGGACGACGGACGCAGTGCGTGCCTGTTTGAGAGTGTCATCGGGGGCGAGAAAGTGGGGCGTTACAGTATCGTTGCCGCCGATCCGTTCTTGGTGCTCAGCGCTAGGCGTCGCGATGTCACGCTGCGAACGAGGTCCGACGAACAGACCTTTGCCAGCGACGACCCGTTGAATGAACTCCGGCAGCATATTGCCCGCTACCCCGCCGCGCACCTTGAGGAACTACCGCCTTTCACGGGCGGCGCCATTGGGTATGCAGGATACGATGTGATTCGCTACGTGGAACACCTCCCCACTCCCCCCGAAGACGATCGCAATCTTCCCGACATGTGGTTTGGACTCTTCGACCAATTGGTGGTTTTCGACAACGTCAATAAGACGGTCTATGTGATCGCGATGGCGAGGCTGGACGAATTCGACAACGCCGATCAGGCTTACGAAGACGCATGTTGTCGTATCGACAAGTGGGTCGGTCAGCTCGCATCTAACTCTGGAGCGCTTCGTCCAACCGACATCGACATTCGCGGAAAATGCGACTTGGCCTTCGAATCCAATACAGAGCAGGCAGCGTTTGAAGCGTCCGTCCGGAAATGTGTTGAGTACATCGAGGCAGGAGACATTTTCCAAGTCGTCATCAGCCAACGTCTCGAGGTGCCGCTTAAAGCTCCGCCGTTTGAAGTCTATCGCACGCTGCGCGTGGTCAACCCCAGCCCGTTTATGTTCTTTGTTCGGGCCGACGAGACAATCCTGGTGGGAAGCTCGCCGGAGATCATGTGCCGCGTTGTGGATGGAAAAGTCACGGTGCGACCGTTGGCCGGGACAAGGCAACGCGGTCTCGACGAACAGGAAGACCAACGCTTGGCCGAGGAGTTGTTGGCCGACCCCAAGGAGCGGGCCGAACACGTGATGTTGGTCGACTTGGGCCGAAATGATGTCGGCCGCGTCGCTCGGTTTGGGACGGTCGAATTGTCCGATGTCATGGTCATCGAACGTTATAGTCATGTAATGCACATCACGTCCAACGTCACAGGTCAGCTGCGTGAGGAATGCGACGCGTTTGATGCGCTGGCAGCGTGCCTGCCAGCTGGCACAGTCTCCGGAGCGCCGAAGGTGCGAGCGATGGAGATTATCGACGAACTGGAACCGCACCGCCGTGGACCCTACGCCGGTGCGGTGGGGTATGTCGATTATCGCGGCAACATGGATACGTGCATTGCCTTGAGGACGATGGTTATTCAAAACGACACGGCCTACATCCAAGCTGGTGCCGGTATCGTCGCGGACAGTGTCCCCGAAAACGAGTACCTCGAAACGCTGAACAAAGCTCGCGGCCTCCTAAAAGCCGTCGAGATTACCCAAGCTCGAGTCTCTGCAAATCGAACGGATAAAGCATGAGCGAATCAGCGAGAATAGCCGTCTATACCGGATCTTTCGACCCTGTCACGCTCGGACATCTGAATGTTATCCGCCGCAGCAGCCAACTGGTCGACCGACTGATCGTTGGAATCGGCATCAACTTCGAGAAAACGACGCTATTCACCCCGCAGGAACGGATTGAATTCGTGCAACGCGTCACTGCTAATCTGGACAACATCGAGGTGCGGTCGTTTACCGGACTGGCCGTTCATTTCGTACGGCAACAAGGGGCGCGGGTCATGATTCGTGGTCTGCGACCGCTGACGGACATCGCAAGCGAAATAACAATGCTGATGGCCAATCGCCAGCTGGACCACGACATTGAGACCATTTTCTTGATGGCCGACAGCAATTTGGCACACGTTTCCAGTTCGCTCATCAAACAGATCACACCGCTGGCCGACGACACAATGCTCTCCAAGTTCTTACCGGCCGAAATCGTGGCCGACGTACGAGCACGGGTGGAGCAAGAGAACCAGCCCGATGGACTGGGCTAGGTGAACTTCCGAGACGTTGCCCCTTTGTTGCGTTGAATTTGAGCCGAAGGCGCTAACCTCGGGTTCCTAAAATCACGCGAGAACTCGCTACAACCCGACGCTAGTGCGTTCGGCTCAAATCGCCGAGACCCACTGAATTGTGCCGGTGGAAGTCAGGGTTTGGCCACCACCATGGAGGCGAGTCGGTCAAGATCGTCAGCGTCGTTGTACGCGTGGATGCTGGCTCGCACGAACCCTCCTCGGGCGCTGAGGACGATGTTATTTTCCAGACAGGCTCGGCGAAATTCGGCCGGTGTTCGATCGGGCACCGTGAACGCCACGATGCCTGTCGCGTGCTCGTGAGGACAAGCCTTTACGCTCGCCCCTGCGCGTTGCAACAGCTCAATCAAGGTCCGGCGAAGTTCATTGACTCGATCGCCGAGAACGGTCGAATCATGGGACCAGCCGTGTCGCCGAAGCAGATCGAGACTTGCCGCGAAAGCGTGGATCCCGGCCATGTTCAACGAACCCGGCTCGAATCGGCGACCGTCACGCGCGATGCTCAGGTCGCCGTGCCGAAATTCAAACGGGTTGAGGGCGTTGTGCCAACCGTGGAGGACCGGGCGAATTTTCTCATTCCAATCCTCTCGAACGTAAAGCATGCCGATGCCTTCCGGCCCAAGCATCCACTTGTGTCCGTCGGCCGCAACGAAATGGACCGGACACGATCGAAGCGAAAGTGGATAGACGCCCATGCCTTGTATGGCGTCCAAAAGGACAGCGATGCCTTGCCGCTCAGCCCGCCGCACCAGCGTCTCGATGTCCAATCGATAACCCGTAATGTACCCCACCCAGCTGACCGTGATTAATTGAGTTTGTGCGTCGCACGCGTCGAAAATACGGTTGAGCAGATCGCCACCATCATTCCAAGGAACTCGTCGTAATTCTATGTCACGCAGACTCCAAGGACGCTCGTTGGACGGGAACTCGTTGTCCAATGAAACGACGTTCGCCCCATCCTTCCACGGAAACCCAGCGGCAATTAAGCTGATTGCCGTCGACGTGTTGGGAATCAAACTGATCGTGCCGGGCGTCGTGTCAAGCGAGGTAGCAAGGATCTGACGCGTTCGTTCCACCTCGGCGTACCACTGCGGCCAACGCGTATCACCGTGTTCGGCCGCTTCGGTTGCAAACTCGATGAGACGTTGCAACGAGTTTCGCGGGAGGGGGCCCACAGCCGCGTGATCGAGGTATGCGTATCGACGGGTGATGGGCATTTCGCCCCGCATTTGCGACCAATCTGGGAGGGCAAGTGGGGACGCTTTTTCCCCGCAAATCGCCTTATCTTCCGACATTAACAGACCTCCAATTTGGCTGATCTACGGTTTTGCCGGACTAACCCAAAAGTCGATAACGGCACAAGTTCTTTGCTAGAAAAGATTTGCGTTTAGACAACATGCCTAGGTGACACGCAAAATAGTTGAATTATACTAGCTAAGCAATCGAGAATAAGAGAACCAGACTGACGTTGCACGTTTTGCCAACGCCAAAAGGTCTACTTTCTTTACTCATGATCGCAATTCTCGTCGTTGATAGGTTTGCAAAGGCAAGCTGAGGTTAGCAGCGAATGCCCAAAATTCTTTGTATTTCAGGAATCGTCGTTTCGCTCCTGCTGTTCGTCGTATTCTTGGTGGACCTGGTAGCTCCGGGGTCGATTGCGCCGTTTAAGAACGCCAGCAAGTCGATGGACGTGGTATTCGTCCTCTGCGCCGCCATTTTGGGCTTCCTCAGCTACACGACCCTTCGGGAACAAGAGTAATTGGTCCATTCTTGCGGCGGACCTCAGGGCGACTGTCATTATTGCGGTGGCTCCAGCTCTTTCGAACAGCCGATACAAGGGTAGAGATGGCGAATCATGCACGGTCGATTCACGTGCATTTATCTCGGCAGTTCGTTATAATGCGGTTGGATTTTTGTGTTTGTTTCGAGGTCGCACGGCGGTAGTTCAAACCGTCGACTTTCCCGATCCTTCCACCGCAGCGGGTCGTTTTTGGTGGTGGATTCCTCGGTGACCTGGCAGCTGGACCATGGTAAGCGACACTAGCGACACGGACAGCGAAGGAGTTGTTCCCTCATGAACCTCGAGGAACCGGGCGCCACGCCCAACAATACCGAAAGCACGACCCTACCCTCGGACGCACCAGACAGCGGTCGCGAGTCGATTCCGGAGCCAGGCGGGCCGAGTGTGATCAAATCATGGTTATCCGGGTTTGGAGCGGTAACAATCTCCGCTTTGGCCCACGCCGCAGCGCTGGTGTTGTTGGCATTTACGTTGGTTCCCAATCCGCTGGTCGACTCGATTCGAGAAATCGTCTCCAACCTCGAAGAGCGGAATGATGAACTTCAGGAAATCGAGCTGTCGCCTGACCTTGAACCGGCGACAGAACCGACGGACGAGCTCTTCAGCTCGGCCCCACTGGTCGGCGCCGAGGGTTCGGCTCCGGCGGCGGCCGCCGCTCCGGCCGGCAATACGGCAACGTCGAAGCTGTTGCAGCAATTCGAAACCCCCATGGTCAATCTGGACAACCCGTTTGTGTCGATGCCGACGAGCAAGAAATTGATTGCCGACATTCCCGAAGGCGCGTTAGGTGACCCGCGAGCCATTGTCGACGATCTGGCCCAGGCGTTTGACTTGATCACCCGAGAAATCCTGCTCATGCTCGACCGCTCTGACGTGCTGGTGGTCTGGTGCTTTGACCAGTCCGACAGCATGAAGGACGACCAGCAAGAGATCCTGCAGCGATTTGACCGGGTCTATGCCGAGTTGGGACTGACAACGGGATCCTCGAGCGATCGGCTGGCGACGGCAATCACCAGTTACGGAACACGGTTTGCCTTTCATACTCCCAAGCCGACGGGCGACCTGTCGGTGATTCAAGACGCGATTAATTCGCTTCCGGAGGATCGATCGGGAAACGAGGTGATGTGCGAAGCGATCATACGTGCCATCGCCTTGTATCGGGATTTCGCGAGGAAGGAGAAACGTCAAATGGCGTTGATTCTGGTGACCGACGAGAGCGGGAACCGCGACAACAATGACGCCTACTTAGAGCGGGCGATCGCCGAGGCGAAATCCGCGAAGTGCAAGATTTACACCTTGGGCCGAGAATCGGTCTTCGGTTACCCCTACGCCCACAAGCGGTGGATTCACCCAGAAACAAATCGTGTGCATTGGTTGCGCATGGACCGCGGTCCAGAAACGGCCTTTGTCGAAGCCTTGCAAACCGATGGCCTCCGGCGGCGATACGACGCGTTCGGTTCGGGCTTTGCACCTTACGAACAGGCTCGCATGGCTCGCGAAACTGGTGGCGTCTTTTTCCTCTTGCCGAGTGTCGAGACAAATATCATCCGCGGCGACAAGCGGCGATATGAGTTGGAGCGGCTGCAGATCTACAAACCGGATCTGCGGTCCCGCGTGGAAGCGTTCCGCGACCGCGATGAGTACCCGCTGCGTACTTTTATCTGGCAGGTCGTCAACGACTTGAACCCGTACGTGCAGCGTAACAAGCGAGTCGAATTGCGACACACGTTCTCAAAGGACCCGGCGATCTTTCTACAACAAGTACGAGATGAGCAAAGTAGGGCGACCATGATGTTGCGGTATCTGGCCGATGCCGAGAAAATTCTCGAAAAAGCCGCCATTTATCGCGAGCAAGAACCGGAACCTCGCTGGCAGGCGAACTACGACTTGATGATGGCTCAGGTCGTTGCCTACCAAGCTCGAGTCTACGAGTACGGCGCATTCCTGGAAGAGTTCATCAAGAACCCGCGGCAATTCCCGCTCAACAAGGCCCCGAATTTACGATTGGACCATTTCCATATTCGTACGAAGAAAAAGACATTGACGGAAGCCGCGGTGGCATACGTCGAGAAATCGAACGAGCTGTTCAAAATTACTCAAGAGAATCACCCGGGCACTCCCTGGGCGGCTCGAGCAGAATGGGAACTCAAGCGAGGGTTCGGCATCGACATAACGCCCGTCTATTACGGGCCGCCGAGAGTGGGCAAGCCGACCATCCCCGTTCCCAAACTTTAGCGAACGCCAAATCATTAGAGAATTGCTAGTCGACTAATGGAATCACGACTTAACCGACGCAACATGCTTCATGCGACACTCGCTACCGGCGCCGCAGGGTTGCTCTGGCAGCCCGCCAGAGTTCGCGCAGCGAAGCGAAGTCCGGATTGGACGAATTCCGTCAAGAACGGACTCAATTGGATAGCCCAAAACCAAACGTCGCTCGGCCACTGGGCACAAACCGGCTATCCCACGGCAATGACCGCGTTGGCCGGAACGGCCCTGATCTGTTCCGGTTCTACGACGACCCAAGGACCGTACGCCAAGCAGATCCGGCGAACGGTCAGCTACTTGATGAACAAGAGAACAACGCAGGGTTTAATCGGCGACCCAAACTCGGACAACCGCTATACCTACGGTCACGGCTTTTCCATGCTTTTCCTCTCTCAAGTTCTGGGTGAAGAGGAAGACGTTGAACGGCGAGAAGAGTTGATTGAGGTGCTCAAGGCGGCGGTCACATTCAGCGGCAAGGCCCAGACCGCATCGGGTGGGTGGGGATATGTCAGCTCGGCAAACAGCACGTTTGATGAAGGATCGACGACCATTACCCAAGTCCAGGGACTGCGCGGATGTCGCAACGCAGGAATCCCAGTACCTGGCGATGTGATTGACCGGGCCAAAGAGTACATCTACAAGTGCAAGAACCCCGACGGCGGAATTTCTTACAGTTCAAGAAACCGAGGAACGTCGCGACCGGCCATCACCGCGGCGGCACTTGCTGCACTCTACAACGCCGGCGACTACGAGAGCAAACACGGGCCGGAGATGCTCGAATACTGCAAGAAGAATCTCCACAATGTCGGCACGAATAGCCGGACAGTCGGTCATTGGCACTACACCTACCTGTACTACTCACAAGTCGTCTACAGGCAAGGTAAAGACCTCTGGAATCCGTTCCGCGACAAATTATACAAGACCATCATTAGCGAACAACGAAATGACGGCAGCTGGAATTTGGATTCATTCGGCCCTGTTTACTCTACAGCCTGCAATCTAATCATGCTGCAGATGGACCTGGCCTACTTGCCGATTTATCAGCGGTAACTTGTCTCGACAAGGACACGGGCACTCCCTGTCCCCGGACGTACGAAATTCAGTAGACCGGTACCCGCCCATACCTGCCCATGAACGAAGAACCTTCTCGCCGCGGAATGGTCTACCTGATCGGTGCCGGGCCGGGTGACCCGAAGTTAATCACCGTGCGGGGCGTTGAGTGCTTGAGGGCTGCCGACGTTGTCTATTACGACTATCTCGCCAATCCGCAATTGCTGAGGCACGCGCGTCCCAATGCTCGCTGCGTGTGCCTGGGCGGGCACCGGGAGGGCCGCATTTGGAGCCAGTTGGAGATCAACGAAAAACTGGTTCACGATGCTCGTCAGGGACTGACGGTCGCACGTTTGAAAGGGGGTGACCCCAGCGTATTTTCGCGTGGCGCGGAGGAAGCGGAATACCTGCAAGACCACGAGATCGACTTTGAGTTCGTCCCGGGAGTCACGGCTGCATTGGCAGCGAGTGCCTACACGGGCATCCCGATCACTCACCGTGACTTGGCGTCGACCGTAGCGTTCGTTACCGGACAACAACAATACGATTCACCGGCGGCGCTCGATTACAGGAAACTCGCCCAATTTCCCGGCACACTCGTTTTCTACATGGGAGTCACATCGGCAAAACGTTGGGCCAGCGATTTGGTAGCTGCGGGAAAAGCGCCCGACACTCCAGTTGCCGTCGTGCGGCACGTTTCCCTGCCAACCCAGTTGATCTACCGATGCCAACTTGATGAGGTGGCTGATCTGATCAACCGGGAACGACTGCGACCACCCATCCTTTCGATCGTTGGGCCGGTGGCAGAACTCGAACCCGTTGCCACTTGGTTCACCAATCGACCCTTGCGGGGAACCACAGTCTTGGTCACTCGGTCCACCGACCAGGCTGGAGAAACGATTGAACGACTTGAGAGTCTGGGAGCGGAAGTGCTCACCCAACCGGCCATCGAAATTCGAGCGGCGGCAATCGCCCCTCTCCAGCAGGTGCTCGCGAGAATTGATCAATTTGATTGGATCGTTTTCTCGAGTGCAAACGGAGTCCGCTACTTCTTTCACGAGCTACTCAAGGATCGAGACTTGCGTCGGCTGGGAAGCTGTCGACTCGCATCGATCGGCCCCAGCACGGACGAGGCACTTGGGCAATTCCACCTGCACTCAGACCTCATTCCGCAACGCTATGTCGCCGAACAACTCGCCGAGGAACTTGCCCCGCTAGTTTCGAAACGCTCTGTTCTCCTCGTGCGAGCCAGCCGCGGCCGTGAGGTACTGGTAGAGCGGTTGCGGGCCGCTGGAGCAGAAGTGGAGCAGGTCGTCGCGTACGATAGCTGTGACACCGAAAGTGCTTCACCCGAGATTCAGCGCAGGATGGACCAGGGGGAGATCGACTGGGTCACGGTGACCAGTTCAGCCATCGCTCAGTCGCTCGGCAGACTGTTCGGTGAATCGTTGCGCAATACGAAATTGGCGAGCATCAGTCCGGTGACAACGGCCACTCTTGAGTCTTTGAATCACACGGTGGCGGTGGAAGCATCCGAGTACAACACCAAGGGAGTGGTCGACGCAATCCTGGCGACGGCCGTGAAGTGAGTTTCCCAATGCCCGATGAAGCGAGTCGCGAGGAAACCCGTTACGAATTCGAGTTCTGCGTCGAGCACCAGATATCAAGATCCCGTCGGCAGGAGTTGCAACATCTGTTCGAACTGGCACGGCGGATCCTCGCCAATGAGCCGAACAAGGCGCTCGAGGCCGTGCGGCGTTTCCAATACTGCCTGGAACACGACCCGAAGAATCGAATTTACGTCGATGCATTTCTTCAGGCCATCGAACGATTGCAACCGGAGCCGCCAGCTCGTCAGCGGCGTTGGTTTGACGGTGAGTACCGGCGTTGGAAAAATGCAAAACGAAAAGATGATCCGGCGGAAGTCCTCCGCTGTGGCCCGGCAATGCTAGCGCGAAATCCCTGGAACGCGGATGTGCTGATGACAATGGCGGCCGCCGGCCAACGGTACGGGTACCTCGACGCGTCCCTACGGTACCTGCGCAATGCCCTTGAGGACCGAAGAGACTCTCTACAGGCGCACCGCCAATACGCGCGCACGCTTGCCTGGTCCGGGAGATTCACCACGGCTCGTGAGTGTTGGAAACGAGTACTGGAAATGAGCGAACGCGATCCGGAAGCCCTGCAAATGCACGAACTACTCGCCGGTCACGCGGGTGGTCAAACGAATCCGTCCAAATCATCGGTAGTCGCACGCGAGTTGCCGCAGGATGCCGACACCTGCCTGAAAATGGCGCGATCGGCAGCCGACAACGGTGATTTTGAGTCGGCACATGAGCTGGTCGCGCACGCCAACTCGCTGTCCACAGGCTACCTTCCCATCCAAGACCTGGCCGAAACCCTACAACTGGAACAGGCAGATTACCGGCTCGCAACGGCTGAAAATCTCCATGCTTGCTCTCCCTCACCCGCCACGTCAGAACTGATCGACGACTACAGTGCAAACCGCCATCGGGTCGCCCTAGAGGTCTACAACGCCCGCGTCCTTCGATATCCGGCCGAAGCCTGCTGGAAGGTGGAACTCGGACGTGTCCTCCGCAAGTTGGGAAAACCAGCCGAAGCAATCGGTATCCTCCGGGAGGTGACCGCCAGCCAGGCCGGCTTCGCCGAAGCCAGTTTGGAAGAAGGTGAATGTCACCAGTTAGAGCGGAATTTTGACGAGGCAATTCGCTGCTACACTTCGGCCGGGGCCGCCTGCGACGATGCGATACCCCAATCCCTTCGAGACAAGATTGCATCCCGCCACCGCCGACTGGCGGAGGCGATGGGAGAGGCCTGATTTCTTCCGCCCTCATCGCACTTAATGTGTGACACTGGCTTCGCCAGTGTCTTACAGTGGCTGCCGTCATTTCTTTAACATCTTGGCGAGCCAGCAAAACAAGCACGAATCGCCAGTTTTTCAATTTACCGGACACTATTGGGCTTCGCCAGTGTTTCGTAATGTTGAAGAACCCGAGGCTAGCGCCTACGGCTCAAATCGCATTTGACTTGCAACGGAGGGTCGAAATTGTGATCGGGACTGGACAAAGCGAGTCAAATCCATAATAAAGGTGGATCCTCTATGCCGCAGACGAGCTATATCGCCGCCGGGCGACGAAATAGAAACTCACGTAACCTGTTGATTTAAAAGCTGTTATGCCAAACACGACTAGTTCCAAAAAGCGTCATAAACAGAACGAAGTTCGTCGCTTGCGTAATCGTGCCGCCAAGGGTGCGATGCGTACGCAGATTCGTAAGATTCGGGAAGCGATCGAAGCGGGCGATACCGAAAAGGCCGAGGCCGAATTCCGATTGGCTGCGAAACAAATCGATCGCGCCGGCGCTCAGAACATGATCCACCGGAATACGGCTGCCCGCACGAAGTCTCGGCTTCAAGCCTTAATCACACGCACCAAGGCCGCCGCTGCCGCCAGCTAGGGCGTCAGCTCTCAGCTTGCGATGCATGGTTACCAAACCACTGCGACGCTATTTTGTCGTATCCCAAACAACGTCAACAGCGTTGAACACGGGGCCCTCGATGCAGGTGCGACGGTAATCCCAGCCGTCTTTTGTCGCAATTGCAGCGACGCATGTAAAGCAAATGCCGATCCCACAGGCCATGGGTGTTTCCAGAGAGACCTGACAGGGCAGATCAAATTCCGCTGCGACGCCCGCCACCGCTTCCATCATCCGCTCAGGGCCGCACGTCAATATCTGGGTTCGCGGTGCTTTGGGTTCACCTGCCAGCACTTTTTCGAGCAGCGTAGTCACTAGACCGTGATGACCGGCTGTGCCGTCATCGGTGGCCAATTGAACATCGATTCCCACTTCTTGGAAACGGTCGACTCCAGCATGATAATCAGCCGTGCGCGCTCCATAACAGAGAGTGATTCGGCTGACATTCGAGGCGTTCCGGTTGGGTAAACCAAACGTCGCGATCCCGAGCCGTTCTTTGGCAACTGCTAGAAATGGCGTTTGGCCAATGCCTCCCGCCACCAGAACAAGATGATCCGTGGGCTGGGGATCAAATCCGTTCCCCAATGGCCCCCAAATCTCTACAGTTTGGCCTATAGCCTGCTCTGCAAGCCAGCTAGTCAGCTTGCCCTTGACCAGATAGACAACCTCGATTCCCGCGGGCTCGCCCCCCTCGTACCAAACGTCGAAGAGAGCGAGTGGCCGGCCGATAAGTGGGTCGTAGATGCCATGTGGGCGGAGCATCACGAACTGTCCCGGGAGAATGCGTTTGGCAATCTCCGGACAACGCACCGCCAGCAACCGAGTACTGCGGCCGACTTCCTCGTGACGGACAATTTCTACCGCCTGATGGCACGCATTGTCCGCGTAGCAGATTCCCTCTGAGGTCATTGCCGTTTCTTCCGTGTGGCCCTTCGTGTCGTTTTTCGTGTCGTTTTTTGTGTTGTCTTTTTCATATCGCTCGACTTGGGTCGGCGTTTCTTAGGAGCGTGATTCTTGACGGGACCTGCCGGCGGTGCCTCGCCCGCAGACGAGAATTCCGTGTCGTCGAAAGAGAGCACGCTACCCTGTCGTTGGCCCGTTTCGGGCAAACTGCGAGGCCGTGTTGCCTCGGTCCCCATGGTTGGTTTTCCACTCCTCTTCGACGGTCGTTGCCCGCCTTTTACCTCACTGTGTCGACGTGACTTTCCGCTGCGGCCTTTGGTTCGTTTGCCTTTGGTGCCCCTGGCTATGGTCCGTTTGTCACCAGTCATGCCACGCAACTTCCGCAACTCGGCATCGTTGAGGCGGCGGCTCTCCCCGGCGGCCAAGTCCGATAGTCGAAGCCAGCCAATGGCAATCCGATGTAACGTCATCACTTTATAACCGAGCTTGGCTAGGATGCGACGAATCTCTCGATTCTTACCTTCCCGCAGAACGATTTCTAATTCCGTCGACATGGGCTTGCGGCGTTTAATGCGCACCGATTCCACCTTGGCGACGCCTTCGGACAATCGGACGCCCTCGACCAGGACCTGCAATTGCTTGTGTTCGGGACGGCCGGCAACCGTCACCAAATAGGTCTTGTCCACACCGTATCGCGGATGTGCCAGTTGGTTGGCAAGGTCTCCGTCATTCGTCACCAGGATCAACCCAGAACTACTGCGGTCCAACCGACCGACGGTGAATAGTCGTTGATCACTTGGGACAAGATCGACCACGCGAGTACGTCCAGCTGGATCGTAATTCGTGCAGACGATCCCCGGCGGTTTGTGGACGACCCAATAGGCTGGTCTAGCTACCTTTAGCACTTCACCGTCGTATCGTATCGTCTGCTTGGAAGGGTCGACACGCACCCCCAGTTCCGTCACGACTTCGCCATCGACCTCGACGCGGCCCGTGAGAATTAACTCCTCGCAGTCACGACGGCTACCGAGTCCGGCTGATGCCAGCACTTTTTGCAGTCGATCACCGTCCGCTCTGTGGGCTTTGGAACTCATTGGACGTCGCTTCCTTCTGCGAATGGACTCTTAACACGTGGCATGTAGATGCAAAGCAGGATCCCGAAGAAGTAAAGACACGTCAATGGCACGGCCATCATAAGCATGCTAATCGGGTCTGACGGGGTCAGAAACATCGACAATACGAAAATAAACAGGACAGCCGTTCGCCAACTTTTTAGATAAGTCTGGACAGTGAACATCCCCAGTCGATTGAGGAACAACATCACCAACGGCAACTGAAATGCAATGCCAAATCCCAACGGCAAGAACAACACAAAACTAATCCACTCGCTAATTCGCGGATCCGGATCGATCTTCATCCGCTGGTTAAACGTGAACAGGAAGTCGATAACCGGTTCAAACACGAAAAAGAACGCCAGCGAGGCGCCAGCAAGGAACAAAAATAAGCTCATCGGCAAGTAGATGTAAACGTGTTTCTGCTCGTGTGGGTAGAGACCGGCGGCCACAAAGGACCATATTTGAAAGAAAACCCATGGGCTCGAAATGATGACACCCGAAACGAATCCTGCTTTCAGCCAGATCATGAACGCTTCCTGCACGTTCAACGCCGACACTTTCGTCTTGATAGGTCGCCATACGCGAATCTTCACCATCTCGTCGGTCTTGGGCTTGCTCAATTCGACGGTCGAACCGTCCATCTCAGCGTCTGATTCTTGAAATTGTGTCTCGTCCGGAAACTGCTCTGCGTAATCCGCAAGAGACGGTTTCTCACCACTGTCCTTGCGGTGCTTCATGTCGATCATCACCAACGCTTTGATGAGCTCCGAGCGGACCGCCGTCGTCAGGTCGGCTTGCAGGAATTCCTCGATTTGTGGGCGCTCGCCGGCGATCCAGAGTCGCTCGAATTCCTCACACACCTTGAATTGGTTGGTAAGCCGCTGCATCTGTTCTCGCTCGACGTACAGAAAATCAAACGTGTACGCTGATTTCTCGATGTAATCCGTGACGCCTTTGACCTCGTCTTCGCCGAATTTGGCTATGAGCGTATCGATATCTTTTTTGGCGTAATAGCGAGTCAAACCAGCCTTCAACGGAGTCTGAACGAAAGCAACCACATGATTGGCGATCACCAACCCTATTAAGAAGCCGACAACTAGCCCAATGACGGCTCGGGCGAGCACCTTGCGCAATTCCTCAAGGTGTTCACCAAAACTCATTGTCGTATTGGAAAAAAAGTCCTCGTTAGGAACTTTAGACATAGTTATCCCTCGCTAGGAAACGGGTACGTCAAACACGTCAAGACAGAGATTGCCTGGATCGGAACGCAGGCCAAACGTGCTTGCGGGGGGAAGCTGCCGCACCAGATACCCGGTGACGTACCGAAGTACGTCCACCGCGGTAAGGACTATTGTAACACGCCGAGCAATCCAGGGAAGCCAGGGAATGTCTCGGGCCCCCCACGACCGGTTGGGGGAAACCCCGGTCGTTGCGGGCCGAGCGGGTGTCTTTCCCAAATATCCCATACGGCACAGTCCGCTCCAGGTCTCGCTCAGGTTTTCCTTACCCGCAAGGTTGAAAGGAGTTACGACGAATCAACTGAAGCCCGCTGTACGTCGTGGACGATGGTCACTGAGGTCGCAATGAACTGACCTGTCGCTGTCGACGTACGGTTCCTATAATCCTCGCCCACGCCGTTCCGAATGAGGTCTTCACGGATGAAAAACAGCACTCTCTCAGTCGCCGTATTGGCTGTTGTCCTTGCTGTCTCGCTCGGGTGCATGCATCGCCCTCGAGTTTTTTCTCCGCCTGGCAGCACCACCTATCAGCGATACCACGCGACCATTCACGATCCGTACCCCGACCATGACCTCGGACCTGAAATCGTCGGCGGCCGGCCACGTGAATTCGACCAACCCCATCCAGAACCTGTCCGCAATCGTTGGTTGGCGGATAGCTGGTGGTCGCAGTAAGGATTTGGGCGCCAGGCTGCGGTCAGCCGTTGTTCCATCTCGCGGCGAAGGCCGCGAAGGCATGTAGGCACAGGCCTGTGCCTGTGGATTACGTCAACGGCGGTTTGGATGGTCGCCGCGTACGCGGTGACGGCATGTGTCCAACATCGAGCGTCGAGCGTTAAATTGCTTCAGAACCTCGCTCGCCAGTCCGAATTCGAACGCAATCGTCCATCGGCAAGATGAAGATCTTCCCGTCACCAATCTCCCCCATGTCGCCACTTCGGCCGCCCTTGATAATCGCGTTGACGGTCGGTTCGAC
>DUDC01000260.1:46118-69082 GCA_012959465.1 Planctomycetaceae bacterium
CTGCAAAATTGTTGCCGAAATATCCTGAACGCGTACTTTTAATCGGAGCACATCCGGGCCAGCCTGCTGCGCCAGAAGCAGTTTTCCCGGTTCGACGAATTCGTCATTTACCGCGATCTGCAGCTGGACTTTTCGCAGCAAGTTCACGGATATCTCGTGACCTCGATAGACGTCGCGCTGTCCCTTTTGTCGACCGAATCCCTGACAATCCATTACGGTCAGTCGAAAGACCTCAACTTCGATCAGAGCGTTCTGGACCGCTTCCAATTTGCTTGGCTGAATCAGTGCGATGATCAATTTCATGAGAATGAAAACTCGGGTTAGCAGGTAGGCATGCCTCAACTCACCTGACGAGAAAACGAGTGCTCGTCATATCAATCGGAACGGTATCATGGCCCACCCGGTAAGTACATGTCCAGCATGATTGTCGGTTCGATGGCGTCCAAGGCCAGTGTTTCGCGTTCCGCTGGGATAAGAACTGTCGAGCCTCGCCCCAGTGGATCGCTCATCAGAGGATGTTCTATCCGCACTGCCCCCTGAACAACGGTCAGCATATGAAAACGGCCATCACAGGGAAAGTCGTGTGAGAAGGAAGTTGTCCAACGGTCGAGCACAAATTTGTTGCAAACTACCAGCCGCTCGACGTGGTCGCGATCCGTTGGATGCGCGACTTGCTTTTCCACAGGACCGCGACCGTAGTCGGTTACCATCAGTCCCTGCTCGAGATGCAATGGTCGAGGTTGACCGTCGGCACCCACTCGGTTCCAGTCGAACAGCCGAAAAGTGGTGTTGCTGGCCTGCTGGATCTCGGCAATTAGCAAGCCAGCACCGATCGCGTGAACTACGCCAGCAGGTATAAAAATGCAGTCGCCAACCTCAGGGTGTATCTGATGCACGCAGAGGTGGCCGGTGCCTCGCTGTAATTCACGATCAAATGCCGCTCGATCAAAACCGCGTTTCAAACCGGCGTAAATGACGCTATTCGGGTCGGCGTGCAGCACTACCCAAGCCTCAGTCTTCCCTCGATCTGGTGGCGTCAACATCGCCGCATGGTCGTCGTCCGGGTGCACCTGTAGGGAGAGATTCTGTTGCGCGTCGAGGTACTTTAGCAAGAGCGGGAACTGCGAAGCCGTTGATCCCAACAGGGGCTGACCAAACTCCTCAACCAGCGAATGAAGCGTCCGCCCAGCCAAGGGCCCGTTATCAACAACACTCTGGTCCTCGCCGTGGTCGACGACCTCCCAACTCTCCGCATAGCTGGTGCCGTTACCCAGTGGCTTTCCCAAAACGTCTCCCAGCTTGCGACCGCCCCACATGTACTCTTTGAAATGTGGGCGAAACTGCATGGGGTACAAAACACTTGGCATCGCGATCAACCGAGAATTAGACGGGCAACACCCGCCTAATGTAGGCGACAGGGTCACGTAGTGCCACTGCTGTTATCTCTGACAATAGCCTCGACCCGCCTCGTCTCGTCTCATCGCACCACACACGTCCGTTCAGTCCGGCACGTCGTTGCGACGGCCAGCTGGTGCATGCACTAGACTCGATTATCGATCGTGAATTGCGAATGATTAGTGTTGCTCTTGTTTGGTCGACCACCAGTAGTGGGCTAAGGCATCGCGCCGCCAACCGGGACAGGGCCGGTGGGGATTGTTGGCTGCTGGCGCAAAGGAAGGGGCGCCCCGGCTCGCACAAATCAGGCGGACACGTTGCACGGGCAGTGGGGCGCCCTTCTGGCCCAGGCAAGAGCCAAAATCACAGTAGAAAATAATGCGAGCCGTTCACCCGTTGAGAGCGGTGAGCGGCTCGCTTTTGAGACTATTCGCCTTCGGCACTTGTTTTGACATTCGTTGGAGATGGCGCGGCCGGGAGAGTGCCGAGCGCACCGTCCGCAATAATGTTCGCCGGGTAGGCGTGCATCCCGTGTTCGCTGATGTCCAAACCGGCCATCTCTTCTTCTTCACTCACTCGCAATCCGACCGTGTGCTTGATCGCGAGGAAGATGAGCAAGCTGACTGGGAAGGCCCACAGGAATCCCGCGGCAACACCTAACGCTTGAATACCGAACTGATGCAAACCGGCTTCGCTCGAGAAGAGGCCGACGGCGAGAGTACCCCAGGCGCCACAGACGCCGTGTACCGAGATCGCACCGACTGGATCATCAATCTTGATTCGATCAAAAGCCAGAACCGAGAAAACCACCACCGCACCACCGATGCAGCCGGTCAGTAGGGCCATCGTGGGAGACATGACATCGCAACCCGCTGTGATTGCGACCAAACCGGCAAGTGCACCGTTGAGGGTGAATGAGGTGTCCGGTTTCTTAAACAACCCCCAGGAGACGAGCATCGCCGTACAAGCACCACCGGCGGCCGACAAGTTGGTTGTGACACAGATCTTCGCAAAGCTGCCGCCGCCAACTGCCGTCGTGCTTCCCGGATTAAACCCGAACCAGCCGAGCCAGAGGATAAAGACGCCGAGGGCAGCCATCGGTATGTTGTGCCCAGGAATCGCGTTGATCCGTCCGTCCTTCGAGTATTTCCCGAGACGGGGGCCAACGACAATCGCACCGGCTAAAGCTGCCCAACCACCGATCGAATGGACGACCGTTGAACCTGCAAAGTCGTAGAACCCCTTGCCTTCCAACCATCCGCCGTCGCTCATCAGGCCATTCCAGGCCCAGCAACCAAAGATCGGGTAGACGATGATCGTGATCGCCAATGTGTACAAGATGTAGCCAGTGAATTTCGTTCGCTCAGCAACAGCACCACTGACGATGGTCGCCGCTGTAGCGCAAAACACGGTCTGAAAAATCAAGAACGCCCAGTTGAAGGACGTCGTGTCTTCATTGCCGTAGAAAAACCCCGTCGTGCCAAAGAACCCTTGGGTCGCACCGAACATCAGGCCGAAACCAACCATCCAGAAGGCAATCGAACCAAATGCCAAGTCCATGGCGTTCTTCATCACAATGTTGCAGGCGTTCTTGGCGCGGGTGAATCCACACTCAACCATGCAAAAACCGGCCTGCATGAAGAACACAAAAAACGCTGCGATACATGTCCACAAAGTGTCCACGTCCCCCAACACACTCTCGGCTGTCAGCGCGTCCTCGGCCGAAGCCACTGCCGTCATCCCTAAGACTAACCCCAGCGCTGCTGGAGCTATCCGTGCCCATCTAAGTCGTTTCATCTCGTGCTACCTTTACTTGCTGTTGCCTAGGTCGAACGCAGCCGACGTCGGAGGGCCGACTGCAATAAAAATTCTGCCATTCGCAAGTTCCCCGGACCGGTAGGCCAGCAAACCATGCGGAAAGCTAATATTGCAATCGCCGTGCCAGCAACCTCAGACAAAGCGAACACTCAAGGTGCAAAATCAAATTTGGAAACGACTTAAAGAAAACTGCCTTTCTGAATTAAAATCCTCAAAACCCCTGCATGCCCACCGAAAGTGCAAGCTGCTAACGAATCGCGCATGCAATCGCTGAGGAACCGAGGTGGTGGACTGCTGGGAGATGTCTCGCGAACGGGAGCGACTTTGCTCGCTCAGTCTATCGCGTCGCGACTAAGGTACGAGAGCTAGACCGCGTTCAGCCGCTCGCTGAGCGACGCTCTTCGTTTCGGTGACCAAAGAAAGGACACACCGCAATTCAGATGCCTGGTCTGGCGTCAACGGCAGGGTGACCTGAGTGAACCAACCAACGCCTTCGCCAAATGTCTGCTGGCGAAGCTCTAACTTCACTCCGCGAACTGGTGTCACTTCCTTGATGATCAGAACACGGTCCCGGTCCGTCGCTCCAGGCAGGACGCCGAGGATCGTCTCGAACTGAGCGTACATTGGAATCGTGTGCATCATCAAAACCGTCCGTTTAGCGAACCGCAACAGCCCAACTGAGAACAAGTCTCAGTTACACTACACTAATCGTTGAGGCGTAGGAGGTCAACCAAGGTTGGTTTTCAGACTCGGGAAACGCCGGCGAAGTGGTGCGCAACCCATGCATTTGGAATCGCCACCGAGTCCTATCGACCGTGACGACGCCCATCTTGTCTTGAGAATTGGTGTCAGGAAAAATGCTCGCAAATATTTACTACAAAATAACTTACATCGATATGGACAGAATTTGATAAGGGGATATGATACCACGGCACTCGGCACTAGCTGGGGGCAGCTGCCTATTCAAACGAAACATGAAGACCAATCTGCCACGTATGGAGAGAGATTTAATGGACAAGTCAACCGTCATCGAAAAACTCAATGAGGCAATCAGGCACGAATGGACGGGCGTTGCACAGTATGCCCAAGCCGGGTTTGTCGTCGGGGGACTTTGGCGCGAGGTGTATTCAACAATGTTCATTGGCAGTGCTGACGAGTCCTTTGTCCACGCCAAGTTGGTGGGGGACAAGATTTCGGCGATGGGAGGAATCCCGAGTGTCGAACGCAACCAGATTCAGCAGTCGACCTGCGTCAAAGAACTCCTCGATATGGGGCTGGCATTTGAATCGAAAGCGGTTGAAATATACACCGAAGCGATCGGCATGGCCGAGGAGCTAGGCGATCGAGCCTTGGTGGTGTTCCTGGAAGACATCCTGAAGGAAGAGCAGGATGGCGTGGACCACCTAACTCAGATCATCCGCGAACACGACCAGGCCGAGGGTAATCAAGCGGCCTCGGCGACCGGTTAGTCGCACACGCAGCAAGAAAACTAGCAAGACTCAGGAAGCCACGGCAACCGCCGTGGCTTCTATCGTTGGGTTCAAGTTACGAAATGCGTCCGATTCTGGTATAACGGGCGGCCTAATCAGTTGACGCTTGTACAGTGAGTCGGTCGACTGTGAACGATGGCAGCGGTCAGTTTTTTCCCGCGCCTGGCCAATTTGAAATACCGGATTTCGCCTTCAATAGGGGCAAATCAACTCCGCAGCAAGGGTGAGCCGATGGTCAAGGAAACAGTCTTGCAGCCGACCTCTGGCGGCGATGATGAGCACAACGTCAGCCTCCGTCCAAAGACACTTGCAGAGGTCATCGGCCAGCAAGATGTGGTCGACCGGCTGCGGATCGCGATTGCTGCTGCCCAAAAACGAGGCGAACCCCTGGGACACATTCTACTGGACGGTCCTCCTGGACTTGGCAAAACGACTTTGGCGACTTGTATTCCCGCCGAAATGAGATCTGATCTTCAGCTAACGTCCGGTCCGCTCCTGAAAAAACCAAGCGATTTGGTCCCGTACCTGACGAACGCCGGCGAAAATTCGACGCTGTTCATCGACGAAATCCATCGCCTTGCCAAGCCGGCCGAAGAGTACCTTTATTCGGCGATGGAGGACTTTCGCCTGGACATCCTGATTGGCGAAGGCATTGGTGCCCGCACCGTCAACATGCCATTGAAGCCGTTTACGCTGATTGGGGCGACCACTCGTGCGGGCCTACTGAGCGGGCCGTTGCGGGACCGATTCCAGATTCGCGAACATGTCGATTTCTACGAGTTGAGTGAAATGACGCGGATCGTCCACCGCAGCGCACAAAAATTGTCGGTCGAAATAGACGACCCGGCGGCTGAACTGATCGCCTCTCGCAGTCGAGGTACACCCCGAGTCGCAAACAACCGTTTGCGTTGGGTCCGCGACTTCGCGTCAAGCAAAGCGGATGGACGTATTTCAGTTGAGGTGGCGGAGGCGGCACTGAAAATGTACGGGATCGACCAGGCGGGACTGGGGCCCATGGATCGAAAATACCTGACCACGTTAGTCAACGTCTTCAACGGCGGACCGGCCGGCATCGAAGCGATCGGGCACACGATGAACATCTCCAGCGATACCTTGGAGGATGACGTCGAGCCGTTCTTGCTCCGCAGCGGCTGGGTCGTCCGATCGCCGCGGGGCCGGGTGCTCACCGATCGAGCCTATCAACACTTGGGCATCCCCCACGACCAGTTCGATGGGTTCGGACAGCCGAGGCTGTTTTAGTCCAACGCAGTCTTCGCCGAGTGCTTCAACCACTGGTCAGAACGCGGACGAGACCCACCAAACCGCCGATACCAAGTGTGACGCCGAGGACGATGGCGAAAAGCACGAAGAGTTTGGCGTAGGAGAACGGCGCCTTCCCGGTCGACTTTCCCGTCTGGCCATTGATGACGAATCGGTAAAGTTCTTCTCGATATCGAAATGCGATGATCCAAATCGGTAATAATACTGGTTCGCTGCGCAGTCCTTGCAGTCGAACATTGACTTTCACATTTCTCGAGCGACCGCGGATCAGGCTCGCGCACTTCTTCCGTTCCAATTCCTCGAGGCCTTGTCGAGCAAGCGGACGGGCGTACTTCCGAGGTACGCGAAACTGTTCGCTGAGGGTCGTTCCTTTATCAAAGTCCTCGGCAACCACCTGCGCTGCCATGTCAAACGGGCAAAGCGCCCTGGTCTCGCCAAGTGTCAATGCCTTGCTGGCGCCGATAAGTAGCCCCGAGTAACTAGAGTTGACGGAACCGAATAATGGATACCAGTCGCCGCGTGCCCCAATCGGTGTCGCCGACGAATCGCCAGTCCAGTACGTCTTGGTCGACGCCCGGAACACCCAATAGGGAACGTAGACGCCCGTCATCTTCTCGACACTAGCCGTTTGAACCAGATCGTTCGGGCGGAAGAATCCATTCCCCATCCACCGCTTCAGAATAGTCGATGCTTCATCGTGACTGATGGCAAACGGTGTAATGAACTTTGCTGCCAGCGTGCGTTTTGTGGATTGAGTTTGGATTCCGGCCGAGCCACAAAATGGACACCGAAGCGTCTGGGCATCAGCGTCGTAGTTCATCGAAGCGCCACAACCCTGGCATTCAAAGCCAAGCGTTACCAAAGTCGTCGGAGTTGCCAAGACAGTCTCATCATGCGGCGCCTCGGCACCACAATTGGCACAGAACAAGTCCTCTTCATCGATAAAGGCCTGGCAGACCGAGCATTTTGCAAGTAGGTCGCTCATCGGGGCATCCGTGTTTGCTCAACCAAGGAAGTTTCCAATCAAGGCAATCAGTCCGGCGATACAGGCCAGGCCCGCCACCACCACCAAAACCCAGCGACCAACCCGCGACCAGGAAACCGGCTTGTCGCCAGCAATTTTTCCCGTTTGTCCGTTGATATAAAACCGGTAGTTCTTCTGTCGATAGGTGTAGGTCAACAGATAGACCGGCAATAAACACAAATCGGATTGAATTGCGCTGAACGAAGTCTGCAACGAGAGCCGGCGATGCGTATCGCCCGGAACAAAAGCTGCCACATGCTGTTGTTCGCGTCGGTAGAATTCCTGCTGGCACCTGCCGAGAGCATCATCACGGGACACAGAATATTCCTCGCTCAACCAGCCTGCCAGGTAGAACGGTTCGTACCGTTTTAAGGCCGGCAGTTGGAACGGCATGATACGGTCGGCATATTGCTGGGGAAGGCCAGTGCTACCAGAGACTAAATATCCACTGTGATAACGATGGTGGCGTCCGCGGCACGGCCACCATTCGGTTTCTCGCACGCGACGAGTCCTGGTCACCGTCTTGCCGTTTGAGTCGCGGGTCGTGTAGGTTTCGGTGCGATACCAGTACTCGCCAATGTCCGCCTGCCAATCGGATTCGGCGAGCATCGAAAAACTCCAAAACGGAATGTAGACACCTCTCAACTTCTCGGCGATGGCCACGGTACGGAGATCTTTTGGACGGTACCAGGCCCCTTTGGCAAGCCATTGACGAAACTTTCCTTCGGCCTCGGTTGGGTTCAACGCAAAGCCGATGACAAACTCCGGGCGTTGCTTGGTGGTAAGATCCGGGGAAAACTCGACCACTACCGTCGATTCGCAAAAAGGACAGCTATAACTTCGCTGGTCTGGATCGACGCGAATCTCGGAACTGCAATTCTCGCAGCGGAGAAAACGATCGACCGCCTGTTCTGCCGATTCCTTGGGCGGCGCATCACGACTGGTCGCGCCACAAGCACCACAAAAACGGTCTCCCGCTTCCACAGGTGCGCCGCATGAATCACAGGGTTCACCGTGAGGTGAGGCAACGTCTTCGTCAATCACCAATTCAGCGTCAACAGCCGGACCGGATTCGATATATTCAATTTCGGCCATAGATTGTCGGGCCTCCTCGTCACATCCGGTAAAATGACAGCTTGTCGGATTATGGACCGTGCTCTGTGAATTTTCAATTTGTGGTGGCTAACAGAGATTCGGCAGCGTCAGGTAACCACTAGTCGTTTGTCACGATTAAAAAGTAGGGTTTGGACCCGACGAGGCAACCCGAAGCGTCAACGAGGGATGACGCGAATTGCCCGTCCTCGCTTACGCATCGAGTTACGAACTCTTCGGCAAACTTCTAGGCTTCAGCTCGGTTTTCATAGATGGCCTGTAACATTCCTTCAACGTCCTTGACGCGCTTCTTTGTCGCCAGCGCCCCATCGATCAAACGCCTCGCTTCAGTCTCCGAATGCCCGAGAACGAGCAATGCTTCAAAGGTGTCCTTCACCACATCACGATCGACGACTGCATCGTCCACATCTGGTGTGACGATCAATGCGAATCGCGACATTTTACGACTCAACTTGGCGACGATTCGGTCGGCCGTTGCCGGCCCGATTCCCGGCAGAGTTGCCAGCGACTTGGAGTCCTTTTGTTCGATATCCACAGCGATGTCCTGCACGGGCCGCACCATTGCACGAAGTGCTTTCTTCGCGCCGACACCGTCAACCGAACAAAATGACTCAAAAAACGCTCGCTCCGCCTCGTGCTGAAAACCGACCATTCTGGGTGTCAAACGACCCTGTGCTGGGTTTCCCTCCAAGTACTCGATCGTATGCAGAGTCACCTTGTCGCCGATCGATGACTGCAATCGACGCCTGACAAAGTCGGGAATCATGACTAGGTGTTGTAATGGGCCAATCTCGATAACGGCTTGCTCATTTTGAACGGAAACCAAAGTTCCCTGAATGCGGCAAATCAAAGTGCAAATCCTTGTCCGGAGAATTGAAATCGCAAAGTTTATGTCGGAGGGTCAACTGATCAGTCGTGGAGAATCCCCTCCCCTTTTTGCGCGTGGTAGTGACATAACGCAATGGCCATAGCGTCCGCGACATCATGCGGTTCGGGAGGATGCACCAAGCCGAATTCGCGACAAACGGCCGCCTGTATCTGCGCCTTGCTAGCGCGGCCCGAGCCGGTGAGCAGGCGTTTAACGCGGGTGGGTTCGTAGTCGGTTACGTTGACCCCGCGGCGAGCGGCGGCCAAACAGATTACGCCCCGAGCATGCCCCATCAAGATTGCGGTCTTCGGTCGCGCGTAGTGCGAAAAGAGCTGTTCAATAGCTACCTCCGTTATACACTCGACGTCCAGCACCTCTTGAATGCCGTCGAACAGCTCCGATAGCCGCGCGGCGAGAGACTGTTTAGGATTGACACGGATAACCCCCGCCTCATGAATACTAATGCCCGAGCTTTGAATGGCAAGAACGCTGTATCCCGTGACGCGCAATCCCGGGTCGATGCCAACGATCTTCGGCGCCGGTTTAGGAACGCTCGCGGGCGATGGTCCGTCCATGGCCATTGGTTCTCCTCGGTTGTTTTCGAAACGGGTCCACGATGACGATGGTTATGGGACGTCTTCACCGGCCAAGAAACCAGATTTCTCGGCGACCAAAAGGGCGACACACTGTGCCGATATCGCCTCCTCGCGACCGATGGGCCCGACTTCCTCGCCCGTCTTTCCTTTGACGCTGATGGCATCGCAAGGCACTTGAAGCAACTCGGCTATACGCTCCTGAATGGCTGCTCGGGCCGGCAAGATCTTCGCCGCTTGCGCGTGGACAACACAGTCGAGGTTCGCGATCTGAAAGCCGCGTTCTTGGACACGTTGCCAAGCAATAGTCAACATTTCTCCTGAATTGCGATTGCGGTTCTCGACGGCCGTGTTGGGAAACATCTCTCCAATGTCCCCCAAGTTTACCGCTCCCAACAGGGCATCGGTCACGGCATGCAACAAGACGTCAGCATCACTATGCCCGACGGCGTGTTTGTCGTATTCGAGCTCGACGCCACCCAGTCTCAACGGACCACCCGCTGCCAATCGGTGTATGTCGTATCCCAATCCAATGCGAATCGCGTTCAATTCTTGTCTCGCTCTTAGCTCAACAGAGATCAGTCCGTCAACATCCTACTGAAACGGCGCCGACTTTAGAACGCCGAGTCGAGACAGACTCCCCTTCTCCCCTTCTCCCCTTCTCTACATCTCCCTCTATAATACGAATGCCATGTCGGTCATCGAAATTGAAGCACTCGAGAAATCGTATCGCGTCTACCAGAAGAAGGAGGGGCTTTGGGCCTCCGTGCGCGGTTTATTTCACCGAGAATACCGCGACGTCCGCGCCGTTCGCGGGATTGACTTGCAAGTCGAGGCCGGTGAATTCGTCGCTTTCCTGGGTCCCAATGGGGCTGGCAAAACGACCACTCTCAAGCTCCTTTCAGGCGTCATCAATCCAACCTCAGGCAAAGCCCGAGTACTGGGGTTTGTTCCCTGGAATCGCGACAACGATTACCGTCGTCGATTCGCACTGGTCATGGGACAGAAGAACCAATTGTGGTGGGATCTGCCCGCCCAGGAATCATTTCGGCTTCACCAGCAAATCTACCGCATCGAAACAAAACAGTTTCAAGACACGCTCGATGAACTTACCGATCTCTTGGCGGTACGTGATCTCCTCGGGCAACCGGTGCGTGAACTTTCGCTTGGCGAACGGATGAAAATGGAATTGTGTGCGGCTCTGCTGCACTCGCCGGAGGTCTTGTTTCTGGATGAGCCCACGATTGGACTGGATGTGGTGGCGCAACATAATATCCAACGTTTCCTGCGCTACTATCAGGAAGAGCGGAAGACCACCATCCTGCTGACGAGCCATTACATGAAGGATATCGCGGCGCTTTGCAAACGCGTTGTGATCATGGCGGACGGTGAGATCAAATACGATGATTCTCTCGCTGGCATTGTCGATCGGTTTAGTAGTCACAAGATCGTGACGGTCTTGCTGAACGACGGCACTCAAGCCGAAAAACTTCGCGATTATGGCGAAGTCCTGTCGGTTGAAGCGCCACGCGTGCGGCTCCGTATTGAACGCGAACGGATCTCGGCAACGTTGAGTTTGATCTTGGATCGTTTCTTGCTCGACGATGTCGCCGTCGAGGACCCTCCACTTGAAGACGTCATTGCCGACTTTTTTACTCAGGTTAGCAACAAGGGTTCGGACGATGCCTCGGACCCGTTCCCAACCGAGGTGCAGGCTTGATGGAGCGTCTTCTCTACAGTCGAGCATTGAGATGGTGGACGATCCTGAGAATCGCACTCGAAGAACGCATGGTCTACCGGGGCGACTTCGCGCTGGGCACGCTGATGCGATTCTTGCCCATCATTACCCAGATTTTTCTCTGGTGGACAATTTTCGAGACAATTGGTGCTGAGCAAGAAACCGAACACCCGGAGATCGAAGGTTTTAGTTTTCACGACATGGTGGCCTATTACCTGCTCACGATGCTCAGCCGGGCCTTTTCCAGCATGCCGGGTCTGGCGTCCGGCATCGCGTTACAAATCCGCAACGGCGAAATCAAGAAATTCATCATCCAACCTGTCGACCTTGTCGGCTTTTTGCTGCTCAATCGAATCGCGCATAAAATCGCCTATTACTCCGTTGCCTTTGGACCGTTTCTGATCGTCTTCACCTTGTGTTGGTGGGGCGGCTACTTCGATTCGGTCTCGCTGCCCTGGACTACGTGGATGGCATTTTTGGCCTCATTGATCATGGGTTTCCTGATCGGTTTCTTTCTCGAAACGGCGATCGGGATGATCGGTTTCTGGTTCTTGGAAGTCAGCTCACTGCTATTCGTTTACATGCTATTGAGTTTCTTTCTCTCGGGGCACATGTTCCCTTTGACCATGCTCCCCGACAATGAGATCATCGGGCGATTGTCCTATCGAACAATCGTGGACATGTTACCCCTGAAATATCTCGCCTATTTTCCCGCCGCCATCTGTTTGGAGACGGTCAAAGGTGACGACCTTATCCGTGGACTGTGGATTGAGGCGGGCTGGTTGGTCTTCTTCATGGTGATGTGTCGGGCCATGTACGCCGCCGGGTTACGGCGCTATAGCGGATATGGTGGGTAACATGACAGCAACTCATCCGTCATATTGGAGAGTACTCTGTACGTTCGCCAGAAATAGTCTGGTGCGAGACATGACGTTCCGAGTCAACTTTCTGATCCAGTGTATTTCGTCGGTATCATGGTCCGCCATGAATTACGGCTTCTTCGAGATCGTCTTTAGCTACACGGGCTCCATTGGCGCCGACAGCGGGTGGGGGAAGTACGAGTACTTCGTGTTCTTGGCAACGACGTGGCTGATCAACAGTCTGATCCAGACGTTTTGCATGCCGAATGCCCAGGAGTTCAGTGAGTTAATCCGAACAGGAAACCTCGACTTCGCCTTGCTCAAACCGATCGACACACAGTTTCTCATCTCCTTCCAAAAAGTCGAATGGTCGTCGCTTACGAACGGTTTCATGGGCCTAGGGGTTCTGATCTATAGTCTCAGCCAACTGGCGTCGAGAAGCCCGACTCCGCTAGTTCTGTCACCGCTTACGATCGTGTTGTACATCTTCTATTTGGGCTGCGGGGCTGCAATCCTGTACAGCGTCATGATCTCACTGGCGGCAACTAGTATTTGGTTGGGACGAAACCAGTCGCTGTACAACTTTTGGTTTTACATCACAAATTTTTCGCGGTATCCCATGGAGATTTACGCCCGAAGTTGGGGATTACCGTTGTTTGTGCTGTTCACTTTCGTGATTCCTGTTCTGGTCGTTGTCAACGTGCCGGCCAGGTTGCTCGCTGATCCTCTCCAATCGCAGGACACCTGGAAATGGCCGCTGGCTGGTTTCGCCCTTTTTGCGACGGGAATGAGTTTGTTTGTAAGCCGGCTGATTTTCAAAGCGGCGTTGCGAAGCTACCGCAGTGCTAGTAGCTAACAGTGACACAACCCGAGACACAGAAATTGCAACTCGACCTTTAGCAAGGGTCAAAAACATGACGCTGACCAACCGCAGTTTTTTACACCTTGACGGCGATGGAACCTAAGAAATGTCGACCGAAAACGATCGTCCGCGGGGAAGCGTCATGGACTACCTGCGGCTTTTCCGATTGCCGAATGTCTTCACAGCCATCGCGGATACGTCCATGGCCTTCGCGGTGGCCTCCGTCGACGTCCCCAACGTCGCAGCGTTCCTACTACTTATTCTGGCGACCAGTCTGCTCTACACGTCCGGAATGGTGCTGAACGACACGTTCGACTTTGAGCAGGACTTGAAGGAGAGGCCCGATCGGCCTCTACCGGCAGGTCGCATCGATCGGCAGACCGCCAAACAACTCGGCATTTCCATGCTTGCTGCGGGCATGGTCGCTGCGCCGATTGCAATCTGGCTACAAGGTGGCAACGTGATCAGTGCGGCAATTTTCGTGGGCTGCCTCGCCGCCACGATCTACATCTACGACGCCGGTGGAAAACGTACCGTCGCCGGGCCGTACATGATGGGTGCCTGCCGCATGTTGAACATTCTGGCGGTATTCTGCGTGGCTGATGACTTCGGTTTCGTTAGCGAACACGGCATAGCCACCGACAAAATAATGATCGCCGGTGGAATCGGCGTTTACATCGCCGGGATCACATGGTTTGCCCGCACGGAAGCCGCGGAAGCAAGCCACCGAGGTCGACTCTCTTTCGCACTGCTACACATGCTGGTCGGGATCTCGTTGTTGATGCTCTTCCCAGAATGGAGTCAAGGTGAAAGGAAGTGGTTCCTGGGCAGCGAATCGCAGTTCTTTCTTTTGATCCTGATCTTGGCAATTCCCGTCGCCCGGCGGGCAGCGATCGCAATCGCCAACCCAGCGCCGGGCAAGGTGCAGGCGGTTATCAAGCAAGGTATTTTCTCGTTGATCGTATTCGATGCGGGGATCACACTGATGGTCGCCCCCTGGTATTTCGCGATTGCAATCCTGTTACTTCTTATACCGACTATCATTTTAGGGACTTGGATTTACTCGACTTGACTTCTGCGGGCCACAGGCGATAGCCTCGGGTACTAAATTCATGATATTGGCGGCAAGACGCCACGTCAGCGAGTTCGACTCGGCTACTCGGGCGACAGCTTTCAACAAGACTTCCAGCGGAGAGGCATTGGCGATATGCGGCTGGGATACAACACGAATGGCCTGGCGCACCACGATCCTGTACAGGCCATCGAACTGCTAGCGAGCGTCGGTTATCGCAGTGTGGCCATCACGGTGGACCAAGCGACGCTCAATCCGATGCAAAGCGATTGGCCGCGACAAACCGAACAAATTCGCGACGCCCTTCATCGACACGAAATGAGTTCTGTGATCGAAACCGGGGCTCGGTTCTTACTCGATCCCGCGCGGAAGCACTGGCCAACGCTGATGGCAAGTCAGTCCGACGATCGATGGCAACGAATCGAGTTTCTTTCGCATTGCATCGAATTGGCTCGACTGCTTGAAAGCGACTGTGTGTCGCTTTGGTCTGGAACCAACGACGATCAACTCGACGACGAAACGGGACTCGAACGGTTGACCGAAGGCTTGAATTTGGTGTTGGAGCGGGCCGAAGTCGCCAACATGCCCATTGGTTTCGAGCCGGAACCAGGCATGTTCATCGAGAGCCTGGCTGACTTCGAACGACTGCTGCAATGGCTCGATCACCCATTGCTGCAACTCACTCTGGACGTGGGGCACCTCTACTGCCTCGGGGAAGTACCAATTGCCGATTACGTCCACCGCTGGAGCGATCGCATCGTCAATGTTCATATCGAAGACATGCGGGCTGGCAAGCACGAACATCTGATGTTTGGCGACGGAGAAATGCGATTTCCACCGATCCTAGAGGCCCTCCAAGGTGCGGGTTATCAGGGTGGACTGCATGTAGAACTCAGTCGACACAGCCACATGGCACCTGCCGCCATTCAACAATCGCATGACTTTCTCGCTCCGCTCTTGAGCCGAACGCGTTAGCGTCGGGTCTTGGCGAGTTCTCGCGTGAGTTGGAAAAAAACCGAGGCTAGCGCCTTCGGCTCAAATCCGCATGCCTTGCAACGAACGGGGCATTTGGCCCGCCATCAGATCACTTCACCTGGGATAAATGCTTGATCTGGATATCCTTGAACTGCACGATCATCGGAGGACCTACGTGTGCTTGCAACGCCAAGATCCCCTTCATCGCCCGCTTGTCCTTTTGATGGTCGACGACAACGATTGACGTGTGGCCGTTGATTTTCTGGGTCAGCATATTTCCCTTGGCGATGATCACGTAATCGTTCCAGTCCTCGTTCTTGTATGAGTCCAAAAGGGCTTGGCCGTCGCCAGCTTTGCCAACGGTCTTCTTTTCGCCGCTGGCACTGATTTCGACCTTGTTACCTCGTTCGGCGAGAATACCGCGCCCTCGTTCCTCGTAAAGGATGCCCATGAATCGCATTTTGGCATCAATATCGGCTTGGTACCCTTTGACGACGTAATCACCTTGGTGTTCACTTCGATACTGAATCCCCGAGTTGCCATTTTCGATACGGAATTTGAGACGCAGTTCAAAATCTGCCGTCTCTCCCTTCCAAATGAGGAAAGTGTTCTTGGACAGCTTTTTCTCCGGCGTTGTTTGACCTGTGATCGCACCGTCCTGAACAGACCAAAAATCCAAATTACCTTCCCAGCCTTTTAAGGTCTTACCGTCAAAAATTGACTGAAAATCGCTTTCATCACCAACAGCGACCGTGAACGGCGACACTACAACGAGTGCAAATAAGAGGAAGGTGTGTCTCATGGGGTAGGGTCCTTTTGATAGAGATTCGCTCGACCAGGTGTTTTTTTCGGGAACGCAGTCCAGAGCTGCACCACTTCCGGTTACAGCGTTAGTGATCATTTTAGCCACAGATCGGTCGTCTGTGGTAGCAGACTGGTCCGTACCGCAGCTCCCGATTGCATTCGAAAGCTAAAGGACGAGTTGATAAGCCGCAGTCGGATCAAGCGTCTGCGCGCCTTGCAGATGACGATCGCGATGAACGCGGTTGCCGATGTCGACAATGAGATCATCGGGCGATTGTCGGATGATGACCAAGGGGTACGGATCGAGGCAGCGAAGGCACTGGCAATGTCGAGCAGCCAACAGGCCAAGCGGGCTCTTCGCGACGCGTTGATGGAGCGGTCCAAGAGGCGGCCGAGGCGTCGCTCTACGCGTTGGCTCACGAGAAGACGGAGTTTGTTTAGCGAATCAGATCCTGATCTCGCAATACAGAGAAATGGGCCGCGAGTTTCGAAGCCCATCACTCGGAACGGACAGTTTGCTTTCGTTCGCGGCCTTCAGTGGCCTCGCGGCGTTTGCTGTATTTGCCATCTACTGCATTCAGCGTTGGCGAAAACGGTCCTCCGTCGCCTTGTTCTACGAAATCTGCGACCAACACAAACTCGGAAAGCCCCTCACAAAACGTCTTCTTCGGCTCGCCGACGAAAACGGTTTCTCTCACCCGGCATCGCTGTTCCTAACACCGGATGTCTGGGACCGCCAATTCATGCGCAAAGGACTGGGCGCAGATTACGACAGACTCAAGGCCAAGCTGTTCACCGACGACACAGAGCCGTCGTAGCGAGTCAACTCGACTAGAAGGCCGATCCGTCGTCGCCACGTGCGGGAGCCTCCAACGCTCCGGCCGAGTCCGCGGCCGGGCTGCCACCTTTACCCAAGCTGACGATGCGAACCTCCGAACTCCAGCCCATGAAATTCAATAGGTCGTCGACTTTGATCTTCAACGCGCCATTTCGCTTGGCTTCCGTCTCTAGCGATGAGTACGCTTCGATGTAGGATGTGCCGCCGCCGCCACTCACAATCTCCGGCTCATCGCCGACAACCAAGAATCGCGTCTTAGTAGTAATTCCATCACCGACAGTTGTCCCATCTTCTCGAAGGACTACGTCAACTTTGCCGCCGCTGCTCTTGATCAGATTTTGCACAAGGTCGAGGTCCGAACGGCCGTCTCCATTGAGGTCGATGACCCCCGAGATTGCGACGTGGATCGTTCGTCCAGGATGAAAAATCGGCGAGTAAATGATGTCGCCAGTGTGGATCGGATTGGCGATCTTCGGGTCGGTAATACGCGCCACGGCGAAATGCTTGCCGAGTACTTCCGTGACCACGATGCCCGCCTTGACTTTGACTTTCAA
The DNA here is from genome assembly GCA_012959465.1 of Planctomycetaceae bacterium. GTDB lineage: Bacteria > Planctomycetota > Planctomycetia > Pirellulales > Pirellulaceae > UWMA-0346. Next base: position 63,404 of record DUDC01000260.1, read on the forward strand.
ATCGTCGGGATCGCCAACACCAATAGTATCGCTCGGGTAAACGCTGAAACTTGTCTGCCGTCGAAGCCCGTCCGCGGAGCCGAGATTGAGCCAAACCCGACCTGTCTTTTGATTAACCGATACGATCTTGCCATCGGGCACTTCGAAGTTGGGACGTGTGATCTTGACCAATTCCGTGCTGACGTTTTCGATTTGGTTATCGAGCCTCTCGATGTCCGCCTGCAGACGTTCTTCTGTTTCAACGGCAAGTTGTGAAATGTCTTCCTTTTCCTTGCTCAACTTCAGTTTCTCTTTGTCGAGGTTATCAATCTGTGCTGTCAGCTGTTTTCGATCCTCTTCGTGTTTTGCCACCTCCGTCGCATAAGCGGCCTTAGCCGATTCCAGTTCCGTATTGGCACGATCTTCCGCCGCCTTGCTGGCAGTCACCTGATCAGCCTGTTCTTGCAAAGTCGTCGCAGTCTGGGCGTTCACGGCAATTTGTTGTTCGTTGGCCTCTTTGATTTTCCCAACCAAGTGCCTGGCGATCGCCGGATAGTTCAACTCCCCTTCGGGAAGCCCTTCGCCCAACTCCTGCATGTCCTGATCGAATTGTGTTTTGAGGGTAAGCATGGCGCCCTCTGGCACATAGGTCGACATCACCGCTTCCATCCCCAACTCGCTTTCGCCGAGCATCGCTCGGACGAAATTGGCTTCATTCATGGCGACACCCATTGCCTGCTTCGCCGCTAGCGCCTGATCTTCAGCCGAATCGGCACGTGCCATGTTGTCTGATGCCTGCCGATAAAAAAGGAATGCGAACACCGAAAACATGATCGTGAGAAGAATGAATGCGATCAACGCAATGTGCAATCGTGTGTCTGAGCGTGCCATCGGGGGACGACTCCTTATGTATCTAAAGCGACTGTGGTACGCAGAGCCCAAACAGTTGGGTGGTATAGATGACCCGAATGGGCCCATACGTGCGCAATGGTTTTGCTATGAAAGAGCTAGCTTGAGTCTAAATACAGGGCTGGTAGCTGTCAACAAATTCCAGCGGAGCGGGCCGTGGGCTATCAATCCCCGCGGTTTCCGGTCGCATTCTAGCGGTTCTGACAATTCAGACGGCGACCACCAGTTCACCGTCACCCGCATCCATCGCAAGCTGGGCTCTTACACTACGATTACGGCCTCACCGGTTTAGTGCGCGTCGGATGCGGCGCCGTTTACGAGAGCCTGCCCGTAGTAGGCTAATTCCCAAGCCAGCACGCCGGCGATCGGACCAATAATGAGGCCCATGAGAAGTCCATGACCGAAAATCGTGATGGTATACCCACCCCAGCAGCAGATCATTGCGGCAGCCCCCCCTACAATAGGGCCCACACCGAGGCCGATCATTACACTCGGCACGACGCCCCATAAAGGTGTTGCATCCGTCTTGTAGTCACCACTTTGAATTGCCGACCCGTTCCAAGCCGTTGCAATGCCAACAACGATTCCCACACCCCCACCGATAATCGAACCGCCGACGATGCTGCCCCAAAATGCCCAATCGCTGAGGAACAACCAAACGGCGGCGCCCAAAACGGCCCCTACCAGTGCAGCTGCCACCGCTCCCAAAACCAATCCGGCGAAATCCGCGTCGCTGACTTCATGACTCATAGGGGTTCTCTTCTCGTTCTATGAAGGGGCCGCTTGTGTTTTAGTATACGCGGATCATATCCTTAGCTGGCGACAGCCAGCAAGGGCATGGCTCAGTTTTCAAACCCGAAGAGGACCGGCAAAAGGCGAATGGGAATTTTCAGCCTTCGAATCCTAAGTCCACATCCCGGGAGGGCATGATGGCGAAGAAGCGGACAAGACAAGCGATGCTGACCGGATTCGAAGAACCGCCTCCGGCTGTACCTGCGGTGAAGCGATCCGATCGCCGAGCGGCTATAAGCGAACCAATGGATGCAAAGCCCCCGCTTTCGGGGCCAAAACGAGAAGAACGACTTCCTCCTTCGGAACTCGACGGTAAAACGGTCCTCGTCGTGGACGCTCACGGCCTGATCTACCAGGTCTTTCACGCCATGCCGGACATGTCGGGTCCTGCTGGCCAGCCGGTCGGTGCGATTCATGGATTCATTCGCGATGTTCTCGACCTGATTGAAAAGCACTCCCCCGACCTCCTTTTTTGCGCCTTCGATCACTCCGAGGTCACTTTTCGCAACGAGATCTTCCCAGGGTACAAACAGAGCCGGGACTCGATGCCCGAGGACCTCCAAGTGCAGATTCCGTGTATTCACCGCATGCTGGACGCTTTGGGAGTCGGCAGTCTCATTCTGCCAGGTTTCGAAGCTGACGATATCCTGGCAACGGTGGCCCGGACGGTCTCGGACTCGGGTGGGCATTGCGTATTGGTCACGAACGACAAGGATTGTCGGCAACTGATCGGGCCCAATGTCCGCATCTTCAACATCCGCAAAGAACTTTACTTCGCTGCCGAGGAATTGGAGCAGGATTGGGGGGTTCGACCGGAGCAGGTGGTCGATTTCCAGGCCCTTGTCGGCGATGCGGTCGACGATGTGCCGGGCGTGCCCTTGATCGGCCCCAAAATGGCTCGTGAGCTGTTGGGACGATTCGGCACCTTGGAAGGTGTGCTGGACAACGCAGACCAAGTATCGGGCAAGAAACGCAGCGAGAACCTCATCAAGTACCGTGACCAAGCGTTGATGAGCCGTGAACTGGTTCGATTGGATGATTCAGCCCCGATCGAGATTCATTGGGAGGACGGTACGTTGGGCGGCGTCGCCCGCGACGACGTCGAGTCACTGTCTCGCGAGTTTGGATTTCGCAGATTGGGCGATCGAATTTCGGCCATGACCGCGCCACCCGTAGAAGCTGTCTGGGAGGCCGACTACCAGACGATCCGCGACATCGACCAGCTAAAGCAGTTGGTCGAAAAACTTTCACAACAACAACAATTTGTTTTCGACACCGAAACGACGCACACGAACCCACGCTGGGCAGCTCTCGTTGGTATCTCCATCTGTTGGCAACCTCAAAAGGCTTACTACATTCCGCTGCGAGCTCCGCAGGGTGATCCGGTGCTTGACTGGACTCTGGTCGCAAATCTGCTGCGTCCGGTATTTGAATCGTCGACGATCAAGAAGATCGGGCAGAACATCAAGTACGACTTAATCGTGCTAAAGACTCACGGCGTGGAGGTCAAAGGGGTGAGTTTCGATACGATGGTCGCAGATTATCTGCTGTCGCCGGGTGAACGAATTCACGACATGGACGATCTTTCCCGCCGTTACCTGCATCACAGTACCGTCAAAATCAAGGAGCTAATCGGCAGCGGCAAGCAACAAAGACTGATGGATGAGGTGCCGGTCGACGTGGTGACGGCATATGCATGCGAAGATGCCGACGTTCCAATGAGGCTAACGCCCTTGCTCCGCGGGCATCTAGAATCGGCCGGGCTGACCGAGTTGTTCGAAACACTGGAGCTGCCGTTGATTGACGTGCTAGCCAGGATGGAGCACGTGGGAATTCGGGTCGATACCAATCACTTGAGCGAGTTGGATTCTCGTTTTTCTCAACGTCTGGACACCTTGGAGCAGCAGATCTACGTGTTGGCCGGTGGAGAACTGTTCAATATCGATTCTCCGCGTCAGCTAGCCAAGATTCTGTTCGAGACGTTGGGCTTGCCGATCGTCAAACAGACTCGCAAGACGGGCCCCAGCACGGACGCGGACGTGCTACAGGAATTGGCTGTTCAGCACGAGCTACCCGCACGAGTACTTGAGTATCGGCAGTTCGCCAAATTAAAGAGTACCTACGTTGAGGCCCTGCAGTCGTTGGTTCACCCGGAGACGGGCCGCGTGCACACGTCGTTCAAACAGGACGTGGCGGCCACCGGACGGCTAAGCTCCAAAGACCCAAATCTGCAGAACATTCCCGTGCGAACAACCGAGGGCCGACAAATACGAGCTGCATTCCGCGCCGGTTATGACGGTTGGCAGTTGCTGTCGGCGGACTACTCACAGATCGAATTACGAGTGCTCGCCCATTTTTGTGGCGATGCCGCACTCTTGGAAGCCTTTGAACAGGACCAAGACGTTCATGCCCGCGTGGCAAGTGAAGTGTACGGCGTGCCGATTGACGACGTCGACAAGGAAATGCGGAGCAAAGCCAAAGCGGTTAACTTCGGCGTGATCTACGGCCAAACTCCCTTTGGTTTGGCCAGGGCATTGGGAATCGATAAATATGAAGCCGGAGAATTTATCGACGCGTATTTTGAACGGTACCAAGCAGTCGATGCTTTCATGGAAGAGGTTCTGGAGGGATGCCGCAAGTCCGGATTCGTGACCACTATCCTCGGCCGGAAACGCCACATTGAAGGCGTTCGTGACCCATCGCGCCGCAAGAACTTGCGGTTCCGCACACTTGCCGAACGAATCGCAATCAATACCGTGATTCAAGGCTCCGCGGCCGACCTGATCAAAGTCGCCATGCTTCGTGTTGACCGCCGACTGCGCGAAGAGAAGCTGGAGTCCCGGATGCTGCTACAAATCCACGATGAACTGGTATTCGAATCACCGGAACACGAACTGGCGACTTTGAAAAAGTTGGTGCAGCAGGAAATGACGGACGCGGCGGAGCTAAAAGTGGCATTGAAGGTGGATGTGCAGTCTGGTCCAGACTGGGGAGCATGCTAGTAGGTCACTTTTGCCGAAAGTGACCACACGCCGCCAAACAATCGTGTGTGAGGATTTAAGGCTACGGCAATACAAGCACGAACCGCTTGCAAGGCTACACGGTTTTCGTCACGACTTTAGGTGCAAAAGCACATGCACCGGTCGCGAACAAACATCGGAGTCGGAAATTGAAAATCATCGGACTATCTGGCGGCATCGCCAGCGGAAAGAGTGCCGTAGCCCGTTTCATGGAGTCTCGCGGGGCAGTGGTCATCGATGCCGATGCAATCGCACACGAAGTTCTGTTGCGGCCAGAGGTCGTCGGCAAGCTCACCGATCGATGGGGCAGTGGCATCGTCGATGATGCCGACCGTCCGATTCGATCGGAAATCGCCAAACGGGTATTCGGCGCGACTGGCAGCGAAGAATTGAATTGGCTGGAAGCTCTACTTCACCCTCTGGTGCGAACGAAGATCGAAAACGTGCTGGAACAACTACGGGTTGTGGAGACGCGCGTTGCGATTCTGGATGTGCCCTTGTTGTTTGAGCGCAACTGGCAGAAACTCTGTGACTGCGTGATCTTTGTCGACGCTCCCCTGGACCAGCGGCGTGCTCGTGCCGCTGAGCGAGGCTGGGATGCAGGTGAACTAAAACGGCGAGAGGCTCGGCAGTGGGATGTTGAACGCAAACAGGCTGCGGCCGATCGTGTGATTGAGAATCACGCGGACTTGACGACGCTGCACGCGACGTTGACGAAGTGTTGGGACGACTGGAATATCGGCGATTGAAATAGAGACCATCCCGATTTGCCGTCGTTCCGACCGGTTTTTTTAGGACTGCGGCCCTGGCATCGCCTGACAAGCTGCCGAAAACCGCAAAACACCTGATAAAATAGGCTGCTAGCCGGTCCTAATTGGGATACAATAGCCGGGTCCGCCGGAACACAGCTCTTTCAACACAAAACCCCCTCCCCCTCCACCTCCCCCTTCCCCTTTTCTTTCCCCTCCCCCTTCCCCTT
>DUDC01000260.1:69092-76446 GCA_012959465.1 Planctomycetaceae bacterium
CAACACAAACCCCCCTCCCCTCCCCCTTTTCTTTCCGCTTTTCTGAAACGCCCCTCATCCCACCAATGGCGTTTTGAGGAGTTCCAATATGCCCGATCGTTCAGATCCCCTCCGCCAACGCATGAAGTCGTCCGGTCAGAAACCGACATCGACAGATCTGCCCCCCGTTTCCGATTACGACTTGGAAGAACCGCTTTCGGTCGCCGAAGAACTGGTCATGGCGGGACTTAACAAACGTCCCAGCAACTCCAGCAAGGCGACTGGCGACGAGGCAACCACCGACGAGGCAACCGGCGACGAGGCAACCGGCGACGAGGCAACCGGCGAAGGCGATGTCAGTGAGAGCACGACGGAGACAAAACAAGACCAACTCCACATCGCCGAACTCCAAAAAATGAACATGTCCGAGTTGATCGATGCGGCGAGGCAAGAAAACGTCGAAGACGTGGTCGGTGTGAGGCGACAGGACCTAATCTTCAAAATACTGAAGGAACGAGTCAAACTGAATGGACTGATGTTTGGCGAGGGAACGCTGGAAATCTTGCCAGACGGTTTTGGCTTTCTTCGCAGTCCGGATTATCACTATCTTTCCTGTCCGGATGACATCTACGTCTCGCCGAGTCAAATTCGTCGATTCAGCCTGCAAACGGGGGCGACCGTTTCTGGACAAATCCGTCCGCCAAAGGAAAACGAACGCTACTTCGCCTTGTTGCGAGTGGAGGCGGTCAATCTGCAAGACCCCAACATCGCGCCCCAACGAATTCCCTTCGACGATCTAACGCCCCTCCATCCCAACTCGCGCGTCATGATGGAGTATGACCCGAACGACATGTCAACTCGAGTGACGGATTTGATCGCGCCGATCGGTTTCGGTCAACGAGGGCTCATCGTGAGCCCGCCGCGAGCGGGCAAGACTATTCTATTGCAAAAGATGGCGCGGGCAGTCTTGCACAACTTCCCCAATACTTATGTGATCATGTTGCTGATCGACGAGCGTCCTGAGGAAGTTACGGATATGGAGCGGGAAGTGAAGGGCCCCAACTGCGAGGTCATCAGTTCCACCTTTGACGAGCCGCCGTCCCGACATGTGCAGGTGTCGCAAATGGTGATCGAAAAAGCTAAACGCATGGTGGAATTCGGCCAAGACGTGCTCATTTTCCTCGATTCGATCACTCGTTTGGCGCGAGCATGGAACTCCGAGTGCCAACAGTCCGGAAAAATCCTCTCAGGGGGTTTGGATGCCAACGCGCTTCAACAGCCAAAGCGGTTCTTCGGTTCGGCGAGGAAAGTCGAGGAGGGTGGGTCAATGACCATCATCGCGACCGCCTTGGTTGACACCGGAAGCAAAATGGACGAAGTGATTTTCGAAGAATTCAAAGGGACGGGAAACCTGGAAATTGTCCTGGATCGCCAGCTGGTCGACCAACGGATCTGGCCGGCAATCGACATCAGTAAAAGTGGTACTCGACGCGAGGAGATGTTAATGGACCCGGAAGAATACAAGCGAGTTTGTGCTCTTCACCGAGTTCTCGCGGGCATGAGTTCAACCGAGTCGATGAAACTGCTCGTTTCCCACTTGGAAAAAACCAAGTCGAACGCCGAGTTTCTGATGAGCATGAATCTGACGGGTTCATAGACGCGCTAACCGAATCAGTGCCTTTTGGGGTGGCTGAACAAACGGTTCGTTTTCGGTTACGATGGTCTCGCCAGGCAACGTCAAACGTAGGTATTCGGCAGCCGTGGCGGCCGCCGAAATTCAACCAGTGATTATGCGAAGGATAGAGCAATGACGCGACGCAGTCGCGCACGTGAAGTCGCCCTCCAAGTTCTTTACGGCGACGATGTTAACCCATCTCGAAATCTTGCCGTTGTCGACGAATTCCTGTCCGAGCGACTCAGCCAGGACGCCGATCTGACCGAATTCGCCCGAGAACTAGTGGGCGGCGTGAGACGCAACCGACAAGAATTGGACGGGTGGCTGACCGAATTGGCGAAGAACTGGACATTGTCGCGGATGGCCGTCTTGGACCGGAACGTCCTACGACTGGGTGCCTTCGAAATCGTGTATACCAATACACCCGGACAGGTTGCCATCAACGAAGCCGTTGAACTGGCCAAACGATTCGGCGCAAAACAATCGCCGCAATTTGTCAACGGCGTGCTCGACCGGTTGATGAAAGAACACCAGTCCGGTGCCAAGCAAGGATCTAAGCCGTCGGCGAGTTGAGAATTTCAGTGATTCGACGAGTTGGTTCTGCGAATCAGGCAACACACCAAAAGGACCCGTTTCATCATGGCATGGTTTGGACGTTCGAAAGATCGACCAGAGGCCGAGGAAAAACCCGCAAAGAAAAGTGGGCTGTTTTCGATGTTTCGGCTCGGTCTGCAAAAGACATCCGAACTATTGCGCACGGACATTCGGGATCTGGTGACCCGAAAAGAGGGACAACTGGTCGATGATTGGTCGGATGAACTGTTCGGGATTCTTGTCAAAACCGATATGGGCGCCGGCCCAGCGGCCGAAATTCGCGATTACATCGCCAGCGAATTTCGTGGCCGACGTGTCCACTTGGACGAACTTTTGCATGCGGTAAAAACTAAATTCCTCGAGTTGTTAGGCCATGATGATACCAGCGAGCCGATTGAATTCGCCGAATCGGGGCCGACCGTTGTGATGGTTGTGGGTGTTAATGGAGCCGGAAAAACGACCTCAATCGCCAAGCTCGCTCATCGATTTACCAGTCAGGGCAAGTCTGTTGTGCTGGGAGCTGGCGATACGTTTCGAGCGGGTGCCGTGCGACAGCTCGGGATCTGGGCTGAACGACTGGGTGTCGAATTCGTCGCGGGCCAGCAAGGCGGAGACCCGGCGAGCGTCGCGCATCGGGCGGCGACGAAAACGATCGAGTGTCACGCTGATGTCTGCATTGTCGATACGGCGGGACGATTGCAAACCCAACGAAACCTGATGCAGGAGCTGGAGAAGATCCATCGAGTGATCAGCAAGGTCATTCCCGGCGGCCCCCATGAGGTCCTGTTGGTGCTCGACGCAACGGCCGGGCAAAACGGGATTAGCCAGGCAAGCGGTTTCAGCGAAGCGGCCGCTTGTACGGGAATCGTGTTGGCGAAATTGGACGGAACGGCCAAGGGTGGTGTCATTATTCCCATTCGTAAAAAGTTCGGTATACCGGTTAAATTCGTCGGTGTTGGGGAACAACCATCCGACCTCGCTGTATTCAACGTGAACGATTTCGTCGACGGCCTATTCGGCCCTACCGTGCCCTCGACGGAGAACATCGTGGGCGAAAAAGAAGAGGAAGGCGGAGATGACCGATCAGAACCGCATGTCGAGTCGGTCTGACTCGAAGTCGCCTTCTGGTCCCGCCACTTTTTCGCGACCATGGAGTCGGGAGCTACGCTAGGCTCAGTAATTGACTCGGCACGCGAAAAAACTTGCCCTGTCTTACCTATTTCTCGCAAACCCAACGTTCCGCCAGCGCCACGGTAGCCGTTGACACACTAACAGGTGAACTTTACGATTAGCTGCTTGGTCCCGACTGGCGAAGAGCGGGTGGGAGACCAGATTCAACCCATTCGATCAATAAACCAGCACATTCTTCGATACTCTTGAGGCCAGGCAAATGGCGGTCCCTAAACGAAAACACTCCAATTCTCGCACCGGCAAACGGCGGGCCCACGACGCCCTTAAGCCTCGCCAATTGGGCTATTGCCCGAAATGTAATGCGACGATTCCTACACACACGATCTGCCCAGTTTGCGGCAGCTACATGGGTCGCATGGTCGTAGAACCGAAGTCGGGCAGCTAGAAACGCGAGAGGGGTCGAGCCCCATTTCGGCCGAACCGGTCGCGAGCCCGCAGCGTAGGCATTGGCCAGCCCAGGGCCGCGGACAATCGACGGGGGTCGACGTTCAGCGTGAGGAACGCCAGCGAGCAAAGTGCCAAGTTATCGGCAAGTGAGTTGTTTCCGGCGACCAGAGCCCGCAGTGACCTCATGTTGGAGGAACGTTGAAAGGTGACGAAGACAGCATTTCTGTTTCCCGGTCAGGGGGCTCAGACGGTCGGAATGGCCAGCGAGCTGGTGGAACGTCTACCGGTGGTCCGAGATCTGTTCGAAATGGCCAAAGGGATTCTCGGTTACGATCTTGCCGAAATGTGCTTTAGTGGCCCCGCCGAGAAACTGAACTCAACGGTCTTCAGCCAACCGGCTCTGTTCGTCTGTGGCTTGGCGGCTCTCGAGTCGCTACGCGCGACGTCACCAGATGTCGTCGAGCGTTGCCAGGCGAGTGCTGGGCTTAGCTTGGGCGAGTACACCGCGATGGTCTTTGCGGGCGGTCTCGATATGGAAACGGGGCTTCGAGTCGTGCAGCGACGTGGAGAGGCAATGCAACGGGCAGCCGATACGCGTCCCAGCGGAATGGTGAGCGTACTTGGTCTCGAGCCAGCTGCCTTGGCCGACCTGTGCGACCAACAACGCAACGAGGGCGAAGTGTTGCAAATCGCCAATTTCCTTTGTCCGGGCAATACGGTGGTGTCCGGTGACACCGAGGCGTGCCAGAGGTTGGCGGAGGAAGCCGTGGCAGCTGGGGCAATGAAAGTCATCCCATTGGCTGTGGCAGGCGCGTTCCATACGTCGATCATGGACTCGGCACTGGATGAATTGCGGGAGGCTCTCGACGACGCAGAGATCAGAACCCCTCGAATTCCGGTGATTAGCAATGTTGACGCTCAGCCTCATGACGATCCCGATGAATTGCGAAGCCTGCTTATCCAACAGGTGGTCTGCCCTGTCCTTTGGGAGGACTCGATGCGGGGTTTGCTAGCTCAGGAATACGATGACTTTTACGAATTGGGGCCTGGACGCGTGCTGACCGGCCTCATGAAGCGGATTCACCGTAAGACCGCCTGCCAAAAAGTGCCCTGTTAGCCGAATTGACCGGGACGCCTATCCAAATGTCGATGGGTTCCACAACCAAACCGGACGAAAAAAATGACAGAACGTAAGGGCTCGGGATTGCAAACGGACCTGAGTGACCAAATTGCCATTGTGACCGGCGCCTCGCAGGGCATCGGAAAAGCATGTGCCATCGAGTTGGCTCGCAATGGTGCCAAGGTCGCCTGCATCGCCCGATCGGTGGACAAGTTGGCCGAGGTCGTGCAGGAAATTGAGGCCGAAGGCGGTGAAGCCGCCGCGTTTACTTGCGACGTATGCGATGGAACCAGCGTGCAGGCGACCATCGACGCTGTGATCGAAAAATGGGGCCAGCTTCATATCTTGGTGAACAACGCGGGAATCACCAAAGACGGTCTGATGGTTCGAATGAGCGACGCGGACTGGGATGCGGTGATCAACACTAATCTGCGCGGCACATTCTTGTTCGCCAGAGCCGCATCGATTCTGATGATGCAATCTCGCTACGGACGGATTATCAACATGACCAGCGTCTCGGGACTGGTTGGCAACAAGGGGCAAACCAACTATTCCGCGTCAAAGGCGGGAATGATCGGCATGACCCGTAGCCTCAGCCGCGAGTTGGCCAAGCGAAAAGTGACCATTAATGCCGTCGCACCCGGTTTTATTGAGAGCGAGATGACCAAAGTGCTGGGAGACGCTATTATTTCGGAGGTAAAAAAGAACGTGCCTGCCAATCGGCTTGGAACGCCCGAAGATGTGGCAGCTGCGGTGCTTTTCCTAGCTAGTTCCGCCGCGTCCTACATCACTGGACACGTGCTGACCGTGGATGGAGGCATGACCGCCTAGTCTCCCAAAAACATAATGATGACTTGAAAGTAGACGTTTCGGGGGCGAAGGCCGCCCTCGTGATCTTGACCTGTTTTATTGAAATCCTCTATCTTGTTGGATTGGTTGACCTATCCTGAGCGTGAACATCCTCAATGAGGGGTGTGAACTCAGGCTATTCGAGGAAACAAACTTACCGAAGGACGAAGCACCGTGGCCTCCGTCGAAGAACGAGTAGCAGAAATCGTAGCCGATCAACTCGGCGTTGAAAAAGACAAAATCACACGCGAAAGCAATTTCGTCAATGATCTCGGTGCCGACTCGCTCGACCAAGTCGAATTGGTCATGGAGCTCGAGGAGGAATTCGATCTGGAGATCCCCGACGATGCGGCGGAGAAACTCCAGACGGTCGGTCAAGCGATCGACTTTATCGAGCAGCAACAATAGTTTCACTCTGCCAGCCTGGATTATCTCGCATGACTCGGCGTGTTGTCGTTACGGGTGTAGGTGTCGTCACCCCGCTCTCGTGCCAGGTAGACGATCTTTGGAATCGGCTACTGCTTGGCGAGAGTGGCATCCATTCGCTTTCGATTCTCGATACCACGGATTTCAAAGTGAAATTCGGTGGGGACGTACAGAACTGGGATCCCAGCGAGTACATCGATCACAAAGAGGGAAAACGAATCGATCGATTCACGCAATTCGCTGTCGTGGCTTGCGTGGACGCGGTTAATGATTGTGGCATCGACTTCGAAAAAGAAGAATCGTTTCGCTGTGGGGTCGTCCTCGGGTCCGGTGTCGGCGGGATCGCCGAGATCGAAACCCAAGTAAGACGATTGGTGGAGAAGGGACCGGATCGGGTTTCGGCACTGACCATCCCCAAGCTCATGCTCAACGCCGCGGGTGGAAGCATCTCCATTCGGTACGGTGTTCGCGGCCCTAACTACACCGTCGCAACGGCGTGCGCCAGCGCTACCAACGGGATCGGCGATGCCTTAAAGTTGATCCAGTACGGCGATGCCGACGTGATGATCACCGGTGGCACCGAAGCGGCGATCACTGAGATGGGCCTAAGTGGATTTCAGAATATGAAGGCGCTCTCAAGACGTAATGATGCGCCGACCAAAGCAAGTCGACCTTTCGATATCGACCGCGACGGCTTCGTACTCAGCGAGGGTGCTGGCATTCTGGTAATCGAGGAGTTGGAACATGCCAAAGCGCGTGGTGCCAAAATCTATGCAGAGATTCTCGGCTTTGGGTTGAGTGGTGACGCCGGACACATCACTCAACCTGACGAGGAAGGCATGGGAGCGGCTCGGGCGATGCTGAACGCCCTTAACGATGCTGGTGTTGAGCCCGAGATGGTTGATTACATCAACGCGCACGGGACGAGCACACCCCTCGGCGACAAGGCCGAAACACAGGCGATCAAACATGTTTTTAAGGACCACGCCTACAAGCTGAGCGTGTCAAGCACGAAGAGCCAGCTCGGGCATTCGCTCGGTGCCAGCGGCGGCATCGAGGCCATCGTGTGTGTCAAGTCAATTCAAAATTCCACGATCCCGCCGACGATCAACTTGGATAATCCCGATCCGGCG
>DUDC01000261.1:0-12256 GCA_012959465.1 Planctomycetaceae bacterium
GGTCACACTCGGTTCGGTCGGCGGACTGACGGTGACTGGCGACGGTTCGGCTAGCGTCACAGCGACAGGGACAATTACCAACCTCAATGCGGGATTGAGCGGGTTAATCTATAACCCGATCCTCGATTTTAATGGTTTAGATACGTTGACGGTTACAACCAACGATCTTGGAAACACGGGGGACGGCGGTCCGAAGACGGATATCGACACGGTCGTGATCACGGTGAATCCTGTCAACGATGCACCCATCAACTCGCTTCCGTCGCCGCCACAAACGGTGGTTGAAGGCGAAGTATTACTATTCAATGGCGGCAACGCGTTTAGCGTCTCGGATGTGGATGCTGGCGGCGGCACGATTCGCAGCGAAGTGTCGATTTCGACGACCGACGGTCCCCAGGTGGGAACGTTGAACATTGCGACGCCGGGTCCGGTCACGGTGACGGGAAATGGCAGCAGTCAGGTCACGCTGGAAGGCACTTTGGCTGACGTGAATACGGCTCTCGACAGTCTCTCGTATTCCGCTCCACTTGATTTAGACGGTGACGTCGACCTTGTCTTCATGACAAATGACTTGGGCAACACGGGTTCGACTGGACCGCTTACCGACTCGGACCAACTCACCATTACGGTTGAACCAGCTGTCCGCCCGCGAGCTCGCCAGGACGCGAAGGAAGTCGTTGAGAAAAGCGTCAATAATGTTATTGACGTTCTCATAAACGACACACCAAGTGACGGCTCGCAGTTGTTAATCGAGTCGTTCACACAACCGGCCAATGGGGTCGTCACGCGAAATGACGGCGGAACGCCGACTGTATTCACCGATGACACACTGTTCTACACTCCGACCAATGGCGTCACAGCCTTCAATGGTCAAGACACGTTCACCTATGTCGTCAACGACACGTCCAACACGACCACCGCAACGGTCGAGGAACGAACGGCGACCGTCGTGGTCACTGTCACCGAGGTCAACGATCCGCCAACGACGACCGATGATGCTTTCTCGACTGCCGAAGATACACCGTTAGTGCTGCCACAGAGTTCGCTCACCGATGATGATTCGAAGGGTCCCGCGAATGAGAGCGGCCAAACGTTGGATGTCACTTCCGTTGCAATGACATCCGGGCTGGGATCTGTGGTGATCGACAATGGTACCGTTACCTACACACCGGCTGCTGACGATAATGGGATGGCCACTTTCTCTTACACGGTCACCGATGATGGAACGACCAACGGTGTCGCCGATCCACTGACCGCAACTGGGACCGTCACGGTAACGATCACCGAGGTCAATGACCCGCCGTTGCCCGGCAACGATCCGCTCAGTACGACGGTAGCAGAAGACGGAATGGTGACTCTTCCACTAAGCGACCTCCTTGGCAACGATACGCCCGGGCCGGCAAACGAGTCAGGGCAGAGCTTGACGGTAACGCCGGGTACATTCGCGACAGGTCAAGGTGGTACGGTCGAATTTGGTGGCACGAACTTTACCTACACACCGGCCCCGAACTTTTTTGGTTCCGACACGTTTTCCTACACGGTCACCGATGATGGAACGACCAACGGTGTCGCCGATCCACTGGGCCTGGATGCGACCATCACGATAACGATCACCGAGGTCAACGATCCGCCCACGTCGACAACCGACGACGATATCGGCGTCAAGAACTTCACCACGACCTACTCGATTGCCGACCTACTCAGCAACGACAGTACCGGTCCGGCGAACGAATCGAATCAGCAGCTCAGTGTCTCTGACGTGACTACTCTTACAGATCTGGGTGGTACATTGGAATTGGACGGCGGCGTTCTTCGATACACGCCACCCAACCCCACTTTTACCGGTGACGATGTGTTGCGGTACACGATCACGGATAACGGCACAACGAACGGTGCGAGTGACCCGTTGACGACACCCGGAGAACTGCGTCTTAACGTGCTGGACTTCGTCCCGAGCTCGTTTGCAGGCGGTTCTTACTTCGACTTCGATGGCAATGGGATATGGAATTCCGGCGAATATGGACTCGGCGGAGTCACGATCACGCTTAGCGGAACGGACTTTCGTGGAGATTCGGTCATCATCAGTCAGAAAACTGGGGCCGACGGTTTGTTCTCGTTCGACAACCTCCGTCCTGGCTCGTACTCGGTGAATCAGACTCAACCGGCTGGCTGGATGGACGGTGTCGAGACGTTGGCCTTGTCCTCTGGAACTCTCGGTGCCGACATGTTCTCGTTCGACATCGGCATCCTCGGCGGTCTCAACTCGACCGGTAACCAGTTCGGCGAACGGGGCCTCCATCCTTCGCTGTGGAGTATCTACAATCGAAGTACTGCTGGCATCGGTCTCACCGGTGACGGCATTGTGGCAGCAGGCGACAACTCCTGGTTCATGATTTTGGGTAACTGGGAGGGCGTGACTGGCCTACAAACATCGATCGGCGGCGTGATTTCGGCGACGGCGACCACTTCCTCCAGTTCCACGACAAGAACCTTCAGCACGGATGATAGTCGTATCCGCCGAGCGTCCAACAGCTCGGGCGATTCGGTGATTCGGTTCAACGGATCCTACGACGACTTCTTCGCGATGGGCGAGGGAGAGCCAGTCGAGGTGGATGCATTGGACGAGATCACTGACGACTATCCGAGTGACCATCACCCGTCCGATGCCGTTTTCGCATCTGACGCCTGGGTGTAGCTCAACGACGATGATCAATTGCGAAACGGCCGGATCCGAAAGGACTCGGCCGTTTTCTTGCGCAGATGATTGGCGTGGCGCGGGGTCACTTTCGGCGAAAGTGACCTACTAGTAGGTCCAGTTCAATCCCAGTGACACACCTTGCACCCAGAAATCGGTGTCGGTGATCCCAGTCAGCAGAGGGCGAGCTCCAACCGGGCCGCCGTTGGCCTGTGTCAGGTCGAGCGTCGTGTCCATCTGATCCCCTGCAAATGCCATGTGGGGGAAATAGATGAGGTTGTAGCCACACGTCAATTCGACATGTGTGTTGATCTTGTAGCCCACGATGAGATTCAGTTCTGGAATGTAGGAGAACTGATTTTCTGAATAAGTGCCAATGTTGCTCTGTTGAGAGAAAATGCCACCCGGGAATACCGAGGTGGTGCCGCCAGCCGGAGGAGGCGGAACGGTCGTGACGGAGGATCCACCGACCGTAACGCGGTGTCGCATGTCACCGAGACTGACTTTGGCAAGTGTTCGCATGGTCCAGCAACGGTGATGAAACTCCCCAGTCAAACCTAATATTCCACCATGAAAATCATTGCGAACATCGAACAAATCGTGCAATACGTTGGTCGTACCGATCGGGAAACCGCCACCCGCCCCCAGGACTAATGTACTGGAGGTTAACTCCACCGAGTCGCTGACTCGAGCGTAGTGGTAACCGCTGATGAAGTCGATTCGATCCAAACCACTGCGGGCTATCAGGAATCGGGCGTATGTCTCAGCCGACAACATATCGTTTTCGGCACGTGCATTCACACTGCCCGCGAATATACCGGGGAAGGCGGCGACAATTGCCTCGTCTTGCGCTGAGTTCAAATCGAAATACGGCGTCGCCAAGATCGGGACTCCCGTTCCATCGGATGTGGCAAACAACCCACTTCGATCGCCTTCGACAGCGAAGAAGCGAACGCCGATACCGTTGGACTCGCAATCATCGAACCAGAACCCGAGGTCTAATCGTCCGGCCGACTGTAGGCCCTCGCCGACTCGATTGCCGCCGAAAAGGGCCGTGCCACCTCGAGACAAAACACCGGCATCTGCAATTTGCGAGCCGCCTGGACTGGTACTCACCAGCACTGGCAAACGACGACCCTTGGTCCAGACATGCAGGAAATCGATGCTGCCCCAAGTGCCGCATACAGGAAATCGCTGAGTGAAACGACCGAGTGGCCCCAGCTCGCAGCATTGACCGCCGCAGCCAAGATCAGTGCAGCCGGGATCGGTACAACCACCACCACTCGGGACAGTACAGCCTGGATCCGTACAATTCGGATCATTACAAGTCGTGAGGAAACTCGCTGGTAACACAGCGGCACCGACGGCTGGTTGCCATATGGGGCCTCCGATCGAGAACGCCGACGCGGCCATCACAGGAGAAACGCCATCGCTCATTGGCAAGATAGCGCTCGGAGCGACCACGGGCGAACCGACGACCGGCTGTTCTCCGGGACCTTGTCCAAGACTCTGGCGCACTTGAGCCAGGGCGAGTAGCAGCAGAATCGCTACAAACGGTAATCGGAGCTTCATGGTAATGGCTCGTAGACTCAGGTTTGGTTCATCGAAGTCGTATTCTAGGATCGACTGTCAGGACCCAATGGTCGAAACAATTCCGCAAAGTCGGAACAGTCTCACTAATCTATCTAGAGTGCCCAATAGCACTGAATTTGTACTAACAACGCAATGTGCGTGTATCAGCCCTGTGCGTAATGTCGGCTTTTCGGAATGCGCCGATTAACAAAAAAGATCGGTAACCGCCTTTCTTGCCGTGTTTGACGGTTCTAGCGACCAGATGCCGGAAAGAAAAACCGAATCCATGGTGAGTCGGCGGGTAGGCGACTGGTTGTTGGGTTTGGCGCGAAGAAGTCGATTTCCAAAAAAACAGATTTTTCCGGCGCGCGATGCGTGCTCTGGCCCGTGGTTTGCGTTATCACCAAAGCGTCCTCCTCAGGTGCCGAAATGGCCAGGATTTGACGCAAAACGGCAACATCACGGCCAGCGACGTAGTCTCTAGGAAACAACAGTGCGAACAGGATGGATTGACGCTTCAGGGAGGAGCAAATTACACGGTGAAGTAGAGTCTAGCCTTGAGCAATCAACCCGAAACTACGACCTCGTCAACCAGAAAGGGTTTGCCTTTCTTGCGCCGCTCGCCATTGTCGGGTGCCACGCAGGTCTTGGAGGCTGCGAAGCGGCATGAGGTTGGCTACGAGAAACTCAATGACTACGAATTGCGTAAAGAGAGTCTCTCATTGCGATTTCGCGCAAAATCGGGCGAACCACTAGAACATCTACTTGGCGAAGCGTACGCACTTGTGCGTGTTGCGGCTCAGCGTGCGATTGGATTGCGCCATTACGACGTGCAAATGCTCGGTGGTGTGGCGTTGTTCCGCTCTGCAATCGCCGAAATGGATACCGGTGAGGGAAAGACGCTTACGGCGACCCTACCACTCTACATTCATGCGTTGACTGGCAAGGGAGCTCACTTAGCGACCGTCAACGACTACCTGGCCGTTCGTGACGCTGACACGATGGGTCCCGTCTACCAGATGTTGGGATTGACGGTGGGTGTAATTCAGACCCAGGACACACCCGATCAGCGACGGCAATCCTACAACTGCGACATTACTTATGGGACGGCCAAAGAATTCGGCTTCGACTTTCTTCGAGACCGCCTTTTACTCCGTCGCATGGGTCACGACATGGCCGGGTTTCTTGGACAGGGAAGCAGTCAACGTTGGGACACCACCGGTGAACAGCCCGTGCAACGCGGATTTCATTTTTGTCTCGTTGACGAAGCGGATAGCATCTTGATCGATGAAGCCCGCACACCCCTCATTATCGGCTCCCTACCGGGCGACTCTCTGGAACAGATTATCGCTTCCTTTCAGTGGAGTGCCGACCATTGCGAGGCATTTGAAGAAGAAGTTGACTACGAATACGACAACGAAACCAAAAAGGTTGAATTGCTGAGTGAGGGCCGACGTCTGATGAGGACAACGCCTCGCGACGAGGTGTTGCGAGGAGTCGGTTTGGTGGATTTGTACCTGTACATGGAACGCGCCATCAAGGTTCACCGCGACTTTCAACTAGATCGTGAGTACGTGATCGATGACGGCGAGATTGTCATTGTCGACGAGTTCACCGGCCGAAAATCCGAGGGGCGGAAGTGGCGTGACGGCATTCACCAGGCGATCGAAGCAAAAGAGGGCGTTGAAGTTACCGTCCCGACCGGACAGGCAGCTCGTATTACTGTTCAAGACCTGTTTCTACGCTACAAGCAACTCGCCGGGATGACCGGTACGGCAGCCACTTCGAGCCGCGAGTTTCGCAAGATCTACAAGACTCCTGTGCAGCGAATTCCGACCAACCGCAAGATCCTTCGAACACGTTTACCCGATCGAATGTTCGGAGCGAGCGCCGCCAAATGGGATGCCATTGTGGCTGAGGTAAACGACCTTCACGTCGCCGGACGACCCGTCCTTGTCGGAACTCGCTCGATTGAAAAGTCTCAAACACTCTCTCGCTTGCTCGATGAGGCTGGAATTGCTCACGAGGTTCTCAACGCTCACGAGATTTCCCGCGAGGCGGAGATTGTGGCACGAGCCGGAGAGTCGGGTCGAGTGACGGTGGCGACAAACATGGCGGGTCGTGGAACGGACATCACGCTCCCCCGCGAGGTGAGTGCCATTGGCGGATTGCACGTGATCTGTACCGAACTTCACGACTCGGCCCGCATTGACCGACAGCTTTACGGTCGCTGTGGTCGCCAAGGAGACCCCGGAACGTGCCGGCAGTATATTTCCATTGACGACGACATCTTGGAAACGGCGCACGGCAAACGCCGCGCAGAGAAGACGCGGAAGAAAACAAGCGGCACCGGTGAACTCAGTGCCGCGGCAGCCAAGTCGATTCGGCAGGCCCAACGCAAAGTGGAAAAGAAGTACTTCCGCGACCGGTCGGTGATGCTGCACCACGAAAAAGAACGAAAGAAGATGCAACGTGAAATGGGGCAAGACCCCTTCTTGGACACGGCAGATTGATGTTTAGGTAGCGAGTAACCGTTCACGGATGACTTGAGTGATATGTTTAGAGTAGACGGACAATAGATCGAAATTGACTGGATCCAAAGCCCTTTTCTCCATTTCTTTTCGAGGCACAACATGGCGGAACAATCGTCGTACAATTCTGAGACGATCGAAAAGACCAAGCAACAGATACGCGGTTTGGTTAGTGAGATTTCTCAGCTTGCCAAAACGGACATGGAGGCGGATGAGTTTTTCCCTGCCTTTCTGGAGCGAGTGATTCAAGCGTTGGCCGCCGTCGGCGGCGCTGTTTGGCTGATGGGGGAGGGTCGTCGTTTGACCCCTCGTTATCAGGTCAACGTAAGTGACGGTCAGTTTGGTGAAGACGCGGAAAATGACGAACGTCATTTGCGATTGTTGCAACATGTGGCTCATTCGAAGCAGTCTCGCCTAACTCCCCCATTGGCCGTAGCTGGCGAGGGAGATTCTGCCGTCGGTAATCCTTCACGTTACTTGCTTGTCACGTCACCATTGACAGTCGATGGCGAAGTCGAAGGCGTGGTGGAGATATTCCAGCGCCCGGATGCGCAACCAGCGACGCAACGTGGGTACGAGCGATTTCTCAACCAGATGGTCGAATTGGCCGGCGAGTGGCAGAAGTCGTGCAAGCTCAAGCAGTTCAGCGACCGCCACTCACTTTGGGCGCAGGCCGACCATTTCGCTCGCTTGGCGCATGATTCGTTGGACTTGCGGGAGGTGTGCTACACAGTCGCCAATGAGGCGAGACGCCTTATCGGAACGGACCGCGTCAGCGTTGCCTTGCGAAAGGGAAGAGTCTGCAAGGTCGAAGCCGTCAGCGGCCAGGATACAGTGGAACCGCGGTCGAACATCGTCGTCGCTATCAATGAACTGTCGTCCAAAGTCGCGGCTGTTGGTGAACCGCTGTGGTACGACGGCGATACCGACGACCTGCCTCCCCAGATCGAAAAGTCGATCGAGAAGTACGTCGACGAATCCTATGCGAAGTCGGTTGTTATTCTGCCGATACGTCGGCCCAAGACAACTGAAGACCGTATCGATCAGCGGCATCGCAATGAAGCGGCTCTGGAGAGCAATGAGACCAACGAAGTGATCGGTGCTTTGGTTATCGAACAGATCGAGTCGGACTTGCCGAAGGAGGTCTTGGAGCCTCGAGTGGACTTGGTCTACGAGCATTCAGCGCGGGCCATCGCCAATGCGATGGACCATCGAAACATCTTCTTGATGCCGCTGTTCAAGGCGATCGGCCGCCTGTCGGTGGTCACCAAAGTTCGAAATCTTCCCAAAACACTCTCAGTTGCCGCTGCCATCCTGGTGATGATCGGTGTGTTGTTCTTCGTTCCCTCGTCTCTGATGATCTCGGCGGAAGGGACGCTCGAACCGGTTGAGAAGAAAGCCGTTTTTGTTGGTGTCAGTGGTTCGGTGGACAAGGTTCTGGTGCGTGATAAACAGATCGTGGTCGCCAATCAACCTCTTATCGTACTGAAGAACTTCGAACTAGCGGAAGAGCTGACTCAGCTACGAGGACAATTGAGGGTTACTTCCAAGAGTCTCGATTCGAAACTACTACAAAAAACGGGTGACGGACTCTCGCCGCAGGACATCATTCAACTCAACGGTGAGGTTGACCAATTGCGTCAGCAGGAAATAACTCTGCTAGCGCAAATCAATGTTCGCGAGGAGCAAGAAGAGCAGTTGATCATTCGCAGCCCGATCGACGGGCAGGTCATGTTGGCCTGGGACGTGGAACGCTCTCTAGAGCGACGCCGTGTCGAACCGGGGCAGATCATTATGGAGATCGCCGATTTGTCGAAGGAATGGGAACTGCAACTGTTCATGCTCGAAGGACGCATGCGGCACATCACGGAAGCTTCGGCGGCTGCTCAAACGGCCAACCGAGAGCTCGACGTGACCTACATTCTCGAAACCGATCCTGGCATCGATTTCGAAGGCACGGTGCGTTACATCGATGACGTAACTCGAATTCACGGGGACGAAGGTCCGACCGTTCTAATGCGGATTGAAATTGACAAGCTAAAACTCATCGGTGGCGATTTGGGCGAAGATACTCCAGCGACCGTTTCCAACGAACGTGGTGCATTACGTCCCGGCGCCACAGTGAAAGCCAAAATTGATTGTGGCCCCTGCTCTCTCTCGTACCGCTGGTTCCACGAAGTAGGCGCTTGGGTTCAGCGCAACGTCATGTTCTAAATCCAACCCAACATTGGCACCCTTCCAAATTTCGCAAACTGCAAGACCGACAACTTCCCTTCGTGCAATCCACGAAATCAAGGAGTGAATGATGAACACTTTGGCTATCGCCCTAATGACACTAACAATCACGGGACACCAGACCGATACGCCCCGAGGTTTGCTGGTGATTGAACGGGCAAGTGTGAAACCGATTCGCAGCATCCAGGTCCCCGCCCGTCAGGCCGGACCCATTTCAGAAATCTTTGTAGAGGAAAACCAGCTTGTCGTTGAAGGTGCTCTACTGGCCAAACTCGACGATGCGGAAACTCTAATTCGGAAACTGGCGGCAGAGGGTGAATTGAACGCCGCTCGGGCCCAAGCCGAGGAGGACGTGGAAGTCGCAACAGCAAAGGCTGCACATGGTGTTGCCAGAGCCGAAGTTGACGATTCCATTCGCGTCAATGCATTAGCACCCGGTGCAATTGCTGGCACGGAGTTGCGACGGCAGGAACTAACGGAGCAGCGGGCCGGCGCGCAAGTCAAGGTGGAAGAAGTCAATTTCGCTGTAGCCAAACTGACCGTTTCGATTCGCGAACAGCAGTTGGCATTGGTGAATCATGAGCTGGCCGAACGACAAATCAAAGCACCCTGGGCCGGGCTGATCGAAAAAGTGATTGGCGAAGAGGGTGCTTGGGTTCAGCCAGGTGATCCGGTCGTCAACGTCGTCCAGATGGACCGACTGCGTGTCGATGCATTTGTGAAGGCGGACGACGTGGCGCCGTACGAGCTGATTGGTAAGACCGCCGAGATAACGATCTCTCTTCCCAATGGAAGGAAAGAGAAGGTCATTGGCAAGGTGGACTATGCAAGCCAAGTAGAAGTATCGAGTAAGGACTTCCATATTTGGATCGAGTTCGACAACGTTAGAGTTCCTCTACCCGAGTCAACGAAGGACTCGGCCGTCTATTTTCTTTACAGACCGGGGATGGCTGCGAAAGTCGAAATCCGCATGGATGACAGCCAGTTCTAGACACGTGCAGTCGTTTTTCGCTCGCTTGATGTTTCTATTCCCCACTGCCAACTCGCTGTGAAATCTATGGCAACGCTAGCCGACAGTTTGACGAGCACAACCGCCCGAGCGATACGCTTGAGGACACGGCCCGATCTCACATCGCGACGGCAACGCTATCGCGGCCAGATCTACTGGGTGGTCAAAGAGCCGATTGGACTCAATTATTTTCGTTTTCACGAAGAGGAATTCGCGATCCTGCAGATGCTCAATGGGCAGAACAGTCTGGAGGACGTCAAGGAAGAATTCGAACGCGAATACGCTCCGCAAAAAATCAGTTTCCAAGACCTGCAGCAGTTTATTGGTATGCTCCATCGCAGCGGCTTGGTCACGACCGAGGACACGGGCCAGGGTTGGCAATTGAAGCAACGCCGCGACGAGCGGAAACGGAAAGAGTTGCTTGGAAAGTTCACCAACGTCTTCGCTGTCCGGTATCGAGGCATCGACCCAGAACGGATTTTGAACTTTCTGTACCCATTTACTCGTTGGTTTTTCACTAGGGCTGCAGTCTACTGCTTCATGCTGTTGGGCATCTGCGCTCTACTTTTGGTTGCCGTACACAATGATGTCTTCCGCTCTCGGCTGCCTTCATTCCACCAGTTCTTTGCTGCTCATAACTGGATCTACATGATCACAACCATGGCGATTGTGAAGGTCCTGCACGAGTTCGGGCACGGATTGTCGTGTAAGTATTTTGGCGGCGAATGTCACGAAATGGGGGTGATGCTGCTGGTCTTTACGCCTTGTTTGTATTGCAATGTGTCCGATTCTTGGATGCTTCCCAGCAAGTGGTCCCGTGCTGCGATAGGTGCAGCAGGAATGTACGTCGAATTGGTCTTGGCTACCTTCGCCACATTCATCTGGTGGTTTTCCGATCCCGGGCTGCTCAATCATCTGGCATTGAGTGTGATGTTTATCTGCTCGGTCAGTACGGTCGTCTTTAATGGGAATCCGCTGCTGAGATTTGATGGATACTACATCATGATGGACTTGCTCGAGATTCCGAATCTGCGACAAAAAGCGAGTGAGGTACTCAAGCGATTTCTCAGCCATCTCTGTTTGGGCATCGAGCAACCAGAGAATCCGTTTCTTCCCGATAACAATCGGTTCTTCTTCGGCATGTACACTGTGGCTGCCGTGCTCTACCGCTGGGTTGTCGTCTTCTCGATCTTGTACTTCATGAACAAGATTCTGGAACCGTACGGCCTTAAGGTCATCGGTCAAGTGGTGGCAGTTATCGGTCTGTTCGGCCTCGTGGTGCAGCCGCTGATAAAACTAGTCAAGTTCTTTTACGTTCCCGGGAGGATGCACAAAGTGAAGCGACATCGCTTGGCGATCACTGTATCGACGTTTGGCGCCGTAGCCGCGTTCCTAACCTTGGTACCCTTGCCCTACCACATTGATTGTGTCTTTACCATTGTCCCGCGCGATGCGGCGACGGTGGTTCCGCAATTGCCCGGTCAGTTGACCGAAGTGAAGGTGAAATCGGGCGACCAAGTTCAAGCCGGCCAAGTCTTGGCGCGAATCGACAGTTTCGATTTGCGTGTTGTACTGATTGGCTTAGAAGGCCAGATTAGCGAACAAGAGGCTCAGTTGGACACACTACACGAGCTGCAGATCAATGCCACATCTAGGGCAGCCAATTTGATTCGTGGGCAAGTTGGGCTTGCCGAGCAGACATTGGTGTCTCTTGTCGAGCAGTTGAAAGAGAAACAGGACGAACTCAAGGGACTGGAGATAGTCGCTCCCATCGCCGGTACGGTTCTGCCAGTGCCTCCAAGACCCAGCTCAAACCCCGGTGACGGGCGACTGCCAGAGTGGTCGGGGTCACTCTTAGATCCCGTGAATGACCGTGCCGCCGTCGTGCCGACCGACTTGGTTTGTCTCATCGGCGATCCCACCGCACTCGATGCTGAAATGGTGATCGACCAGGGTTTCATCGATTTCATCAAGAATGGTCAAACGGTGGAGTTGCTGTTGGAGGGATTTCCGAACCAGCCTCACGAAGGTCAAGTGGTGAAAATCGCCGATAATCCGCTGGAGACGATTCCACCGACGCTGAGCGGACAGAGTGGCGGCGGATTGGATACAGAGATTGACGAACGGGGGATGCCCAAACCGATGAACCCGTCCTATGCGGCACGCGCTCCGATCGAAGGCTGGCCCCACCACATTCAACACGGCATGCGAGGA
>DUDC01000261.1:12284-14477 GCA_012959465.1 Planctomycetaceae bacterium
CAGACGCTCGGACGGCGTCTCTATCGTTACTTGGCAAGAACGTTCCATTTCGACCTATAGTAAAGATGCGTACTCTGTGTGGATTTTATGGACGCCCTCACGGGCGACTTTTTGGATCGATGATTGGTTTCGCCAGGGAACGCAGCGTCTGCGTGCCGGTGAGTAGCAACTTCGTGTTGCAATCGCTTGGCGATTATGGGATTTTGTGTGGTTCGAGAATGGACCGCACCAAAACGGTTCGCTGGAAAACAGCAAAGGAGAAAGATTGAATGAGTACTGACACTGCACCCGAAGCTGCTGTTGCTGAACAGCCCCAAGCACAACCTCAGGGCGTTCAAGTCTGCGACGACAATGTCATGGCTTGTTATGCCAATTTTTGTCGCGTGACGGGGTCGCCTGAAGAGCTGATTGTTGATTTTGGTCTCAATCCCCAACCGATGGGTATTCCGAAGGACCCGATTAAAGTCAGTCAACGTGTGATTGTTAACTTTTACACGGCCAAAAGACTCCTAGCCGCGCTGCAAATGTCCGTGCAACGGCACGAAGCGATCTTTGGCGTCCTGGAAACCGATGTGCAGAAGCGATTGCGTCCGCAAGTCGCTGCCGCTGCGGCCCAACAAGCGGCTGTTGCACAAGAGACCTCGGAACAACTAGCCGCAACAGCTGATGAGTAGATCGATCGGCGAACGTCGCTATTAACTGAAAAAGAAAAGGCCGCGTATAACGCGGCCTTTTTTATTTCAAGCCCCAACGGCAATGATCGATTTCGCCGTCCAAGTCAATCACGGATGTACCTGGTTCGAGTCCGCATCCGTCAAAGCTGCGAAAACGAAATGACAAACGAGAATTGACAAATAACTGATGACAAATCGAACGCCCATCTTCGAGCGGATTTCAATGGCCACGCCATCTGTCTATGAAAGAAGTTTCGGCCAAAAAAGCCAGTTTTTTGACCAGAGGCTTGTCTGCCACGGGTACGGTGAGCCGGCCCTGTCCAGTGGATGGCAGCTACTTAGCTACTTGCCTGGTTTGATACTCTTTTTCGCCGCAGCGTATCCACTGGTCCGCAATAAATCGACTTGGGTCTGGTCTGCGTTGTGATAGACGCGAAATTCTAGCCCACTCTTCTCGTGAATCTGCGGGTAGAGGTCGACCAGTTTTTGCACGGCGACCGCGGTCGTCTGCGCCTGTTCGTACCTCCTTTGCACGACCGCTTTCTCGGCATCAAAATTGGCTTGGAGTGGCTTGGGAACCTGGTTGCGGGCGGCGGCGCTATATTTGGTGTCCAACGCTCTTTTTAGTCCCGCATACTCTTGTGTCCAGCGAATACGTTCTTGAGTGAGGACTTTCTTGTTGAGTCGCGACTTCGACGCGTTGGACTTTCTGGGAACACCATTCGCCGGAAAGAGGTGAGTGGAAAAATCGACTTCGATGCCACGTTTGACTGTCCAATTCGCCAGAAACGACATGACCGGATTCTTTGGTGTGCCCACCAAAATCCATTGACCATCACCGGTGACATTGAGTGGTTGCTGAGGGACCGTCTTTTGATTGGGCAGCGGACCGGTGACTCCGGCCAGTTCGACGTAGATAGCGTCCGGGTCGGGAGGCAGTGGAAGGTCCCAAGTGACACTTACAATTCCGCGATCGAGATTCACTTGAGGTGCCGGTACCTCGACGACCTCGCGCAAAGCCAAAATGTGAGAGAATTTACCGCTGGTAAAACTGATGGCACAGTTGTGGAGCTGCCCAGCCATCTTCAAGTCTTGGGCTTCCGGACGCCACTGAAATACCAGCTTCCTGCCCTGTAATTCCATCGTGGCGATCGTTGTGGGAATATCGTCTCGGTTCACCAAGTTAAACTCCCATTTGCCAATCGCCGTACCCATGTCGGCATTCTGCATGATAAATCGGTCCCCACCTCGGATGGCTGAGCTGCCGCCCCGAAGTGAGGCAAAGACGGAACTGGGGTCGGTGATGTCTGTCATGCCGATGGTCTGTACGACTGGACCCTCTTCTGGGGGAGTTAGTTTGACTGCGGTTGCCATCTTCCCGAAAGGCGGCTTGACGGGTTTCGGCACCGGCTTCGGTTCGGGCTCCGGTTCCGTCTTCTTCGGTTCGGGCTCGGGTTCCGTCTTCTTCGGTTCGGGCTCGGGTTCCGTCTTCTTCGGCTCCGGCTCCGCGGGCTTTTCT
>DUDC01000262.1 GCA_012959465.1 Planctomycetaceae bacterium
CATAGTTTGGCAGGGCTGATCCGACAAACGGGACGATGCCGGTAACGAACGGCCGCATGGTGAGGTCTTGAAACGAGCCGAAGGTGCCAGGAATCAACGTCACCGAGGGTGCCTGTGCCACGTACGACCGACTGCTTCCCTGCGCGGCAAGAAAATTGAATCCCCACCCGCCCCCACCGAATCCGAATGTCGACCCGCCGCCAGCGTAGTCCCCGAAGGGCGGGGGTGGGCCGAAGCCGCCATTGTTGAAACCGCCCATGAACCAACTCGAGCCGGTGTACTCGTAATAGTGGTCGCTCAATCTCTGAACGGGCGTTTGGATCTGAACATTGGTTTGCGCGTGAGTGATTACCGGGATCGGGACAACGAGAAGTCCGAGAGAAATCGCAAAACACCGACGGAGCAGGGGTCGTGCGTTTGACATTCATCACCTCCCAGTGTTCGATACTACCGTAGATCGATTGTATCGCCACGCAAACAGAGAGGTCAAATTCAAGGCTGGCAATGCGTCGCTACCATCTACAAAACGGCCGTTCCTACTTCGCCGTTTTCAACTTGCTCTTGATATCCTTCGTGGTCGCCGGATTCCCCGATTCGTCTGCCGAGAGGGTTGTCACTTCCCCGTTTGGCTGCGGGTCGGTTTTTGTGGGGATTTCAACCTTCTGGCCACCACCACAACCGACCGTCGCGACAACAATCGCAGCAGCCAACACCAATCGCAGCACTCGAAGATTGATCATGAGTTGCATCTCACTAACAGAATTTGGACCTTAATTGTCGAGGAACGCGGGGTCGTCTACGACATTACCGTCGTAAATGGAACTCGCGTATTGAAACTGCGTCAGGTCCACTTCGCGAGTGACCCCTCGAACCGATCCGTCGGCCATGGCAAACATGACAACACCCGCGTGCTCCGAACTATATTGGTACCAGCCCGGTCCACTTGTCAGCGTGTCACCATCGTCCTCCAGATCTTCTTTGAGTCCCGTTATGGAGAACATTGGTCCGCTACCCATCCAACAATAGGAGAGCGAACGAGGCGGCATGCCACGTTCGGCGTTGCCAAGCGCCTCACCAAAAAGAAGCGTGTGCGTCGATCCATCCTTGATATCGGACATCGCGAATCGGGTTCGTGAACCGAATACTCCCTGGAACTTGCGGAGGAAGTTGTCGCGACAATTCCCAATCACTCCACCACTTGGCAAGTAACTCGTTCGTCCCAAGTTGCGTCCGGGCGAACCGGCGACAGTCACGGCTTCGAAGTGCATCTTCTCGGCGTTGGTGACCGAACAATCGCCACCGGTATGAGTTAGACCATGGAGACCGAAAATCGTCGTCAACGAACTGTTATAAGGGTTTGCGGATGGGCAGACGAACGTACTGATCCGAATATGAGCCGCTTTCCATGTATTCGCATCGGTCCACCACGGTGGGGCTGTCTTATCGATGTGCATTTCCATGGTAATTCGCTTCTCAACGTTGCTCAGCTCCATGAACGGCAGGAGGTAGGGCAAAGTGCCGATCAGCTGGTGTTCACCATCATAAAATGGTTGCCCCGACCCAGGCGGACAATTCTCACCCTTCCAATTCAGAACTCCGGTGGGAAAACGCCGATATGCATCGTGAAAACTGTGAGCTGACAGAGAAATCTGCTTCAGGTTGTTGGTGCAAGATAATCGACGTGCGGACTCACGAGCGGCTTGCACCGCTGGCAAAAGCAAAGCGACCAATACACCGATGATGGCGATGACGACCAATAGTTCGACGAGCGTAAATCCATGACGCCGGAGGGACGAGCGCGTTGAAACGTGCATGATGAGACCTGCCACGAGGAAAGAGAGAAAGATAAGTGGGAAATTAGCGCGTGATCCCTACTACGGATTATAGCGGCGCGAGCATACCCTTCAAACGAAAACGCTGCAATATGAAGCCCGAAAGGGCGATAAAAACGTCCAAATTGACGCTTTGGATCGGTTTGTGACGCCATTTTAAACCACAGTCGGCGCCCGCCCCCTTGCTGGCAGCTGGGCAAATTGCCATCGTGGTCCACGTGCAGACGCAGTAAGCCCGAACGCAGAAGGCGAAACCATGCGGCCCTGGATCCTCACTGAAACAAACTACGCCTACACTCAAGATCACCCCTACGACGTGGCGGTGTTACCGCTCGGTGCGACAGAACCTCATAATTTGCACCTCCCTTACGGTACCGACGTTCTAGAAGCCACGATCATCGGCGAACACGCCTGTGAGGAGGCCCATCGACAGGGAGCTCGTGTCGTGCTGCTGCCGGCGATTCCCTACGGAACGGAGACGAACTTGCGTCAATTTCCCCTGGCCATGAATCTCAATCCGTCGACTTTGTATCGAGTGGTCGAGGACCTTGTCGAGACATTGGTCGAGAATGGTATTCGCAAGATCCTCTTGCTGAATAGCCACGGCGGCAACGAAATGAAACCTTTTTTGCGTGAAATGTATGGAAAGTCCTCGGCTCATCTTTTCCTCTGCAACTGGTACCAAGCCGTCCGCGACGTCTACTCGGATCTGTTCACGCATAGCGAGGACCATGCGGGCGAGATGGAAACTTCCTTTGCCCTCGCCTATTTTCCCGACTTAGTTCAGGGAACCGAGGGGCATCTTCAAGCCGATCAAGGAGAGCCAACCCCCTTTCGATTCAAGGCTCTTGAAGAGGGTTGGGTCTCGATCACACGGCCTTGGCATCTGTTGACGACCAATGCTGGCTCGGGCAATCCGCACGAAGCGACCGCAGAAAAAGGGCGACGGCTCATGGAACTGTTGGTAACTCGTCTGGCACCGTTCCTGGTCGAACTGTCGCGAGCCGATATCGACGAGACGTTTCCGTTTGATTCTCCCAGCAATGCCTAGTCGCCCCGGGCTGGTGTTGCCACGAACCGGGGCCAAGAGGTAAGCTACCCGCAAACTTTGTTCTCGCGCAAACTTTGTTCTCGGCTGCCGTATGACAGTCGATCCAGTTTACCGAGACATCCGACCCCGTAGAATTTCGACCAAGACAAAAGGAGTTGCCTGGTGTATGTAGCCGCCTCAACGGAGTGTTTTCCAGACCTATCCCTCGCGGAAACCGTTGACCGCTTGGTTGATCTTGAATACACCAACGTCGAAATCTGTCTCGACGCCAACGCGGAAACTCTCAGCCCATCGGCGATTCAAGCGGACCTGGAAACGGCGGTGATGACCTGTCGTAAGACGCGTAGGTTAGACATCGTGACGTTTGACGTCCGCACTGCCATCTCGGAAGACTACGACCAGTTCGCGATGATCTGCAAATTGGCCAAAGCAACCAAAGTCGTGACGCTCACCGTCCAGTCCGGCGAATTGGGCACGCCGTTCAACGAAGAGGTGGAGCGTCTGGAACGCCTGGTGACGATCGCCGCAACCGAAGGCGTCCGCGTCGGCCTAAAAACGCAGATCGGCCGACTCTCCGAGGATCCCGATACGATCATGGTGCTCTGCAATAACGTCGACGGGTTGGGAGTGACGCTCGATCCCAGCCACTATCTTTGCGGCCCGCACACTGGTCGGAGCTACGACAAGATTCTCAAGTTCGTCTACCATGTCCACTTGCGCGACACTTCCAAAACGGAACTACAAGTCCGGATCGGGCAAGGCGAGATCGAGTACGGTCGCCTGATAAATCAGCTCCGCAAGGTAAGCTATAACCGGTCGCTAAGCGTCGATATCAAACCGTTAGACGATATCGATCATATGAGCGAAATGCGGAAAATGAGACTCCTGCTGGAGAGCTTGCTGTAGAGCCGTAGCAGCGAAGCTCACTTTTCTTCTCGGCCCCAAAGACCCAGAAGGCTGATACCAAGCTGAACTGCCTGTTCCATCTCATCCAGACAAGCCCATTCCAGCGGCGAATGTTGGTTGTGTTGACCGCTGGACAAGTTCGGTGTGGGCAGACCTTTTTCCGTCAACACGGACCCGTCCGTACCACCCCGGACACTCGACAGCTGACAGGGGATGTTCAGGTCTTCATGGGCTTGCTGAGCAATTGCCACAGCCCTCGGTTCTTTTGACAGACCATCGGACAGGTTCCGGTACTGGGTTCGGACGTGGACTTGCACTTGGGCACCGACGAATTCCGCTTCTGTCTCAGTCGCAAGGCGTTTGATCAATTCCGCCTGTCCGGTCAAGTTAGCCGAGTCAAAGTCTCGCAGGAGGATTTGAAGTTGAACTTCAGCAACGCCGCCGCCAATGTGAAACGGATGCATGAAACCCTGACGTTCGGCGGTCGTCTCCGGCGCCATTTCGCGGGGCAATCGCGAGACGAAGAAGGCCGCGGCCCGCAACGCGTTCACCATCCGATCCTTGCCGATCGAAGGGTGGATGTTAATTCCGGCGAAGGTCACGACCGCCATGTCGGCCGAAAATGTCTCGACGTCTAATTTTCCGGCACCGTCTCCATCGAAAGTGTACGCTACCTGGGCACCCAACTTCTGCAAGTCCACATGTTGAATTCCCCGCCCAATCTCCTCGTCGCAAGTAAACAGGATGCGCAGCGGCGCGTGTACCAAATCTGGGTTTTCCAGTAATCGCTGAGCGCACTCCATGATGATGGCCAATCCGGCCTTGTCGTCGCCGCCAAGAAGTGTTGTGCCATCCGTCGTGATCAACGTCCGTCCCATCATCTGCTCGAGCGCAGGGCATTCCTCGATGCGGATCACCTGCGAGGGGTCACCGGGAAGCACAATGTCGCCCCCCGCATAGTCGGTAATCACCTGCGGTTTCACACCGGCTCCCGTGGTCTCGGGAGACGTGTCGAGGTGGGAATTGAGCGCGACCACCGGCGCAGTGGGCGCATGTTTTGACGGAACGGTGGCGTAGATCAGGCCAAATTGGTCGTGGACAACGTCTTCGACGCCCATTTCCTGCAATTCTCCCACCAACATCTTGCCGAGAGTCCACTGCCCATCAGAACTGGGGTAGTCGGTCGTCGCATCGTTGGCGGTCGTCTCGATTTGCACGTAGCGAAGCAGGCGACTTAGCAAGCGATCAGTGGACACTCGGTCATCCTCTGTTTAGGAGATAACGTTTCTTCACCGCTGTTTTACGTTTCTCGACGGGGCTTGGATAGCTGCGTCGCCTCATTCCGTAACTCGGGGCGTCAGCGAGGAGAAAGCACATTTCGGTCATAGCACACTTGGGATTACCTTGCCGGACTAGCTTGCCCAGGGGTTGGGCCAGTCGCCCCAACGTTCCAAATAGGCGGCGTAAATCGGCAGGTTGTCTACTTGGCTGGCCAGCCAGTCCTTGGTTTCTTGCACAATCAGCTGTTCGTCTTCAAGTGACAGTCGTCCGACGACCACGTTGGCACGCAGGAACACAAAGTAGGTGTCGAGCACGTCGCAGCGACAGTAATCGTTGATTCTGGCCAGCTTGTCTTCGTCGTAAAGATCCTGCACCATGCTGCCTTCGACATCCATTTTTCCCGGTTTCCCGAGGATGTTCGCAGCCAGATTAAGCCCGCCGTTGAAACGGGACGCGCCGAAGTTCGTCAACAGGTCATGCATGTCCCAGTGGGCATCGGTGTTGTACCGGTTTCGAGGGTTTTCGAACGACTTCCCCCCCATGTTGAACCAGCGAGGTGTGGCAATTCCAAATCGAAAGGCTGCCAGTTCCATCAGCGGCATGTCGAACGTGCGACCATTGAACGTAACCCAGGTCGGGCATCCGTAACGCTCCCAACCTCGCCAGAATTTTTCGGCAATCACGTGCGGGCGACAATCGGGTTCATCAAGTGCAACCAGATCG
The DNA here is from genome assembly GCA_012959465.1 of Planctomycetaceae bacterium. Classification (GTDB taxonomy): domain Bacteria; phylum Planctomycetota; class Planctomycetia; order Pirellulales; family Pirellulaceae; genus UWMA-0346. The sequence continues at coordinate 5,794 of DUDC01000262.1, forward strand.
ACCAAACGAAAATCGGCAGTGACCTTGGCAATGACGACTGAAACGGGCAGTTGAAAAGTGTAGGGAACGAAGTCGCTTCCCGATTTCTCCATCAGTTCTTCACGGTACCTCGCAACGGCTTCGCGGGCTGTGAGGTCCTCGTCCGGGTAACGCAATCGAGACACAAGGTCCCCATCGGCAACGCTCTCAATGTCAAAAACTAAGTATCGAATCGATTCGTTATTCATGCGATGCACAGCGCCCTTGAGCAACGGGCGGAAAAGAGCGTGGGTTTGTGGTCAGATGAGCCGAACGCAGATGACAGCTTCTCCGTCGCTTGTGTTTGGGTTTCACAGCACGAGGCCGCTTAAGGTTACCAGAATTGAGCAAATAGGTGGGATGGGGAGAATGACTTTTCGATGGCGACGACTCAACGCAATGGTGTGGAACGCAGTCTGAGGGCATTGGCAATCACGGACACACTACTCAAGCTCATCGCCAATGCGGCGAACATCGGATTCAAAAGCACTTGAAACAGCGGATAGAGCACTCCGGCCGCGAGTGGTATTCCCAGTGCGTTGTACGCGAACGCAAAGAACAGATTCTGTCGGATGTTCCGAATCGTCGCCCGCCCAAGTTGAATGGCTCGAGTGAGCCCGTTCAAATCGCCACGTACCAGAGTAACATCAGCACTTTGCATGGCGACATCCGTGCCATTGCCCATCGCAATCCCGACGGTGGCGGTGGCCAGCGCGGGCGCGTCGTTGATTCCGTCGCCGGCCATCGCTACAACTCGGCCGTCACTGGCCCATTCTTCGATGAGTCTCTTCTTATCCTGAGGTGTGACGCGACCGTGATATTCCGATATCCCCAGCTGAGTGGCAACGTGCCCAACGACTCGTGGGTCGTCTCCACTGAGCATGAAGATGTCGATTCCCAACTTCCGTATTTGGGCCATCGCCTCGGCGGCATCGGTTTTGACAGGATCCGTGACCGCCATAGCACCCAGCCAGCCGTCTTCGCCCGCCACGTGAACAACTGTGGCTCCGCGATCCTGTAATTTCGCCAGTCGCTGGTTGATCGACTCACCGCCCATGTCGATTCCCTGTTGCCTGAAGAACGCGTCTGAACCGACGAGGATTGTCTGCCCCATCACATCCGCGATGACCCCAAAGCCGTCCAACGATTGGAAGTTGGCGGCAAACGGCATCGCGGCCCCGTCACTTTTTGCTCGGTCTGTAACGGCCCGCGCCAGAGGGTGCTCGCTATTGCTTTCCGCGGCCGCCGCAAGCTGCAGCAAGAGAAGCTGGTCCACTCCGTCGGCCGGAATGACCTCGGTGATCGTGGGTTTCCCGCTTGTAACGGTACCTGTCTTGTCGATCACCAATGTGTCAACCCTCGCCAGATTCTGTAGCGACTCGGCGTTACGGACGAGTACGCCACACTGTGCCCCGCGTCCAACAGCGACCATGATCGACATCGGAGTCGCGAGGCCGAGCGCGCAAGGGCAGGCGATAATCAGAACAGCGATCGCATTGACCATCGCGTAGAGGATTGCCGGTTGCAGAGGCTGCCAAATGATCCAAGCGAGAAACGTCAACACAGCAACGACCATGACCGTTGGCACAAAGTATGCCGCGACTCGGTCCGCTAGTTGCTGAACGGGCGCTCGACTCCGCTGGGCAGCCGCAACAAGGTCAACGATGTGCGACAACATCGTCTCCTTTCCTACTCGTTGCGACTCCATCACGAACGCGCCGGACTGGTTGACCGTTCCGGCAACGACTTGATTCCCGGCCTCCTTGTCCAATGGAATGGGCTCTCCGGTAATCATCGATTCGTCGACACATCCGCGTCCTTCAATCACAATGCCATCGACGGCAATACGAGCACCAGGACGCACGCGAATGCGGTCTCCTATCTGCAGTTCCTCGACCGCCGTTTCGACGTCCTCGCCATCGATGATACGAATGGCTGTGGCCGGAGTCAGAGTCAAGAGCTCGCGAATCGCGCTGCCGGTCTGCCGCCTCGCCTTTAACTCAAGGACCTGACCAAGCAAGACGAGCATCGTGATCATCGTCGCAGCTTCGAAGTACAGAAACGGATCACCGTTGCGACTCAGCGACGCCGGCACTTGCGCGGGAAAAGAAATAACCGTCAAGCTGTAGAAGTACGCCGCTCCAATGCCCATCGCCAAAAGTGTAAACATGTTGGGGCTGCGGGCGACGAGCGAAACGTAAGCCCGCTGCCAGATCGGCCAGCCGGCACCAAAGACGACCAGCGAGGTTAGGATCAACTGAATTCCATGCGCAACGTTCGTGGCAGCAAACGGACGCAGGGACGGTATCAACATGGGGCCCATGGCAAGAACCACGACCGGCGCACCGACCACCAACGCGGCGAACAGCCGAAGGTAGAGCGCTCGCAAATCAGCCAACTCTTGCTTGTCGCCTTCTCCGGGTAGACCACCCCACTCCAAGTCCATTCCACAAAGGGGACAGATGCCCGGTTCGGCCTGTTCGACCTCGGGGTGCATTGGACAGATGTAGGCGTTTCTACTGCCCGGCTGATCGGCCTCTTGGCAGCAAACATCGCTGCCGTTCGTCTCGTCCGCCAGGAATCGTTGACGGCAGGAATCACAGCAAAAATAGAACAGCTCACCATCACGGTTCGCGTTGAGGGCAGTTGCCGGGTCCACAGTCATGCCGCAAATTGGGTCGATTGCCGAGGCCATAGGCCGTATTTCTTATGAAATCGGGTGTTTCGAAAGGTCAGATTGACGGTTGAGCAAGATGGCGTTTGAAACGTAACTTCGACAATTGTTAACATGGAAGTCTGACCGTCCGGCTGGGTTTTCTAGTATTTGACCCAACATGACGAATAGGCGCTGTTCGGAAACCTCTTTTTTCCAAACACTTTACCACGATATCGTCATGATCCGAACCATGCTGTTGGTCACCGCTATTCTTGCCACCGCGATTGCCGTTTTGTCGCTTCCAGGGCGACACGTATGGGCAGCCGAGGATCCCATCGACACGATGGCCGATCAGATCGACTCACTGATTGAGGCTAGGCTGCGAGCCGAAGGCTACGAACCGAGTGAGTTGTGTCGGGACGAAGTGTTCCTCCGCCGCGTCTACCTGGATCTGGCGGGAGTCTTGCCGACGGTCGCTGATGTTCGCGCGTTTCTCAAAGATGATTCGCCAGATAAGCGAATCGTCTGCGTTGACCGGTTGTTGACGTCGCCCAGGTACGCCACACACATGGCGAGCAGTTGGCGGAATGTGATGCTCCCGAGGAGTTTCGATCGCGAACAACTGAATAACGCGGCGGGACTCCAGAATTGGTTGCGCAACCAGTTCGTGAAGAACCTCCGCTACGATAATCTCGTCGCCGAGTTTCTTGTGGCAACAGGTGACGGGACCAGCGGGCCGGCGCTCTATTACACATCACTGGAGATGAAACCTGAAAAATTGGCAGCCAGTTCAGCGCGGATCTTCCTGGGTCTACAGATTCAATGCGCTGAGTGTCATGACCACCCATCCGACCATTGGACGCAACGCGATTTTTGGGCCTACGCCGCTTTTTTCTCTCAGCTCCAGGAACCGAGCGAAGGAATGGTCAACATGCGAGTGGTGGATCGCGATGAAGGTGAGGTCTTATTACCCGACACCGAGGAAGTCATCGGCCCTAGATTTCCGGGAAGTTCGGTTGAGTCCGATTCGGAATTTGGCACGCGGCGTTCACAGTTGGCCATTTGGATGGCGTCTCGCGATAACCCTTACCTGGCGAGAGCCGCAGTCAACGGTGCGTGGGCTCAGTTGTTCGGACGCGGTCTGGTGCACCCAGTGGATGACCTGGGACAAAACAACCCTGCCAGCCATCCCGAGCTATTGAAGCAATTGGCGACTTACTTCACCAAGAACCGATTCGACCAGCGTTTGATGATGCGCACTCTCGTGCGGACGAAGGCCTACCAACGATCCAGCGAATTGACCGATCCAGCCATTCCGGATTTCCTTTTTGGCCGAATGCTGGTGAAGACACTCAATTCCGAACAGCTGTACGATTGCGTGACGCGGGCGGCGGGAACGGAAGTCGTCACTAGCGGAATGGTCCAAGATCCGTTCCTTGAACCGCGGCGTTTGGCCTTCGTCTCCCGCATGCACCGGCAGACACGCGACGCCACGCAGTATCAAGTCGGTCTACCACACGCGCTGTTGCTGATGAATGGCCCCGAAATTCAGGCCGCGACATCGCCTCAACAGAGTCGATTGATCCGCGGGCTGGCGGCCCCATGGTTCAGTGACGAACAACGAATTGAAACACTGTTTCTAGCCACGATGTCGAGATTTCCAAACGAAGATGAAAGAAGGGAAGTGCAAGCGGCTCTGAATTCTGTACCCCTGGAAGAACGTCAAGCCGCCTTGGCTGACGTCCTCTGGGCGCTGCTCAACAGCGGCGAGTTTGCACTCAACCACTAGTAATAACAATGAGGATCCGCAAATGGCGACTTCACTGACACGTCGCTCATTCATGCAGCGAGGCGCACAGCTGGGAGCATTCGGCGCCGCCGCAGCTCATTGGCTTCCCTCGTTGGCCCAACAGATCGCGAGCGACCCGGATCGCAAGCGGCAGTGTATCGTGCTTTGGATGACGGGTGGTCCAAGTCAATTGGATACGTTTGACCCCAAACCGGATCACGCCAACGGAGGCGAGTTCTCAACGACCGAAACCAGTGTCTCCGGAATGCGAATCTGTGAGCACCTACCGAAGTTGGCAAAACTTGCCGACCAACTCGCTATTGTCCGCAGTCTCAGCACCAAGGAAGGCGACCATGAGCGAGGAGCTCATTTGGTGCGAACGGGGCACCTCTTGGGCGGCCCACTCCATTACCCAGATCTTGGAGCAATCCTCTCCAAACAACTCGGTGATGAAGCGGCCGAGATGCCCAACTACATTAGTATCGGTTCGCCAGTCGAGATCGCTCCCAGCGCTTTTTCGGCAGGGTTCTTGGGCCCGATGTATGCGCCGGCCACCGTCAGCCTCCTCGGCGGCGAGAATGATGACAATGCGGAATCGTCATTCGTCGAATTGGGCCTCGACTACCTCCGACCAAATGGAGGAGTGAACAATTCCTCGTTTCGTCGTCGAATGAAGTTGTGGCGCAACCTGCAAACCGGGTTTCTTCAAGAGAGGCCTACCGCAAACGCCATCGCGCAAAACACAGCTTATGAACGAGCCATTCGGTTAATGCGTAGCGAAGCGGCCTCCGCCTTCAACCTCTCAGCAGAACCGGACAAGGTTCGCGAAGCGTATGGACGAGGCCGATTTGGTCAGGGTTGCCTGCTGGCACGACGACTGATTGAACGGGGCGTTCCCTTTGTCGAAGTTGCCCTCGGTGCGTTCAATCAAAACGATCCTGGTTGGGACACGCACCTGAACAACTTTCCGTCGGTCGAGCAACTCTGCGGGCGACTCGATTCCGGTTGGAGCCAAATGATGGTAGACCTGGCCGATCGCGGGATGTTGGAAAACACGACGATCCTTTGGATCGGTGAGTTTGGTCGCACTCCGAACATCAACGACAATGCGGGTCGGGATCATTTTCCGGCAGCCTGGTCTTGCGTGTTCGCCGGCGGTGGAATTCAAGGCGGGCAGGTTTACGGCAAGACGAGTGACGACGGAATGGAGGTCGTCGACGCAAAAACCGACGCCACCAACGTTCTGGCCACCCTTTGCACGGCACTCGGCGTCGACCCGAATGACGAGAACTACACCGCCTTGAACCGCCCCATATCGCTGGTGGAAGGTGAACCGATCCGTGACTTGTTGGCAAACTCATCATAGGGCCGCTGCGATGACACACCGTTTGTCCATCTTTGGAACCGTTCCGGTAGGGTTCGTGATGATCACCGCGTTGTGCGGATGTTTCGGCAAGTCGAAAACACCCGTAACGCTGAAATCATCATCATCATCCGACGACACGTCCGTCGTCAGTCATCCCGACACAGATACTCAAGAGGAGAACGGTGCGCATCAAGGACAAGAAACCAACAACGACGCCGACGATTCCGCAGGTGAATTGAAGGGTGGCGATGATGCGAACCCGCTCGGTACTTCCGATCCGAATGCAGGCAATCTGCCGGAGGTGCCCGAGTCTACGTCGGCGTCAAACGCAAACGAACCGCCAGGCGGCGAGTCGGAGATTCCACAGATCCCGCAGCGGCCGGATGATCTCGGTCGGGAGCGTATTTGTATTTTGACCGATACAGGCCCCCTGTTGATCGACCTCTGGTTGTCGATCGATGGAATCGCCCACCGAGAAGCTCTGGCCACCTTGGTCAACGAGAGCCTCCGCACGGCGGATGCCGATGGGGATGGAAAACCGACATGGGACGAACTCACCAGCAATGACCAGTTCCGGTACGGCCGAACCGGAAACCTGGAAATTGAAACCGATTCCGAGCGTCGTGAGTTGATCCGTATGTACGACTCGGACCGAGACGGAACAGTGGATCGCGATGAACTTCCGCGATTTCTCACCCGAAACGCAGGTGGTTCACGTCCGTTCAGCTTGAGGAGTTCAAACTATTATCGTGATATCAACCGCACCGAATCCCCGCTCCGCCAACTGCTCGACGTCAATCGAGATGGAGTCATTGATGCCGATGAACGTCGAACGGCAACAACGACATTGCGAAGCCGCGACGCCAACCAAAACGACATATTGATACCGAGCGAGTTTCGAATTGCCACGGTCGATGCGCCCGTTCCACTAACCGTGAACCGGCCGAGTCAACCGGACTCCGCCATTTGGCTTGCCGAGGTACGACAGTGGCGGAACTTCCTCTTTACGCTGGAAGAACGTTACGCGCTCGGTCGATCCCTCGAACCCGGCCATTTTTCGGCCGTGGCCGCATTGTTTTCTGCCTTAGACGAAAACGGTGACGAGACCATCGACGGAAAAGAGATCATCCGAATCAACGACGTCGACCCGCACATTATCTTGGTCGCTCGTTTTGGCAAGCCACGCCTTGCAAACGAAGACGGCGGTGAGGAAGAATCTGCACCGGACGATGTGGTCGAGCAGGAAAACGCGAGCACAGAGACCGCTGACGGTAAGTTGGAGATCGCGTCAGGTACAGAAACCGATACAGACAACACGACGGAAACAGAGGCCCAATCACTGCCAGCAGACGCGGATTCTGAATCTGGCAGGACGATATCGGAAAAACCGTTCGAGCTGATCTACGTTGCAGCCGGTATTCTATCGGATGTTGTTGGCGATCCTGATGCTGGCAACGATCCAATGGAGGATGGGCAACGGCTAGGGGTCATTGAGCAACCTCGCCGGATCACTCTTTTTCTGGCGAACACGGTGCTAATACTGTTCAGCAACGATGCGGCGGGCGAGTCACCGCTCGCCGCGCGGGCTGCAGCTCCGTTCCAACAACTGGATGCCGACAACAACGGCTACTTAGAAGAAGAGGAAATTCCCGGTGGGTTTGCCGGTTTGCCATCGTTCGCAGCGCTCGACCGAGACGAGGACGGAAAAGTATTTCCAGAGGAGATAGAACGATTCTTCGAAATGCAGCAAACCGCCTGGCGGAAGCAAGTTCGCAGTCGCGCCGGCGAAGCCGGCGATGCACTGTTTACGTTGCTCGATGGTAACGACGACGGACGGTTGACAACACGAGAAATTGAAAGTGCTGGCGCTCGTTTGGCAGCTTTCGACCGTGACAACAACGGTCTGAGTGTCTCGGAGATTCCAAACGTCATGCTGTTGGGCATCGTTCGCGGAGACCCGCAGTCCGATGACAATTCGTTTCAGCAAGGACTCGTCGCTCCCCCCAGCCGTCCAAAGTCCGAACTCCCGGATTGGTTCCTCGGTATGGACCGTAACGACGACCTTGATCTCAGCCGCCGGGAGTTTCTGGGAGATGACCAGCAGTTCGCCGAACTGGATCGAAACCGAGACGGCTTCATTGCGCCAGACGAGTTAGACGCCGGGCAGTGACATCTACTACACAACGGGAGGCGTCAGCAAGGGATGCCGGTGTTTCCCAGACTGACGCATCGGTTTCGAACAGCCGGTCGCTGCCCTAACGTAGCGCGTTTGGGACGTGCCATAGACTGGAATGTGCCGACGGATCCGGTATGATAGGCCAAACTTGGAGTTGCCGCGTTTGAATGAATTGGTCCTTTCGATCGGAACTGCCAGATGATCCATGATTCCCTGCTTGATTTGTCACTGCTTTCCAACCCGCTCTTCGCACAAGACGCGGAACTGAGCGTGGCGGACTACTTGATGATTGGCGGGGTGATTCTGGGAGTCATGTTCCTGATCGCCTTACTGATTGTCGGCTTCAAGTACGGTGGGCTTTGGGTTCGCGCTTGGATGTCCAGTGCCGATGTCTCGGTGCTGAGTTTGATCGGCATGGGATTTCGACAGGTTCAGCCACGGGTAATCGTCGATGCCAAAGTCATGGCGACACAAGCTGGTTTGGACACCAACCGTGAAACGGGCATCAGCACTGCCCGCCTGGAAGCTCATTATCTTGCCGGCGGAAATGTCCCGAGCGTGGTGAACGCCATCATTGCGGCGCACCGAGCGGGGATCGATTTGGACTTTGACCGGGGAGCGGCCATCGACTTGGCCGGTCGGGATGTGTTTGATGCGGTTCGCACCAGCGTCCTACCCAAAGTGATCGATTGCCCCGATCCAAGTCGCAGCGGCAAAACAACACTCAGTGCAATCGCCAGGAATGGTGTCGAACTAAAAATTCGTGCCCGCGTCACCGTGCGCACGAACCTCGGTCAATTGATCGGTGGTGCGACCGAAGATACAGTGATTGCTCGAGTGGGCGAAGGCATCATCACCTCAATCGGTTCGTCAGACGATCATATTCAAGTGTTGGAAAACCCAGACCGAATAACGAGAGCCGTCCTTGACCGGGGCCTCGACGCACACACGGCGTTCGAGATCGTCTCGATTGACATTGCCGACATCGACGTCGGTGACAATATCGGCGCCCGTTTACAAGCCGATAAAGCCGAAGCCGATACTCGCGTCGCTCGTGCGAGAGCCGAAAAGAAGCGCGCCGAGGCAGTCGCTCATGAACAAGAGATGAAAGCAAGGGTCTCGCGCAATCGCGCTCGCCTCATTCGAGCGGAAGCCGAAGTGCCGAGAGCGATGGCCGACGCTTTTCGTGAGGGAAGACTCGGCACGGCCAAGATTTTGTAGACTTGGATTGACGAGAACAATGTGGTGGCAGAACATTGTGGCGTGCTGGCTGCGCGAGGCGCACCGACTGACAACTAATTAACTTAGGCTTAAGTGGCTTCGCCTTGCTTTTCTTCCTGGAGTTTCTGGAAGTGAGCAAACGCCGGACCGACTTTCTTCATTTCTACCCACCGATCGCGAGTCTTCTTTTCGCTCCGCATGAGGGTCTGGGGCAGAATCTCCCCAGCATCAATACGCGACAGGACTTCTGTTTCGCTTAGAGGGCCAATGGCCTTCTTGCGACGGAAGAAGCCTGCGCGGCCAATAAAAAACCAATCAGTAGACATGCCCGTACCCTTCACCAGATCGTTTCGCACCGCAGAATTCACTACAATACGGCGGAACATCGTTTCGAGCTCGTTCTTTATTGTATGTTTACCTCGAGGACAAAATGAATACGAATTCGCCCAATTTTACGGGAATACTCCCACTTAGGAGGCTTATTGTGGATTCCGTTGTCGCCTTAGCGGCAGTTTGGGCGATTGGTGCAAATCAGACGGTTGCCGATGAATTGGAGTTGCTCAAGCAATTTCATTCGGAATGGGTGGCAATTGAAAGAGGATCGTTTGAAATGGGCCGCCAAGATGGCGATGGCAGCGAGTTACCGGTTCACACGGTCCAAATCGATTACAGCTTTATGGCGGCACGATATGAGGTGACGCAAAACCTCTACGAGGCGGTGATGGGAGTGAATCCAAGTCGCTGGACAGGCCCCAGAAACTCGGTGGAGATGGTGAGTCACAACGACGCAGTTGTTTTTTGTCGCAAGGTGACCCAACGGATGCAAGCTGCGAAGTTGATTGACGTCAAGTCCGTGGTGCGACTCCCCACCGAAGCAGAGTGGGAATACTTTACACGCGCGGGAACCAAGTCTCGGTATTCCTTTGGAGATGACGACAAATCGCTAGGTGATTATGCGTGGTACACGAGCAACGCGTCCGGAAACGACCCGCCGGTCGGCGCAAAAAAACCGAACCCATGGGGATTGTTTGATGTCCATGGTTATCTATCGGAGTGGTGCTTGGACCGGGGACATGCGAGTTACAAAGGAGCTCCAACGGATGGTAGTCCGTGGAACCGTGACGGCAATGAAGAACTTCGCGTTCTTCGCGGCGGGAGTTGGAAAGATAAACCGAATCTGCTGACGAGTTCTGTTCGGTCTGGTTCGTTTTCTTCGCTAGCAGACGCAGAAGGGAATCGAAAGGTCATTTCGTTTGACGGGGGAGTTATCGGGACATTGAAGGACGATGCCATTGGATTTCGCTGCGTCCTCGTCGCCATCGAAAAGGCCTATGACAAGAAAGTCCAAAAACGCGAATAGTTTTTTGACGACGCGGGGTCCGTCGATCGACCGCGCGAGTGGTGGACTATGTTCAAGCCCGAGCGTTGCCAATTATGTGGACGAGTCGTCCGTCAAGGAACGACGGCACACCACTTGATTCCTCGAAGTTGCCACCGAAATCGTTGGTTTCAAAAACGGTTCACCCGCGAACAAATGCAGCAAACGGTAGATCTGTGCGCCGATTGCCATCGCGCCGTGCACCGCTTGGTTCCCTCGGAAAAGGACCTCGGACGCGGATTCGCCACGCTCGAACGACTTAACGCTCACCCGGCCATTGCCCGGCACATCGCCTGGGTTCGAAAACAGCGGTAGCCTTCTTGTTTGCAGGCCGGATCGTTATATTCTGGTCCAAGGGTCAGCTGTCTCTTTTGTGCCCTTCGAGGCTTATCCTCAGTAGAAATCAGCTGGCCTGCCCTTTACTAGCCTGTGGTTTGTATCGAGAAACCGATGGACGTCGAAATTCAAGACCGTGCCGCTACAATTCGTTCTCAGATTCTGCAGCTGCGAGACAGTCTTTGACTACGACGTCAAAACCGCCAAGATGAAGTCGATTGAGGAGTCCATGGCGGCACCCGGGTTTTGGGAAAATCAAGAGAAAGCTCAGCACACTGTCGGGCAACTCAAAGGACTCAAGTCCGTCACGACGCCTCTGGATAGGCTCTTTGCCGCGAACGAAGACCTCGACGCGCTGCTGGAGTTGGCCGACGAGGATCCTGAGATTCGACAAGAGTTGATCGAGGAACTCCACCGACTTGAGACGTCCATCACGGAGTTGGAAACCAAGTCGTTGTTGGACGGCGAGCACGATCAAGCCGGTGCAATCATGACCATCCACGCTCGGGATGGCGGGACCGATGCCAACGACTGGGCAGAAATGCTGCTACGTATGTACTCGTCTTGGGCTCAAAAAGCCGAATTCGACGTCACGCTTTTGGACCGCAGCGACAACGAGGAGGCTGGGATCAATAGCGCGTCCATATTGATTCGAGGACCGTACGCCTACGGTTACCTGAAAGGCGAAGAGGGGATTCATCGCCTCGTCCGCATCAGTCCATTCAACGCAGAGGGCAAACGGCAAACCAGTTTCGCGGCCGTTGATGTCTCACCGGAAATCTCCGACGCAGTCGAAATCGATATTCCAGCGGATGAAGTTCGCACCGACACCTACCGCGCGAGTGGAGCAGGTGGGCAACACGTCAACAAGACCGATAGCGCCATCCGGCTGACGCACCTGCCGACCGGAATCGTTGTTACGTGTCAAAACGAACGGAGTCAACACAAGAACCGAGCTGCTGCATGGAAAATGCTGCGAGCACGGCTGGCCCGTGTCGCCGAGGAAAAACGCGAAGCGGACGCCACTGCCAAATACAAGGATAAGGCGCGGGTCGGATTTGCCTCTCAGATACGTAACTACTTCCTTCACCCAGATCAACGTGTGAAAGATGCTCGCACTGGCCATAGCCAGGGGAACTTTCAAAACGTGCTCGATGGCAATATTCAGAGTTTTCTCGACAGCATGTTGCAGTGGCGGGCCCAGATGCGCAAAGGTGACAAATCATGATGGCTCCTCAGACGATCGAAGCCTCTCTAGGCCACGATTGTGTGGGAAGAGTTTATTTCTTTGCCTGGCAAGATCGCATAGCACACAGTGTTGAGATTCAACAAAACGGATCGTCGCAGATATGGGAATCGGTGGAGGGTAATGATCAGCAGGACTGGCCTCCGAGTCCTCCCTTCCAAAACTTATCCATCCAACGAATTCGCGAGAGCGACGTCGCACTCTTGGTTGGCATGGCCGGAAAAAGTCACTGGTCATTGAGTGTCGATATCGATGCCGAACGCGGTTCGATCCGTTTTGATGTCGCCTGTCGAATCACAACCGACACGGGACAATTGAGATCAACCTATCGATGCCCATCTGTTGCAGCCGTTGAGTGCCTGGTTGTTACCGGCAACGGTTCCACAATCCGGCAGCTTGAAAATCACTGGTGTGTTGAGCCCGATTCCGTCGATTCTAGCGCGACGGTACGTTGGATTTACGATTTTAAGTTTGGAGCGGGACCCGCTAACAAGTGATCAGGTCTGGTAGCGATATTCCGTGGGCACCGCATTCCGTGGGCTGAAACCCACGGCTACACGCATGGCCGCATCCGCGGCCTGTAAACGCCCGGTTCCATCTCGCGGCGAAGCCGCGTATGCGGTGACGGTATGTGTCGTTCGAGGCGTCGTAACGCGGCCGGGAGACGGCGCGAGGCAAATGAAAGCTCCGACAAGTCGGAACGCTCCAAAGTTGGAAATTCTCAACGCAAGCCACGAAAAAATGGTATCTAATTGAGAAACCGTACCCGTTCCTTCGACGTTCGACTTATGCCTATTCAACAGCGCCTCAAAAATCTGCTCGACTTCAATCGATGGACGCCTTTCGTTCTGCTCAGCTCACTAGCGTGCGTGGGTTGTCGTCCGGATTCGCAGCCGGTGGACTCGTCTCTTTCCCGTGATGACGCAGGTAGGTCGTCACCCGTTACGGACGATCAGCACCGACCCACGCCACCGCAGCGACTCTTCGCCGAATCACTTGGCACAGCCTACCGCGACGTGACGGCGAGAGTCTCCATACAGCTTGTTTCGGAAGTGCGGCTGCCAGTAGTCAACGGCCGGCGTGCCATTTGGGGCGCCAGCGGGCGTGACGAGCGGGGCCACCTCTGGTTTGGCATCTCGGTCGGCGGCGCTCGATCAGCTCACCTCATCGAGTACGATCCGCAGACCGACACCGCTATCGATCGAGGCGATGTTCTTGAGAATCTGGCGACCAGCGGCCACCTAACCGACGGCATGTCACAGACCAAGATTCACTCCAAGATTTGGCAGGCCGACGACGGCTACCTCTATTTCACTTCGTCGGACGAGGACGGAGAGAGGGAGGACGGCACACAATTGCCGCGTTGGGGCAGCCACTTGTGGCGATACGATCCCGGACAGAGTCATTGGGAACATCTCATGGCCGTGCCCGAGGCACTAATCGCGACGGCTTGTTCGGGGAGGTACGTGTACGCGCTGGGGTATTTCAATCACACGCTGTACCAATGGGACACGGTGACGGCGACTAGTCGATCAACGGTGATCGGAGCTCCCGGTGGACACGTTTCTCGGAATGTGATCTGCGATCCGAGGGGGCACGTTTACGTGCCGCGAGTTTCCGACTTGGGGAGGATTCCCAACGCGGAGCAGTTTTCCGATGATCGAGTGGCCATTTCAAACCAGGGCGGGCGGGCCTTTGCTTCCTCGCTTGTCGAGTTGGATGCCAATTTGGTCGAGATCCAGCAAGTAGCGCTTGTAGGATACGATCCCGACAGCGGTTTCTCGTCGCACGGCATCACAGCCTTTTCCTATTTTTCCGACGGGCGAATTGCCTTGGGGTCGCACAGCGGCAGCTTGCATCTCATTACGCCGGGCAGGGCCAACGAGCCAGCCAGCATTCAGTTCCTTTGCCGATTGGACGATGCCGAGAAACTGTACCCCGGTGCAATGATCTGCCTGGATGGCAAACGTTGGTTGGCCATCATGGTTGGTGAAAATGGTCGTGATTGGAGACGATGCGATGTCGAGAATGGCATGCTGACCAAAATGAAAGCGAGTGGTTTGGATCAAATCGACGGTCGGAAGGGTCTACTCCTGTATGGGTCCCATACACGCGGCGATGACGGAAGTGCCTACATCGTCGGACGCTGGAACTCGCCTGGCGGCATCCAGCCATTGGTATTGCGAATGCAAATTACCTCGCCGTGAGAGTGGGCTGAACTCGGGTCGACTCTCCCCCTAATTAGAGGGTATTCTAATGGTGCTATGGCGGGCTACGACAAGTCGTCGTTGAAAACCGACCTGCAATCGGTCGGCACGCCCTTGATCGGATGGCCATCGATTGCCAGAATAATCGGTTTCCCCCAAAGTCACGCACCAGTTTTCTACGCCCTGTCTGCAGCTTGTCGAGGAATCTCCCTCGAGAGGAAAGAGAATGACCACCGTTTTTGATCACATAGAGCGACTTAAAACTGAATACACCGATCGCTACGTGATCGTTGACGAAACACGACCCGAGTTACGCCGGTTCGTCGGCATGACTGGCGCCGTAAAGACGGTGAACATGAGCGGTCGAGCGCTGGTACATTTTGATGGCGTAGCGGTTGACGGGTGGATCGATATCGATGTCGATTACCTGACGGTGGTGGACGAACCGGTCGCCAAGCCGGTCAAAGAAACGGCGAAGAAACCGGCCGCCAAGAAAGCGACTCCGAAAGCTGACAGTAAGGACTCTGCCGCTGATGTGCTCGCTGCAGCTCGAGCAGGTGGCAGTGCAAAAACAGCTTCCACTGGTGAAAAACCGGCCGCTGCAAAGGCCAAGATGAGTGTTGAAGAAATGTTGGCCGCGGCTCGAGGGAACAAGGCGGAGTCGACGACGGGTGCGAAGCCGGAAGCCAGTTCAGCGGCGCCTTCCAAACCGGCCGCAGTCGATCGAAGTAAGATGAGTGTCGAAGAGATGTTGGCCGCGGCTCGTGGCAACAAGGCGGCGGCAGCGACGGGTGCCGAGCCGGCCACCAGTTCATCGCCGGCAGAAAAACCGGCCGCAGTCGATCGCGGCAAGATGAGTGTCGAAGAGATGTTGGCCGCGGCGCGGGGAGATAAGCCAGCGACTGCGAAAACGACAGAGCCGGCAGCGGCAATTGAAGAACCGGCGGTTGAAGACAGCTCTTCTGAGCAGGGCGAACTGCCTACCGAAACGGCCGACATCTTGTCGTTTTGCCGAAAAGTCGACGGTTAATTCGTCAATCGAGCCAGTTACACGCTGTCCTGCATGCGGCGAAAACGTTCTTCGGGCATGATGATGTCGGTGACATAAAGGCCCAACTTTTCACCGATCTTGACGGCTTCGCCTTCGGCGATACTCAGTCCAGCAACTTCGAGTGTCAGAGTTTCGTCACATGATTTCTTGAATTGAATGATAGCCCCCGGGCCCAGTCTAATGATCGAGCTGACCGGACGTCGCGTGGATGCCAATGTCACGGAAATTGGCACAGCAACTTTCAGCAGACTTCGAGCGTATGTGGGAAGGCGACTCAGTCCCTCCGCGAGCGATCCGTAGCCGTCTATTTTTACGGGTTTGCGCGAAGGGATGAGGTTAAGGGCATTGGGTACGGGTCCAATAGCGCGTATGGCAACGTCTTCTGAATTGGTACTTGTCTTGATCGGGACAATACTCAAAGTCGTGTCCAAGTCGACTTTTTTCAACGTTGCTCGAAGATCGACGGCCGACAGTGCGTGTGTCGCCTTGATCTTGAGCGTGCTGCAAAGCGCCTCGCGGATCGAGTCGACGATTGGCTGAAGTTGTTTCGCCGAGAGTTGTGACGAGAAGTTGAATTGTCGTGAGGAGGGACAGGCAAAAATCCAATGTTGACTATCGCGACATTCAACCAAAATCAACAATCCAGCGGTCGCCAGAGACGATAGTTCTACGTCCGAGTCAATTTGCTGTGTGCTGCGCACTTCAATCTCGACGTCCTCGCTTGCGATTTGGTCGAGGGCTAACCGGATCGTCTCGGCAGCACCACGTAGCGCCGTCTCAACTTCCACGGCGATATTTTCGGCGGCCATTGATGGACTTCTCCTCTCCAGTTACCGGCAAAGGCGTCTCTTTTCCATCGGCAAATACCGCAGTGAACTTTATGTAATCCGTATAATCGGAATATTCTGCCATCGGACGCAAATCTGTGGGCTTGTACCCACGGCTACATGCCTTGACCGTTTACGTGGCGAATTCAGGGTCAAGTCCAGTGAGTCCTCTGGCCTCCCTATCCCCCGCCAGTCGCCATATAATGTTGGATGCGAGAAAAGCGGGGGCCATCCGACGGCGGCCTCACCAGCAATCGGAAAAGGAAAACGTACGATGATCCAAACCCAGGGAGCCGCAGGCGAACTGGAACTCGCCCAGTACAAACCGTTGGATAACGTCGAGTTGGCGGCGCGGATCGAGGCAGCACGCGTGACCCTGGGCGACGAGTTGTTGATCCTGGGCCACCATTACCAACAAGATGAAGTGATTGCCCATGCCGATTTACGCGGCGACAGTTATCAGTTGAGTGAGGAGGCCGCAGCCAGCACTCGATGCCGCTGGATCGTGTTTTGTGGCGTCCACTTCATGGCGGAGACCGCCGACATTCTGGCAAATCGCCCCGCCAAATTGGTTGAGCGGAACCAGTTGAGGGTGCAGGTCGTGTTACCGGACATGGCGGCCGGTTGTTCGATGGCGGACATGGCGGCAATCGAGCAGGTGGAAGATGCGTGGGACCAGATGGGCGAGGTCTTGGATCTAAAGCTGATCATACCGGTCACCTACATCAACTCAGCGGCTAGTTTGAAGGCCTTTTGCGGTCAGCATAATGGGATCGTCTGCACATCCAGCAACGCGGAGGCCGTACTGAAATGGGCATTTGAACGCGGCTCGAAAGTGCTCTTTTTTCCCGACCAGCATTTGGGAAGAAATACGGCCCGACGGATGGGAATCTCCAACGATCTGATGCCCATTTGGAACCCGTTCGAAGACGAGTTTGGAGGAAACAGCGAGCAGCAATTAACCGATAGCCGCGTGATTCTCTGGAAAGGGCATTGCAGTGTGCACCAGATGTTCACGGCCGCTCACGTGCTTCAATTTCGAGAGGCTCATCCGGGAATCAAAGTGCTGGTTCATCCAGAATGTCCGCAAGAGGTCGTGGATCTGTCCGACATTGACGGCTCGACTGGCAAGATCATCCAGACTGTTCGGTCGGCAGAACCCGGTACGAAATGGGCGATTGGAACCGAGCTGCACTTGGTCAACCGTCTGAAACAGGAGCATCCGGACCAGGAGATACACTTCCTTTCACCCGTCGTGTGCATGTGTGCCACGATGTACCGCATCGATTTGGCGCACCTCTGTTGGAGCCTAGAAAATTTAGTCGAAGGCAAGCCGGTAAACACAATCACGGTTGACGAGGAGACGGCCCACTGGTCGTTGGTCGCTCTAGAAAGAATGCTTGCAGTCAAGTAGGCTCCATCGGGCGGTTGCAGCGTGCGCTTTTGAGGACATCATGATTCTGGTCATCGATAACTACGACTCCTTTACCTACAATTTGGTCCAGCGTCTCGGCGAAATCGACTCGGATCTACAAATCGAGGTTTTTCGCAACGACCAGATAACGGCTGGGGAAATTCTCGATCGGAATCCGTCGCATCTGATCATTTCCCCCGGCCCCTGTACACCCAACGAGGCGGGTGTGTCGATGGAGGCCGTTTCGACTTGTCGGGGCAAAGTTCCGATCCTGGGCGTTTGTTTGGGGCATCAGTCGATCGGGCAAGCGACGGGCGGGACGATTGTTCGCGCCAAACACCTGATGCACGGCAAGACCGACGAAATCCACCATGATGAACAAGGGTTGTTTCGGGGACTCGCCAATCCATTTGTAGCGACACGCTACCATAGTCTGGTGATTGATCCGGCCACACTCCACGCGGACTTCGACGTTACGGCGTGGGCGTTCGCCCCGGACGGATCGAAGGAAATCATGGGGATCCGCCACCGCGAGGAACCCATTGAAGGCCTGCAATTTCACCCGGAGAGTTTCCTGACGAACTGCGGACATGACCTTTTGCGAAATTTTCTCGCAGTCTCGCTGGCCTAACAAACTGTATCACCACTCATGGAAATCGATCATGTTGACGGTCGGGAAAGCTCAAGAGAGGATTCTGGCACTAGCCGGACAGCTAGATAATGAATCCGTCTCACTAGCCGATGCGATCGGTCGCGTGTTGGCCGCCGACGTAGCGAGTGATGTCGATTCACCACCCTACGACAAGTCGTTGATGGACGGTTTCGCGTTGTCGAGCAAATCGTTCGCTGGTCCCGCAGCACCATTGCGAGTTATCGAGACGATCACCGCTGGCGAATTACCACGTTGCGATGTGGGGGCCGGCGAAGCGACCCGGATCATGACCGGCGCGCCACTTCCCCGTGGAGCGGATGCGGTCGTCATGTTCGAACAGACCGAATCGACGGCGGATGTGGTGAAAATCCTGGCTGAAAAGGTCAACTCAGAACAGAACATCCTCAGGCGCGGCACGGTGATGCAGAGCGGCGAAGTCGTGCTGCAAGCAGGGCGGACGTTGGGTCCGATCGACATCGGATTACTCGGGGAAGTCGGTCATGATCCTGTGCGTGTTACCCGGCGGGCCAAAGTCGCGGTCCTGGCCACCGGAAACGAACTGGTGGATGCGGCCGGCGTCCCGGCGGCGGGGTGTATTCGTAATAGCAACGGTCCCATGGTCGCGTCGCAGGCGGCAGATCAAGGCGCTATCGTCCGCGACTTGGGAATTGGCCGCGACGATGAAGCCCATCTGCGCGAGCTGATCGGCCGCGGATTGGAGAGCGATATCCTGGTGTTGTCCGGCGGTGTCTCGGCCGGCGATTTGGATTTAGTCCCCAATACCCTGGCGGCGTTGGGGGTTGAAAAGGCGTTTCACGGAGTGGAAGTCAAGCCGGGCAAACCCCTGTGGGTCGGGACGTATCAAAAGCAGAGTGAAGCAAAACGGACATTGGTCTTCGGGTTGCCGGGTAATCCCGTCAGTAGCCTGGTCTGTTTTCATTTGTTTGTTATCCCGGCGCTGCGGAAAATGACGGGCCAGCGATCTTCCCTCGCTGGTCGTTTCGTCGGCAGATTACAGCACGATTGGACGCACCCTGGAGGCAGAGAGACGTACTTTCCGGGCCACGTTCAAAGTAGCGATGGCGGGCTAGTGGTCCAATTATGCCCCTGGAAAGGTTCGGCCGATCAGCGATCTTTGGTCGATGCCAACGCGCTGGTTGTGTTCCCCAAAGAGCGGACTCTGTACGAGGCGAATTCGACGGTCGAATTTGAGTGGTTGCGAGCTATGGATAGCGTAGAAAAGGTAGAAGTTAATGGGTAAAGGAGCGCACTCCCGTCGCCGACGCAATCGAAACCGTGCCGAGCAGACAGACCGTCCGGCGGCCGGCGAGTCAGCGCAGTCAGAAGTTACCAACAGTTGGCAGCCATCGCGCGTTCTGCAACGCCCCTTCGTGGCGACGTTCATTGGCGCGGCGCTCTACTGGGCATCCTTCCCGCCGTTGGGTTTGTCGTTGTTGGGCTGGCTTGCGCCCCTGCCCTGGGTTGCTCTGATTGCGGCCGAGAAGTTACCGGGAAAACGGCCCTATCTTGCCATTTGGGTCGCGGCAAGCTGTGGCTGGCTGGCGATTCTTCAAGGCGTGCGTTTGCCGTTTTGGGCCCTCTATTTTGGTTGGTTCATCCTGTCGGTCTATGTGGCCGTCTACATCCCACTTTTCATCGCGATGACTCGGTGGGCCTACCATCGTTTGGGCGTGCCGCTGTTGATAGCGGCACCCTTGACATGGGCAGGATTGGAATACATACGGGGCCACTACCCGGTCAGTTTTGCGGTCGCCCTGTTAGGCCACACGCAAGTTCGAATCCCTCACATGATTCAAGTGGCGGACATCGGCGGCGCCGTCACACTCAGTTTCCTAATGATGAGCGTCGCCGTCGCGTTGACTGGTGTGATATGTCCCAACGGTCGTCGCAGGAGTTGGGTGCCGATTGCAGTCGCAAGTGGCGTCGTGGCGCTGACGCTCGGTTACGGACAATGGCGGCTGCAGACCGCGCCACAGGGCGAGCCGATCGGCAAGGTGGCGCTGCTGCAAGGCACTTTCAATACAGTTTTCGAATCCGACTCCAAACGCAATTGGGCAATCTTTGAGCAGTATTTTACTTTGGCCAGGGACGCCAGTCAGCAGAACGCTGACTTGGACGCCATCATTTGGCCCGAATCGACATTCTCAGGAAACAACCCGGAGATGCATATCTTGTCATTTCCAAAAGTGCCTGCCGATGCCCCGATCGATCAGGCTACCTACGAAGCCAATTTGAACGCCAGGGTGCAGGAGTTCCAATCTCGCGTTCAAAGCGTCGCGCGGCTCGTCAACTCGCCGTCCGCCCCAGACGACCCACATCGAAACATAACGATGATCGCCGGTACCGAAACTTGGTATCTGAGCGAGACCGATCAACATGTCCATAACTCGGCCCTGCTGATTCAACCGGACGGAACGATCACCGATCGGTATTTCAAGATGCATCGCGTGCTGATTGGCGAGTATATTCCGTTGGCGGACAAGATCGATGGGATTCGCAAGATCTCGCCGGTACAAGGAATCAAACCGGGTGACGAACCAAAGGGTTTCCGTGTTGGGTCAATGACGCTGATGCCGAACATCTGTTTCGAGAGTACCGTACCGCAGTTGGTTCGGGGCCAGTTGGCAACTCTGGATTACGATGGCGAACCGGTCGACGCGATCGTCAACATGTCTCACGATGGCTGGTTTTGGGGATCCAGTATTCTGGATTTACATATGGCGTGTGGTGTGTTTCGCGCCGTGGAGAACCGTGTGCCGTTTCTAGCTGCTGCGAACCCGGGACTCACCTTTTCCTGTGACGGGTCTGGGCGGATCGGGCAGATGCTGGCCCGTGAAAAACGGGGCGTTGTGGTAGTCGAGGTTCGTCGCGACGGACGGTGGTCGCTGTACCAGGTTTGGGGTGATGCACCCTGGCTATTTGCGGCCATCCTCTGCTTTTTTTTCGTGTGCATGGGACGTTTCGGACGGGGCAAGGCGGCGGAATAACCGCCCCGATCATCACGACCAAGAGCGATTTCACCCACCGTTCGTGGCTCGAGGGCCAGAATTGCCGGTTTAAGGTTTTTGTTTCACTAAATCTCCCAATCATCCCGTTTTGGTTGACACGGAATTTTGGTGCGAATTATACTGGGAGCACTCCTAGGTGGACGTATTCTGCGTTCGCCATCAACCTTGGACCGTACGGCCAATTGGGCATCGGAAAGTCCTAGACCGATCGATAAGGAACTACCCCGTGAATTTTCTCGGCAAAATCTTTACGGTAATGATTTTCGTCATGAGCATCATGTTCATGTCTTTCAGTGTCATGGTTTTCGCCACCCATCGAAACTGGAAAGTCAAGGCGGTCGAATTGACAGCCGAGTTACTCGCTCAAACGGCCAAGAACGACTCGCTCGAAACAGAACTCAATCGTACTGAGGAAACTCTGGCTCGAGAACAGGCCGCGCGTAAAACGCACGTGGCAGTTTTGGCGTCGGCCGAGCTAGCCGCCACAACAACCTTGCGAGACGTGACCGAGGCCAATACCCAGTTGAATCAACAGCTGAGCCAAGACTTCTTGAACCACGATCGCAACGTCAAGGGGATGGAACAGTTGACTGAAGAGGTCGGCCTGTTGCGCGACAAGCTTGTCCGCACCACTGGGGACCGTGATGGTGAATACAATAAGGCCGTCGATGCGATCGACAGACTACTCGCGCTGCAAACTCAGCACGACAACCTGGTCCTGCGGCACGAACAACTGGCAGCAGATGCCTCCCGCATGCAGCTTGTGATGCGACTGAACGGTCTGAGGTCAACGGATGACGTCGCCGGCATTCCGCCCAAGGTCAATGGTGAGGTATTGGCAACAGGAAACGAATTCATTGAGATTAGCCTTGGTTCAGACGATGGGCTCAAGGCCGGTCATCACATCGAGGTATATCGCGGAACGTTGTATCTGGGCCGCGCGGTGATTCGTCACACGTCTGACGATCGCTCGGTTGCACAGATTCTGGTTGAGTACCGTAAGGGTGTCATTAAGAAGGGTGATCGTTTTGCCACAAAACTCAGCTAATCAATCGTTGCAGAAGCAACCATTAAATGTCTATACGGTCATGTTGATCGTCTCGTTCTTCGCGTTGCTTATCGGCACGATCCTGCTCTACTTGGAGGGCAGCAACTACGGTAGTCTCCCGTGGTGGAAAGCGTAGCGCGCAACTCAGATCTGCATCCGTCCGACATTTCACGGGTCGGGCGTCGACTCGTTGATCTAGTTTCTCCAGATTCGGCGATTATTTCCTCCGCAAAGGTCCAACCGCTAGAATAGAAAGCGGTGTATCTTTGCCGTTGGGGATCTATTTTCGTGTCCGAAAAACTGGTATTTCTCTGCTCTGCGTGCCAAGGCCGAATTCGCTATCGATCATCGCAGCAGGGCCAACTGGTCGGTTGTCCGAAATGTGACGCGCAAGTAAGGGTGCCGAGTTCATCTCATTCCTCGGCCACGACATCCTCGGCTCCGTCGCCAGCCAAACCCGTGCCTGTTCCAACGCCCACGCGCAAACAGGAAACACGGCCACCGAAGCCGCAGACCATTTCCGTCCGCTGCGGTCATTGCAGTACGGCAATCGAAGCGCCCATTTCTCGGATTGGTGAGTCCGTCCTCTGTCCAGATTGCCACGCCCCAATACCAGTGGAGCGTGTGGAAACCAAGCGAGCAACAGCCAACGAGAGCGATGCGTCACAGACTCGAAAAGCACATCGATCGTTGAATAGTTCAGTGGATTCATTTGGATTCGCCTGCTCGCTTTGCGGTACTCGACTCTACGCCAGCGAATCCCAAATCGGAACTCAAATCGCCTGCCCGGATTGTCACAGTCAAGTCGAGGTACTCAAACACCCGCGCGCCGCTGGAAGCCTTGGAGGCATATCGCCGCCACGACTTTTGGATCACGACGAAATCAGTTTAGAGGAAGTGTCGGAACGCCCCATGTATCAGCCGACGGACACAGGAAAAGTCTCCACCCGAGACATGCAGGTCCTGCGACGACCCGAGCAAAAGTCGACGGGTGACTCGAACGAGACTGGTCCCTCTTCACCCGACATGCCGACGAACGAGGAACGGGGCCAGAGTGTCCTGGCCAAACGCGCGGATTTTGCGACCGTCTGCCCTCAATGTCATGCACGGCTCGGATTGCGTACGGACCAAATCGGCAAGGTGGTGCGTTGTGGAGACTGCCAACACAAGTTCATGGTACGACCGCGTGCGGAGTCCTAGGAGGCGACGGCTTGGGCGGCATGGTGACACCGCCCGCCTTCCAGTCGTTGGGAATTGCCTGGCGGAGCTGGCTTCAATTCATGTTGGAGACATTCGTGCTGGCCGGGCTGCTGATTCCGGCCGTGTTATTTTCCGATTCTCAACACTTAGGGGTTTTGCTGTCGGTCTCGGCTTGGTTTTTCTTCATCTCGTTCATCCTATTTCCGTCTACTGGGAGTTTTAGGCCATCGAATTGAAGTCAGTCTAAACGCTCATTACGACCGCCTGGACAAGTTCGAAACCGGGTCGGAAACGGAAACAGAAACCGAAACGTCAGAGTAGAAGAAAATCAGGCGGCACGCGCTAGCGAGCGTCCGTTTCTCGAACCCAATGCAACGTCTCCCTATTCTCCGTTTCGGCCCAGTCCGTTGCCGGTCCGTTTCCGCATGACTAGACGCCATGCCACATCGAAAACGAGGTGATTTTTCGTTCTGGAGATCGCCTGTAGTTGGCCTGCTTTATACCAAGCGCAAGTTGTGTTTGAGGAACGATTTATAGCGAGTCAATTGCAGCCCACTGTGGTTGTGACACGGGCCGCAAAATGCTAGAATACCCGCTTCGATTTTGGCAGTGTCATTCGCGGTGTCAACATCGACCAGAAGCGCGACATCACACTCGTCGTTTCGTCGGCGAAAGCGGCAGTCGATGACCAGTTTTCGCCGCTCCGGTTGTCGATTCTACGCGTTTCGCACACGTCTCAACGGAATTCTCAGCCGGATTAGGACCTGATTTGTCGAGCTTGTTCTGTCTGTCGCAACGACCCTTTAACGCGACTGGTTCGACAGGCGTTTGTTCCTTTGCGTCCGGCCACGGAAACCGGGTTTTGTCGCCTGTGTACGCAAGGTGTTTTGTGAAAGGATGCATTTGTGTCGACTGATGGTAATATTCTCACGTTACCGATTGAGGAAGAACTAAAGGAGAGCTACCTGACGTACGCGATGAGCGTCATCGTCAGCCGAGCTCTGCCGGACGTGCGCGACGGATTGAAACCTTCGCAGCGCCGTATCCTCGTGGCCATGAATGACTTGAACCTCGGACCCAACTCGGGGCGAGTCAAGTGCGCGAAAATCTCGGGCGACACGAGCGGAAACTACCACCCACACGGCGAAAGTGTCATCTACCCGACACTTGTGCGGATGGCCCAAGATTGGAACATGCGGCATGTCTTGATCGACAAACAGGGCAACTTCGGCTCGGTCGCCGGGCTGCCACCAGCCGCCATGCGGTACACGGAAGCGAGGCTTTCGCCGATCGCCTCGTTAATGCTCGAAGATCTCAATCTCGATACGGTCGACTTTGCTCCGACATACGACGAGCAACGCACGGAACCGACGGTCCTGCCGTCTCGATTTCCGAACTTGCTGGTGAACGGTGCACAGGGCATCGCGGTTGGTATGGCGACATCGATCCCACCACACAACCTCGGCGAGGTCTGCGATGCCGTCGTCGCCCTGATCGATGATCCAGACATTTCAATGCACGGCCTGTGCGAGATTGTCAAAGGCCCGGACTTTCCCACAGGGGGAACGATTTGTGGGCGGAGCGGTATTCTTCGAGGTTACCACACCGGCCGAAGCACGATGGTTGTTCGCGCCAAGGTCGACATAGAACGAAACGAAAAGAAGCGATCTCGAATTATCATTCGAGAGATTCCGTATCAACAGTACCGCGACCGTGTCATTGAGCGAATCGCTGGATTGGTCAACGATGGCCGGATCAAAGGCATCCATGAGATCCGAGATGAGAGCGATCTGAAGGAACCTGTTCGTCTGGTCGTCGAGACGAAACGGGACGCCGATCCCGAGGTCGTGCTCAACCAGCTCTATCAATTCTCGTCGCTACAAGACACTTTCTCGATCATTCTGTTGGCCTTAGTGGACGGAAAGCCCCGCGAACTAAGTCTCAAGGAGATGTTGCAAGAGTTCATTCGGCATCGCGTGATTGTCATCCGTCGCCGTACTCAATTCCTCTTGGCTCGTTCGCGTCGTCGCAAGCACGTCGTTGAGGGCCAGTTGTTGGCTCTTGCCAACATCGATGAACTCATTCGCATTATTCGCAGTTCAAGAACGCAGGCGGAAGCAAAGATCGGCTTGATGGGAGTCGAATGCCCTGCAGCAATGATGCAACGAGCATTGGGAGACGAAGGATTTAAGATCTTCCAGGACGAGCGAGGAGCAACGGACACCTATTCGCTGACCGCCGTCCAGGCCGATGCGATCTTGAGGATGACCCTCGGACAACTCGTCAACCTCGAACAAGAGCGACTCTCCGACGAACACGGCAAGTTGCTCGCACAAATCATCGAATACCTCCGTATCTTGTCCGACGATGTGAACATTTTGGCGATGATTCGCGAGGACATGGTCGAAATTCGCCGCAAGTATGCGAATGCACGCAAAACCGAGATCAGCAATGAAGAAATCGGTAACATCAACCTGGAAGACTTGATTGAAGAAGAGACGATGGTGGTCTCGATCAGTCATTCGGGGTATATCAAGCGCACACCGGCTAGCACTTATCGCGCTCAACGGCGTGGCGGCAAAGGCCTCAAGGGCGCAAAAACAGAAGAAGAGGATCCGATCGAGCATCTCTTCGTCGCCAGCACTCATGCTTACTTGTTGTTTTTTACCAACAAGGGAAAAGTGTATTGGCTCAAAGTTTACGACATCCCACAGTTGGGTCGCGAGAGTCGTGGCCGAGCGATCGTCAACGTGTTGCAAATGGGTGAAGGCGAGAAAATTCAAGACTGTCGCGCTGTACGAGATTTCAATTTGCCCGGACACTCTCTCACGATGGCAACACGTCGCGGGCTGATTAAGAAGACGGCTCTCGACGCCTACAGCCGACCCAAGCGAGGTGGCATTATCGCCATCAAACTCAGGGATGACGACGAGTTGGTCGATGTCGTCGTAACAAAACCGGGTGACGAAATTGTGCTGTCGACTACAAATGGTATGGCAATTCGTTTCAGCGAGTCCGACGCGCGAGCCATGGGACGTAATACGTCTGGCGTCAAAGGGATCAATTTGCAAGAGGGTGACGAATTGGTCGGAATGGTCGTCGCCGATGAACAGGCCACTTTGTTAACCGTTTGTGAAAAGGGCTACGGAAAACGCACTTTCTTTGGGCCGGGCGCCAGTGCAATAAGTGACGACGCGGAGGACGAAGTCTCCGGTTCAAGTCGGTATCGTACTCAACGACGTGGCGGAAAAGGCCTGCGAGACATCAAGACGACCAACCGTAACGGACAGGTTGTGGCGGTTGTCCGCGTCGACGAAACGGACGAGTTGTTGATGATGACGGCTCGAGGAAAAATCCAGCGGCTGGCTGCTGCCGAGATTGGTGTTATCGGACGCAATACTCAGGGTGTTCGAATCATGAGCTTGGACGACGGCGACGTGCTGGCGGCCGTTGTTCGCGTACCGAAGGAAGAAAACGGCAACAACGACGACGCGGAAACCCAAGATGCTCCCGATTCGCAGGCATCGCCAGAATCCAACTCCGATTCACCGGCAGAACCTCGGACCGGTGACGTCGAAGCAAATTCTCCCAACACACCAGGCGACACAGACGCGTCGGCGGACAACGAATCGTCGGGCGAATCGAGTGACTAATTCACTTATCGACGTGGCCACTCGCTTCTCGGTGCATGGGCGAGCAACACTGGCGCTTAGAAGGTAGTGGCCAACGATGGCGATGAAGCGAGCGATCGTCACGGGTCGGCACGGTCAAGACGCTTGGTATCTAACCAATTTTCTGACGGCGAAGGGTTATCGCGTAACGATCACCTCCCACCAACCCTTGTCGTCCTCTCCGCGTGACGTCCTCGGCCAATCCGGCAAACACGACGATCAATTGGACGTCTGCACGCTGGACCTCTCCGACTCGAATGATTGCCAACAACTGATTTCCTCGGTGCAGCCCGATGAGGTGTACCATCTTGCCGGACCAAGCCACATTCCCACTTGTGAGCAGTCGCCAGAGGAAACAGTGGATGCGATTGCCCAAGGCACGCTGCACCTGTTGGAAGCAACGCAACGGTCGAATGCCACAGCAAGGTTCTTTTTTGCATCCAGTGCCGAGATTTTCGGAGACACCGAGCAATCACCGCAAAGTGAATCGACCGTTCCGCATCCCCGCAACATCTATGGCGTTGCCAAGCGTCAGGCTCAGCAGTTGGTCTCCTATTACCGCCGTAAAAAGGGCCAGTTCGCCTGTAGCGGCATCCTATACAACCACGAGTCCATTCGACGGCCAACGACGTTCGTCACCCGAAAAATAACTCAGGCCGCGGCGAGAATTGCGGTCGGACGCCAGTCCCGACTACAGCTGGGCCGGATTGACGCTCAACGTGATTGGAGCTGGGCCGGTGATTTTGTGCAGGCGATGTGGTTGATGTTGCAGGCGGACGAGCCGGACGATTATGTTGTCGCCAGTGGGGAAACTCATCGAGTCCAAGATTGGCTGGAGATTGCCTTTGCACGTGTCTCACTGGATTGGCGAAAATACGTCGATTACGACCCGAGTTTGGCGAGAGGTGGCACCAACAAGACGATGCTGGTCGGCGACGCAACCAAAATACGTAACGAACTTGGCTGGCATGCTACAGTTGATTTTGTCGATCTTGTCCATCAAATGGTGGACCACGATATGCAGCATGCGAGTGGGAGTTAGGTTGTAGTAATATTCACGCCTACCGGACGGTGGGTTACAAGGATTGTGGAGTGCATTGATGAAGATCGCGATGGTTGGTACGGGATACGTTGGCTTAGTCACCGGTTCCTGTTTTGCGGATAGTGGTAATGAAGTCACTTGTATTGACATCAATGAAGAGAAAATCGCGAAGCTCCGCCAGGGACAGATCCCGATCTACGAGCCGGGGCTCAGTGAAATGGTGCTCCGGAACGCCGAATCTGGGCGGTTGAAGTTCACGACCGACCTCGAATCAGCGGTCGTGCCAGCGGACATTGTCTATCTGGCTGTTGGCACCCCGTCGTCGGATGATGGATCGGCCGATCTATCAGCCTTGTGGACGGTCGTTCGCAGCGTTGCACCTCACCTCCGCAAAGACGCCGTCGTGGTCATCAAGAGCACAGTGCCTGTGGGTACAAACTCTAAGACGTATGAGATGCTAAAGGAGTCGACGGGGCGAGAGTGCGACGTCGCCAGTAATCCGGAATTCCTAAAAGAAGGCGCGGCGATCAACGACTTTACGATGCCCGACCGAGTCGTGGTTGGCGTGCGACGATCCGAGGTCGCGGATACTCTGCAGGCCTTGTACGCGCCGTTTCTGCGGACAGACAAACCATTTCTGGTGATGTCACCCGAGAGTGCTGAGTTGACCAAGTACGTTGCCAATGCCCTGTTATCGACCAAGATCAGTTTTATTAACGAAATGGCCAATCTGTGCGAGAAGGTAGGAGGGGACATCAACGATGTGCGGCGTGGGATCGGACATGATCAACGCATTGGATTTGCATTCTTGTTTCCCGGTGTTGGCTATGGCGGCAGCTGTTTCCCCAAAGATGTTCGAGCGTTGTCCAGTATGGCGCACGACTTGGGAGTCGAACCTCGGATCCTGGAAGCCGTTGATCGGGTCAACGATTGCCAAAAGGAAGTGTTGCCCAACAAAGTCGAACAGCATTTCGGCGAAGAACTTCGCGGTAAGACAATCGCTGTCTGGGGCTTGGCATTTAAACCAAAGACGGATGACATTCGCGAGGCTCCCGCGCTGACTCTGATCGACCGGATGCTTGCCAAAGGCGCGAAGATCGTCGCCCACGACCCGGAAGCGATGGGAAATGTTCGCGATCACTACGGCGACAAGATCGCCTTCTGCGAGTTTCCAATGGATGCTCTAGATGGTGCCGACGCATTGGTGATCAACACCGAATGGAGTGAGTTTCGCAATCCCGATTTCACCGACATGAAAAACCGCTTGACGACGCCGTTGATCTTCGACGGTCGAAACTTGTACGAACCGACAATAATGAAGCGTGCCGGGTTCACTTACCATTCGATCGGCCGAGTGACAGTCTTCCCGGAGTAGTCGGGAATAGACCGCTAGCGATTGAAGAGTCAACGATTTTCCAGCGGGCCCACAAGTGAGTGAAACGTCGCGGCGGTCAATTGACGAAACCATGTTGATGGATCGCTTCCAGCTGCGCCGATGGCGAAAACGATTGCAAAAGAGCAAATCGCCGGCCACGGAAGAAGATTGGCGTGAGTTTCATGAGGCTGTCGCGTCCTCGGCCGATTTACGTGACCGACGAGCAGCTCATCGACCGCGCATCGAATTCGACGCCTCACTGCCGATATCTGCCCGAGTTCAAGAGATCTCGGAGACCGTGCGCCGCCACCAAGTTGTCGTGGTCTGTGGTGAGACGGGCAGCGGCAAGTCAACTCAACTTCCCAAAATTTGCCTCCAGTTGGGGCGAGGCATTGAAGGACTGATCGGCCATACGCAACCGCGGCGGATCGCAGCCCGAACCATTGCGTCGCGACTTGCTCAGGAAGTGAACACTCCGTTGGGTGATTTGGTTGGATATAAGGTGCGGTTTACGGACGAAACCAAACCGACGACGCTCATCAAATTGATGACCGACGGAATGCTGCTGGCCGAAACGCCCAAGGACCGATTCCTTGAACAATACGATACGCTGATATTGGACGAGGCTCACGAGCGGTCCTTGAATGTCGACTTTCTCCTAGGTTACATCAAACGGCTCCTTCCCAAGCGGCCCGACCTGCGAATCATCATTACGTCGGCGACGATTGACGTGGATCGCTTTAGTCGACATTTTTCAACGCCGTCTGGTCCTGCACCAGTGATCGAGGTTTCCGGGCGAATGTACCCAGTGGAAGTACGCTGGCGTCCGCCACACAACGAAGAGGCGGTTGATTGGCAACGTGCGATTCATGACACGGCCGTGGAGGCGATGCGGGCCGGTGCCGGAGACATCCTCGTTTTTCTACCCACCGAACGGGATATTCGCGAAACAGCAAAACGGCTGCGCGGACTGCGCGAAGGCCGCGAAACACCTATCATCCTTCCCTTGTATGCTCGTTTGTCGATCGCCGATCAAAACAAAGTCTTTCAACCAAACAGCTCCAAACGACGAATCGTGTTGGCGACCAATGTCGCCGAATCATCGTTAACCGTTCCGAATATCACCTACGTGATTGACACGGGCACGGCGCGACTAAGCCGCTACTCGCCTCGCAGCAAAGTCCAGCATTTGCCGATCGAACGGGTATCACAGGCATCGGCAAATCAACGGATGGGACGCTGTGGTCGACTAGGGCCGGGCGTTTGCTTCCGGCTCTATTCGGAAGAGGACTACGTGACACGAGAGGCGTTTACTCCTCCCGAAATACGCCGTACGAACTTGGCGTCCGTGATCCTGCAGACAATGGCATTGAGGCTGGGAAGCATCGATGCTTTTCCCTTTCTCGACACACCACAGCCCGAGAAAATTCGTGACGGCTACAAGACGTTATACGAACTTGGCGCAATCGACGATCGTCGCGAATTGACACGACTTGGAAAACAGCTGGCGAGGATGCCGGTGGATCCGCGTATCGGACGCATGATCCTTGCCGCCGACGAACAGGATTGCCTCACTGAAATGTTGGTCATTGCGTCCGCACTCGAGTTGCATGATCCTCGCGAACGCCCCCCCGAGCGCCAACAGGCTGCCGACGCGGCCCATGCTCGATTTCAACACCCACGTTCCGACTTCATGTCATTCCTCAGTCTTTGGGACTTTCATCGCAAGTTGAAGTCTGACCTGTCGTGGAGTCGGCTGCGGCGGGCGTGCGCCCAGTCGTTCTTGAACTACAATCGCCTCCGTGAATGGGGCGACGTCCACCGCCAATTACAACAATTGACCGACCAGGCCGGCATGCGTCGACGTGCGCGGCGCGATGATTACGACGCGATCCATCGAGCGCTGCTGACCGGTTTGTTGTCCAACGTCGCGATGAAAGGAGACAAGCACCAATACACGGGCGCCGGTGGCAATAAGTTCTTCCTGTGGCCCGGTTCCGGTCTGTTTGAAAAAAAACCAGCCTGGACGGTGGCTGCGGAATTGGTCGAGACAACCAAACCATATCTCCGAACGGTTGCCGAAATTAACGTCGATTGGCTCGAACCGCTCGCTGAACACCTGGTCAAGTACTCCTACAGCGAACCGCATTGGAGTAAGAAACGCGCGCAGGCCATGGCCTACGAAAAGGTCACTTTGTTCGGCCTGCCCATCGTCGCCAAACGACACATTCCCCTTGCGGCTGTTGATGGTCAAGAGGCTCGCAGATTGCTGATCGAATTCGGATTGGCTGGCGGAGAGTTACCGACTCGAGCTGCCTTCCTGCAACATAATTTAAGACTGGTGGCAGAGATCGAGGCCCAAGGCGCGAAGCAGCGAGACCGGGAGCTGGTGATTGAACCCTGGTTGATCGAACAGTTTTACGATCGCGTCTTACCGGATGATGTCGTCGATCCCAAGTCCCTCGACCGATGGCGTAGAATGGTCGAATCGGACAACCCCAACGTGTTAAAGATGACCGCCAGCGACGTGCTCGGGGACGTTGATTTGGGCCAGGTCGACGACAAGGATTTTCCGAATGCTATCGAAATGCCACAAACGGCCGTCCCGATTGAATATCTCTACGAACCGGGAGATGACGCCGATGGATTATCGCTGGACGTGCCCCGCGAGGGACTCTCGCAACTCAGTGAACGACGGTTGAGTTGGTTAGTACCGGGGATGTTGGATCAAAAGGTACTAGCGCTGATCAAGTCTCTGCCAAAACGGCTACGCCGAAATTTCGTACCGGCGCAGGATGTCGCGACGGCGATGGCATCGGACCTTGAGTTCGGTGTCGGTTCCATTGAGCAAGCGTTGAGCAAGGCGCTATCGCGACACTGCGGTGAGCCGATTCACGTGGGGGACTTTCAACACGAGAAAATCTCCCACCACCTCCGCATTCACATCCGCGTCCTCGACGAGAAGGGCCAAACCGTCGCAGCCGGACGCGACCTTGATCAACTTCGACAGCAATTGGGAGTTGCCGAAGAAGCGGGGCCTGTGGAGTTGGCCGACGACCAATGGACGCGCGATGGGATTACCCAGTGGGATTTCGAACATTTGCCTTCAAAGGTGCAGATTCGGCGAGCTGGTGTTTCGATAACCGGCTACCCCACTCTGATCGATCGAGGCGCGTCGGTGGACTTGCGATTGTTGGACCGACATGAAGAAGCCGTCATGTTGCATCGATCTGGGTTACGGCGACTCGTGGTTCTTGATCAACTTCGGTCGTTGAAGGAACAAGTCAAGTGGTTGCCGGGCATCGAGAACATGCGGCTCTTCTCCGGCTCCCTGCCGTCGACAAGATCGCTAGACGATGTGTTGATTGACTGGTTGGCGGATCGAGCGTTCTGCGAACAGTCCAACCCTGATTCCAACGAGGGTTATCGCCGTTGGATCAAGAGTGGCCGGCAACGAGTCGATTTGGCCGTGCAAGATCTCTGCCAGTTCGCTGGCAGGTTACTGAAAAACTACCACCGTGCAGCCATCTCGCTGGACAAGTCATCAGCATCGTCGTGGGCCGATAGCGTGACCGACATGCGAACTCAGTTGCAGCACCTGCTGATTGCTGACTTTTGGTGTGCCGTCCCTTTTCAATGGTTGCAACATTTTCCGCGGTACTTGGCCGGCATCGCCCGCCGTATCGATAAGCTGAGCGGCAATTTGGAACGGGATCGAGTGAACAGCGCCACGATCGCTGAATTCGACGAACGATGGCGAGAAGCGGAGCGGAGCGAACAGACGATGAACTGCGAGTTGCTACAGTTCCGTTACCTGGTAGAAGAACTCCGGATCTCACTTTTCGCACAGGACCTGGGTACGGCGATGTCCGTCTCGCCGCAACGGCTAGAAAAACAGTGGACGCAAGTTCAACGGACGTTGTAAAGTGGCACTGGCTTTGCCGTCAATCGGCAGATGCCAAATCAGCCGGCACGCGCTAGCTAGCGTCCGGTTCAGGACACGGGCGGAGCCAGCGATACAAGCACGCAGCGCCAGCTTACGAGTTCGGTTTTTTGGGATTGGAACTGTTCATGAATCGTTGGGTTGGGTTTGAGAATCACCTTCTGGTAACAACAATTGTTTCAATTTGGACCGAGCGACTCCCAACGTGGCGGAAACATTTCCGATATCGATATCCAGCATCTGTAACTTCGCCGCAATGTCGCGCCATCGTCTCGTCTCGGGTTCCTAATAGTAAGACGCGTACCTGCGACGAGTCTAAAAGAGAAAACAACCGAGTGGCAAAGTTCTGATCTATTTAGCCAGTACGCGGGCGAATTGGGCTGGGATTCGGATGAGCAAGCTCAATGTGTCACTGGCTCTGCCCGATAGTGTCCGGTAAATACGGGCCAAGGGCCGCCGGGTCGTTGGTCCACGGAGATTCATCGGAGATTTGTCATTAGTTATTTGTCAATTCTCATGTGTCAAGAAAGGAAGATGTGCATTGGGAGGCTCGGCTCCTTCGCCGCGCGAGTCATCACGGATGTACTTGGTTCGAATCAGTTCTAGAAAAGCGGTGACAAGTCACCGCACTCCAAACGTTGGAGTGCTCCGGCTTGTCGGCCGGACTCTAAACTCATCCGTTGAAACTGTGAAAAAACCGACGCACAATGCGCGATTCGTCAACCGGCAAACGGGACGCACGGGTAACCGGCCACTCCAACGCTTGCGCGAAAGACCCCTCCGGCAAGAGGTTGCTTGGCGAGGGCTTCGTCGGACAGTCCTGTTCTTGCCGAGGTGATATACAGGTCGGTGTAGTTCGGTCCACCAAAACAACACGACGTAATCCTCTCGGCTGGCATCGCGATTCGTCCGACCATCTCACCCGTGTTGGGATTCCACCGAGTAACGGAACTGCCACCCCACATTCCAAGCCACAGCATTCCCTCACGGTCGATGGTCATTCCATCAGGTTTTCCGATCTGCTCGGGAACCTCAATGATCGTCTCTCGATTGCAAATATTGCCGGATTCCGCGTCGTAATCGAAACGATCAACTCGCCTCAGCGGCGTGTCGATAAAGTAAAACGTCGATTCGTCCTCACTCCACGCCAATCCGTTGGACGTCGAGACACCTTCCAATTTTCGCTCGACCTGGCATTGGGCGTCCAACGCATAGAGGTTCGCTGCTCCCGGTGTGCGATCGTACGATATCGAACCGGCCCAAAATCGACCGCGCGGATCACACTTCCCATCGTTAAACCGATTTCGTGGGAAAGCGGACTCTGGATCTACGATCGATGTTGTCTCTCCGGATTCCAAATCAACACGAACAAATCCATCGAAAGTGGCCGCCAGCAGATCGCACTTCGTCGTGGGAACCACGACGCCGACATGACTCGTCAATTGAATGAAGCGGTTCTGGCAAGTCGCCAAATCGAGGATTCCGATTCGTGACTGCTCAATGTCGACCCACAACAAGGATGCCGACTCCTCCAACCAACTGGGTGCTTCGCCCAGTGTTGCTTTCGCATCCAAAATACACTCGCACGACCATTTTTGCATCACACTTTCCTCGACCAAAGATCACCGGCACGCGCTAGTTATCAGCCGCCATCGCACCGTGTTTTCTGCAAATTGCTTCCAGTTTTCCAGGGTCGATCGCCTCCACACGGTGCCCTTCGTGCCCGGTCATTGAAGTCGCCTGGAGCAGGCTGTTGATAACGGCCTCTTCGGTGGCATCGCGAACCGCCTGGAACAGTGGTGACATTTGATCGTCGCGCAGATTCGGTACGGTCTCCAGCGGGTCGTCGGTTTGATAGGGTGTACGCAAACCTGGGTGGGTGGAAAACGCCAACACGTAGTCACCACTTCCGTGAGTGATCGGGGATCCAACGGCCGCCAGTCCCAATGGGGCACGTCGAGCGAGCCGTTTCAATCGGCGAGCATCGAGAGGTGCGTCTGTAGCAACAATCACGATGCATGAACCGTGTTCATGCTCTGTCAGCGCATCTTTCAGGTAAAACCGACCCAATTCTCTACCCACCGGAACTCCCGCGACGGTGAGTGATCCGCCAAAATTTGTCTGTACCAACACTCCCACGATGTAACCACCCAATTTTTCCGGCAGTCTTCGTGATGAACTGCCGATGCCGCTCTTCCAGCCCATACAACGGACGCCGGTACCTGCCCCGATACAGCCTTCGCTGACCGGTCCGGCATGTGCTGATTGCAATGCCGCACGAAAATCGTCGACGGTAAGACGCCGCTGTCTGATATCGTTGAGATATCCGTCATTACATTCGCCGACCACAGGATTGACTGATCGCACATCCGCATTCTCCGCTTGACCGAGTGTCCAGCCGACCAGGGCGTCGGCCGCCGAAAATGTGCTGAGAGTGTTGGTTAACAGAATGGGTGTTTCCAAGACACCGAGTTCCTCGATCTGAGTTGTGCCAACAAACTTCCCAAAGCCGTTGGCAACGTGCACGGCCGCTGGGACCTTTTGCCTAAAGAGATTGCCGCCATGGGGTACAATTGCCGTAACTCCCGTGCGGATGCCGGTCCCGGCTACCAGCGTACGGTGTCCGACCAAAACACCGCGAACATCGGTCAGTGAGTTGGTTGCGCCGGTCGGTAGTGGACCGATCGCCATCCCCAAGTCGCGCAGCCGCGGTCGAAGCTTGTCATCTGAATCGGCCGATTCGTCACAGGCCGATAGGACGGCATTGTAGAACTTCCTTCCCGGATTATTCGCGCCTGGACTCTGTGTGAATACGAGCACAATAAGTTGACGCTGGGGATCGATCCAAGCCATCGTGCCATCGGAACCGGAGTGGGAAAAAACCGAGCGACGATTAACCGCCCATCCCAAGCCATAAAACGAGCTCCGGTTATCTCGATCGGCTGGCGCGAACGCCGATGTTGTCTGTCGACGAATGGCCTCTTTCACACTCGAATCCGTCAAGATCCTCTTTCCGCCGTACACGCCCCCATTGAGATACATCTGGCAAAAAGTAGCGTAGTCGCCCGTGCAACAAATCATGCCGCCTGAGGCACGGACGATCGGCCAATCCGGCCCGTCCTCGGGGCGCCACCGCACGATGCGGCGGTCATTTTTCCAAGCGTAGACAAGCGCCATTCTCTCTTTAGGCGCATCGGATTCATGGTTCCATGAATCGTTCATGGCCAACGGCAGATAGATCGACTCGCGAAGATGGTTTTTCAACGGTTGCCGAGACACGACTTCCACCAATCGACCCAACACCTGAAAGCCGGCGTTGTTATAGCTGTAGCTCGTCCCTGGCGCGTATTCGATCCCGATACCGGCAAACCGATCCACCTCCGCCTCAAGCGAAGGGGCACTGGAATGTTCGGCTTTCGTCAGCAGCGGCCGAAGAAAGACGCCGGAGATTCGCAGTCCGCTGGTGTGGCTGAGAAGTTGGCGGATAGTGACCTTCGAGTTGGAGCCCCGCTGCCAGCTGGGAATGTACTTCCCGATTGGATCGTCCAAACTAAGCAAGCCTTGATCGACTAGGCGCAGGATTGCCGTCGCGATGACCGGCTTCGTGTTGGAGGCCATCTTGAACAGCGTATCTTTCTGCATGGCGACTCGATCTTCCGCGTTGCTCCAGCCGTGTGGCTGGTGCAAAACGATTTTTCCTTTTCGGGCCACGAGAAGAACTGCGCCGTGAATCTCGGCTTGCTCTATCGATTTTCGGACAATTTCGACGGCTGCGTCCAGCCCTTTTGCAGACATGCCTACGTCGGCAGGTTGCCCGGCGGTTAACACTCGGTCGTCCGCTCGTAACTTCGTGCCACCATCCAGCGCGAGCCCTAATATCATGAGTACGAGAGTGGTACGATGTTGTTGCATTGACTTCATGAGCTGTGACTTGATGGGCCGAAGAGGTTGAGAATGCAGACACAGAATACTGTCGGATTGTTCAATAATGAAGCCCGGCTTGAACAAGCCGGGCTTCATTATGAATACTCTTGAGGGTACCGGCGACACGCACTATTTGGCGGGAACGCCAAGCGATTTCAGTTTGGCGGCAACGTCCGTACCGTGCGTTTTTGGCGAGACCTTCTTATCGATAGCCGAGATCTTTCCGTCGATACCGATGTAGAACGTCCAGCGTTCTGGAACACTGCGCCCCTCGTGGACCACACCGAACGCGGAAGCCGTCTTCTTCGACGGATCGCTGAGTATGGGATAGTCCAACTTCAGTGCTTTCGCGTACTTGGTGTTCGTTTCTTCCGTATCGCAACTGGCGGTGAAGAACTTGACATCGAACTTATCCAGACCCGAACCTTTTGAGGCCGTGACTTCAAATTTCCGACCGCGAGGCATTAATACGGTGAACGGGGATTTCACTTCGCTGGCACGCAGCGAGTTGCATTGAACCGTTCAGCCACCCGTGAACGCTTTCGGGAACCAAGCAATGACAACCGCCTGCTTATCGCGAAATTCGGATAATTTGTATGTCTTGCCATCGCTTCCCTGCAATTTGAAGTCGGGTGCGACATCGCCAACTTTGACTTCGGCATTGGCAACGGTTGCAATCGCTAGCATGACGGCCATCGACAACCCTGCGATCGCTCGCTGTTGAAACCTCATGGTTCGTCTCTCCTGGGGTGGGAATGTGTCGGAGGGGTCTGTGTGTAATCCCCTAGCGTAACACGGGCCGCCGCACACATCCACCTACTGACAGACGAGAATGGTCGTCTTTCAAGTTACGTTCAGTTCTAAAAAAGAGCGGTGACAAGTCACCGCACTCCAAACATTGGAGTTCGCCAGCGTAGCTAATCATTCGAGAAGCTGCGATCGACGACAGCCGCACCAACCGAATCACCGAAAGCGTTGACGGCCGTGCGGAATCGATCCAGCAACCAGTCAAC
The DNA here is from genome assembly GCA_012959465.1 of Planctomycetaceae bacterium. Taxonomy (GTDB): domain Bacteria; phylum Planctomycetota; class Planctomycetia; order Pirellulales; family Pirellulaceae; genus UWMA-0346. The sequence goes on from DUDC01000262.1 coordinate 44,376, forward strand.
TGGCAAGATCAATCCGATCAGTTCGAGAGGCAGGTTGACCGCGTTGAGAACGATCAGCATGGTGACTAGTCCGGCTTCCGGGATACCGGCAGCACCGATTGCCGCCAGTGTTGCTGTAACCGCAATCGTCGCCTGTTGAACAAATGTCAATTGAAACTCAGGGTTAACGACCGAGTACGCCTGGGCGATAAAAATAGCGGCGGCCGCCTCGTAGAGTGCCGTTCCGTCCATGTTGATGGTCGCACCCAATGGCAATACAAACTCGGTCGACCTCTTGGACACACCCGCACGCGTCTCCGCACATTCCATGGTCACCGGCAGGGTCGCGGTGGAACTGGCGGTGGAGAATGCAGTGAGGATCGCCTGCGACATCTGCATCATGAACCGGTATGGGTTGCGGCGGGTAACGATCCACAAGATCAAAGGCAGAGTGATCAGAGCGTGAATGGTCAGACCGCTTATCACCGTCAACATGTAATAGAACTGCACCTGCAGTAACGCGACAAATTGACCGTCATTTTGTGCCTTGCCAAAGCGTGACGCGACGAGACAGAAGATTCCCAATGGCGCGACCTTCATCAAGAGCAAGATAAAGCTCATCAGAGCATCGTTGGTACTTATCACCAGGTTGGCAATCACCTCAGATCGTTTCCCCATGGTGGTCAGCATGCCGGCGAAGACAATGCTAAAGATGATGATCGGCAGAAGATTGACCTCCACCATCGAACCCAACAAGTTGTTCGTAAACAACATCAGAACAAGGTTGATAAAAATGTTGGAAATCGTCGGTGGTCCGTCGGTCAATTCGGCCGAGAGCGTGCTGGATGCTCCGCCTTCCTGAGCGACATAGTCAAGCCTTATCAGGCGGACAGTATCGGGTAGTGGAACTGACTTGGTATACAGATCCGGTTCAAGCCCCACGACGAACTCGTCCACTTCCTTGCCACCAGCCCCCTCCCAGACAAGGTGTTGAAGTTCCTCGTCCGCGTTTTCCGCCCAAAAGATCTGAACGGTAGCCGGTGTCTTGGCAGTGCCCGTCTGTTGGACAGATAACGAGATCAACGTCGAATGGCCCGACGGCACGGAGAGCAGATTGCTCACACCTGAGGACGACTTGCTGTTAAGGATCAACTCGTCATCGTCAAAGCGACGTGTCCATGTCACTTTCTTCGTCCTGGGGTCGAGCGCGTTGTTCGCATTTTCGACAGCTTCGGAACCCTCTTGCCGTGCATCCTCGACAAGTTCTTTTTTGATTCCTACGCCAGGATTGATGACATTGACAACCATCAAACCGGTGCCGACAGCAATGACGGTGGTCAAGAGATAATAGAGTACGGCGTAGCCACCCGGACGCCCCAACTTTCGCACGTCACCCAAGCCCAGAATCCCACTCATGACACTTGCCATCACCAAGGGGACGACGACCATTTGCAATAACCGTAGGAACACTTCGCCGCCCACCATGAGACGCGCTGCCATCGATGGCCAAACGATCGCCAACAATATGGCGGTACCAATCGAGATGATGATATATGTGGTTAGGTGGCCACCCGCATGCGAATTCCGTTCTGATGCCATGAATTCCTCCCTATGTTCCCGAAATCATCAACAGACGACCGCGACTCGCACTTGTCCGGCTGTATTTGAACTTCAATGGGGCGCGTCCGTGTGTATAGAAACCTGTTTTTATGTACTGGTCAACTCCGCAGCACAGCCACTCGACTCACTCCTTCGAAAACGAACAAATCTCATACTGTGCCTGCCATCCCATCGCAGTCATAACAGCGTCAACAATCTGCCGGCTACGGTCACCGTCTAACAACAAAAGGTCGATGTAGACGTTGTCGACTCCCATCGCACCACCGATCGTACGCCCGGCGTGGTGTTCAGTAAGTTGGGCATTCAGTGTGTCTTCGGCATCACCGCGGACGTCAACTTGTTTTCCCTCGGGAAACAGAGATGCGTCGATTTTCAAATAGATGAACTCGGCCCCAGTACCCTCCAACGGGTCATCATCCAATGGACCTTCATTGTTGAGAAAATCCAGGACCAACGACGTGTGGCAGGTCGTACCAACCATCGTGTCGCCGCGTGGAAATCGCCCGCTCGTGTTTTCGGTCTGGTAGACCGAAAAGGTTGAAAACGGCGAGTCCTTAGTCCATTCATTTTTTGCGCAGACGGCATCGACGTATTCCGCCAGGTCGGCGAGAGAGATGGCAGCTTCGTCGTCGTCACAGTCTCGGAAGTCTAGTCCACCGACCGTTAGCTGAGTTCCGAATTCACCTAAGGCTTCATCGAGAAAGATAAAGACGATCTGCCAACGCTGATCCTCGGGCATGTCGGCTAAGCGAGGGTGCCAAAACGAGAGGTCGACTCTCTCGGCTTCTACATCGACCGCCGGAACAACACGAATGGACTCGGCGTCGATGTCGGCGTCACCCAACGAGATTGCCATGTTGCAGACGGAATCCGACGACGACGCCTGACGCGACCCGTAGAACGTCCATCCCGGAAGTGACGGCGACATGAGACGACATTGTTCGGCGAGAAACTGGCGAGAAAGATCTCCTTCACCAGTGATAGTAAATGAATGGCCGTCCTCCGTACCTGGCCCAAACACCCAGCTCAAACCAACCAACCACTCACTGGTGTTCTGTTCAATTTCCGGCACAATGTCGTCGATTGCTCCGCTATCAATCTTCTCCAGGAAGTGGCGCGAGTTGGTGGCGTACCAGTCCCAAAACGACTCCACGCGTCGCTTGAACGACAGGCCGGACGACACCTTCTTCTTCTTTCCAATTCCGAAGATCATTCCTACCTCCAACGAGCATTCTGTCGGTCTTCTGGCTGGGCCTAGAAGTTATCATATCGAATGCGCTCATTGACTGCCGAACACTGCCGCAAAATGGCATTTCGTGTTTTCCCTCTCGTGTTGTAGCTGCCTCCTCCTACGGCCGCTACATTGAGCTGGTGCTGGTGAATCTTGCCTCGGAATTTTAGCGGAGATCACACCATGAAACGACGAACCCTGCTCGCCGCTGCGGTGGCCACGCCCTGGGCCAACCTCATTGCCACTGCATTGAGTTCGCAACCGTCTCGACGGTGGCGTGTTGGCGTCATCGGACACACAGGTCGCGGAAACTATGGCCATGGATTGGACACCGTCTGGATGCGAATTCCAAGTGCGGAGATTGTCGCTGTATGCGATCCAGACAAGGCCGGATTGCAGTCGGCAAAACAGCGGCTCAAAACCGATGTGGGGTTTAGCTCATACCAAAAGATGCTCGCCGCTATTCAGCCGGATATCGTCGCCATTTGCCCTCGTCATCCCGATCAACATCATAACATGGCACTGGCGGCGATCGACTCGGGTGCTCGTGGTATTTATGTGGAAAAGCCATTTTGCCGGACGCCAGCTGAAGCGGATGCAATTGTAAAATCCTGTAAGGCAAAACGGGTGAAGTTGGCTGTCGCCCATCGAAATCGTTACCACCCCGTGCTCGCAGTGATCGACAAGATGATCGCCGCCGGACAGCTTGGGAAAATCCTGGAGATTAGGGGACGTGGAAAAGGGGACCGCCGCGGTGGGACAGAAGATCTTTGGGTCCTTGGCTCCCACGTGCTTAATCTGGTGCACTACTTCGGTGGCGCTCCAAAGTCGTGCTCGGCACTGATCAAAAAGGATGGTCGTCTGGCAACCGCTCGAGATGTCTATCCGGGTAACGAAGGATTGGGGCCTTTGATCGGTAACGAATTGCATGCACGCTTTGACATGGAACGCGGGATGGTCGCCTATTTCGATTCCATCGCCAACGACGGGACCCAAAATGCTGGTTTCGGATTGCAGATCGTCGGTAGCCTCGGTCTCATCGATATCAACTGCGATCGCACTCCCCTCGCCTTTCTCGTACCGGGAAATCCGTTTAAGCCGAGCGGCACTCCACGTCCATGGACTGCTATATCCACCGACGGGGTCGGCGAAGCCGAAACAAAGTCCGAGTTGATCGACGCGGTCCTGCATCATGATGAACCGGTGCGAGACTTGCTTTCATGTATCGTCGACGACAAGAGGCCCAAATGTAACGTGCATGAAGCGGCAGCGACGGTCGAAATGATCTCAGCGGTCTTCGCATCTCACGTTGAGGGCGGTCGCGCGATCCCGTTCCCGCTCGACGAGCGAGAACATCCACTGACTCGCTACGCTGCTAGCGCGAGCTAATCGATGGCGAGAAATTTGGTTTTTTTCTTTCTACCTGCCAATATGTAACCAATTGCAACGAATCGCCAAGGATGGCAGACGTCTTTTTTCAAGGAGATTCAAATGGGACGCGATCAACGCGAATCATCGCCAGCCGGCGTTCTCATCGTTATCGTTGGCCTTGCCGTTGTAGGGATTTTGGGATTGGTCGTCGTTGGAGGCGTACTGGCATTTTGGACCCGCAACGCCCAATATGAACGAGCGGTTGTCGCCGAACAATCGGCAGTAAGTCGAGCCCAAGCTACGATGGAAGATCCTGAGATCCTCTTCGACGAAATGCTTCGTACCTCTGCCAACACTGCTTTGCGAATCTACCTAGACATCAACGGAAAACCTCGCTTGGACGATGCCCTTGTCGATACAGCTCAGCTGAAGGTCCAACTCGCACGGGCCCTCTGGGATGGAGGCATGGGTGGAGGTCCCACCGTGCGATTGTCTGCGGACCCAAAGTGCCCGCTTGAGCATGTTGTTGATATCGTCAATCTCTGCCGCGATGCCGGCATTGAGGATATCGAAGTGGACGCCGTGCTTCCTCCGATCGCTCCGCTCCCGCCGACCATGAACTTCAAAGTCTCCATCAACGCTGACGGTACGTTTCACTTTCAGGAAGCCAGTCTGTCGCTCATCGATTTGGAAGCGAAGTTGCGGGCGGCCGCGGGCAACTATCAATCGTTGGCAGTGTCATTAACCGCTCACTCGGAATGTAGTGTTAGGCAGATTGCCGACGCGATGCAGGTGATTCGCAAGACCGGGATCAATGACATTGTGTTGAAAGTAGCCGATCAGTGAATGGACGCCGCACTACTAGCGGCTGAAGTTCCACGAATCGACGGAGTACTTCTGCTCAAGCAGTTCGTCGGTCTGAGATTGGGGCCACGTTTCGAGATCGGCGCGGGCTTGCCATTGTTCAACCAACGCCTGCCTTAGCGCGGCTGGCGACGCCGACACATTGCAAATAAATTCTCGATGATGACGGCGATCGCGATAGTCGGGCTGACGAGGCGGTTCGCACAAGTAGCGTGGCACCAGGTTCAGGTCAAAGTCATACAGTATCGTGCCGTGGTAAAGTACTTGGCTGCGTGTAACTCGCAGGCTATTGCCCGAGAACTTACGCCCTCGCGTGGTCAAATCGCTGTGCCCTTCAACTTCAACGGGCACGGCCGTGCGACGAATAGCCTGAGCCAATCGTTCGAGCACGAACTGGTGGGCCGAATCAATCATCGCCAAGTGAGGTGACTTGACGATATCCAGGACGACCGCATACATCAGACAGCCCGGGCCCACGACAATCGCCGCACCACCGCTGCAACGCCGAATGATCGGGACACCTGAATCGCGACACCGCTCGACAAACACCTCGCTGCCAACACGAGAGGATCGACCGATGATCACCGCCGGCGTCTGGCATTCCCAGAGTCGCAGAATTTCGTTGTCCTCGCCGTCCTCTTGAGATTCTGCCCAAGTCAGTAGGGCTTCGTCCAGGGCGACATTGGCAGCTGCGGAATCGAGGGTCAGGTCGAGTAGCAACATGTGGGTTGTGGAGAACAGCGACTATTTGTCGCATGGAACGTGGTTGACGGTGTCTACGAGGTACCTAAACTTACATGGTTGGGCGGTTGCAGGTAACCGGACCGGTCCGAATGCACACCCCAGTGGTGTGTCAGAGCTTAATTCTAGAGTAGAGCCGCCGTTCGTCTTCGGGTTACTCGCACACGCTTCCTCCTAACTGACGCTTTCCAACGCCATTTTCTAGATCTGGACAAAGCAGTAAGATCCCCGATGACGTCACCCTCCTCCCCTGACGACCCGCAGTTGAAAGCGAACACGAGTGAGAGTTCTCATTCCGCCGACGACGCACTGCCGCCCGTTCAAGCTCCGAGTGCCGGCTTTCTGTTGCAGCTGTTCTTTATTCCCTTGATCATCGTGGCGTCGATCGTCATGGTGTGGGGGATGTTCAGCTGGCTGGCTCATATGGGGTCAGACCCTAAAGATCTTGTAAAGGGTCTCAAGGCGTTGGACGATGCCAGTTGGCAGCGCGCCTATCAGCTTTCAGAACACCTGCGGAATCCCGAGTACGACAACCTAAAACGGGATCCTGAACTCGCCGGTGAACTTGTCGATCTACTCGAGTCCGAGCTGAAGGACGGGCGACTCGACAAGGCGCGTATCAACTTGAGAATCTACCTTTGTCGTGCACTGGGTGAGTTTGAACTCGATTCGGTGACCGACGTGCTTGTGGAAGCGGCGACGACCGAGCGCGATGTGAAGGAGATCGCCGTTCGCCGATCGGCGATCGAGGGATTGGCAACGCTGGCGAGCCATGTCGGCAACAAGAAAATGCGTTCTCATGAATCGGCGATGAAAGTCCTAATCGACTCCTGCAACGAGCGCTCATCATCAGGAGACCTTCCGGAACGCGACGAGATTCGCTCGACTGCGGCGTTCGCATTGGGGGTAATCGGCGGCGGGCAAGCTCAAGACCGGTTGGCGCTCTTATTGGCGGATGCAAACCACAACGTGCGGTTCAACGCAGCCACGGGACTGGCTCGACACGGTGACCAACGTTGCCTTCCTGTGTTGATCGGAATGTTGGATCCGGCGAGCCGTGCGGGTATCGACGACGAACTCGCCGACGGGCTCAAGCGTCGTCAGAAGTTGACCATCTTGACCAACGGAATATTCGCTGCGTCCCGCATGGTCACCGCGTCAAAGGGCAATGATCTTCAATCGCTGGAAGATGCCCTCCAACACCTGATCGACTCCGACGAAAACCGCGCGATTCGTACGAAGGCCAAAGAGGCGCTGATCATTTTACGGCGCGAGAGCAAATAGGGAACGCATTCCATCCGCCGCCATGCGATCGATATTCGGTGTCACGATGTTTGGTGAACCGTAGCATCCAAGGTCTCCATATCCTTGGTCGTCGGTAAAAATCACCACGATGTTCGGTCGATCAGTTCGTTGGTCGCCGCGTGCGGGAGTTTGGGCTCAAAGCGAAACACCTACGGCAGTGATAACGAGGGCAAACGCAGATACTCTGTTTTGCCTGTAAGCAAGGATCGATAACATCGGCTGCTCTCCCACGGTGCAAAGTTGGTTGCTTTCGCCCAGTATCTTACCTCCCCGTCAGCCGGCACGTGCTAGCTGGCGTCCGGCTCTTGTGAGGCGTAATCGCTAGCGTGGGGTTTTCAAGACCACGCGGCAAACAGACCGGACCCGAGGCTAGCGCCTGTGGCTCAACACTGGCCGAGCCAGTGCCACACATTGCCAACCCAAATCGTTATCATGAGACAAGAGCGGCAGCCGATTCACTCGCTTGCGCTTCGTGCTTGTATTTTTCAATTGCCCGGGAGTTACACCGTAAATGAAACGACGACAGACGAAACTATCGGACTCTCTTTCGCGGACGGCATCGGTGTTGGCTAGTGGAATGCTGATCTTGCTGATGATGGGCGATACACTGCACGGCCAGTTGATTGTGGCTCACCGTGGCGCTTCATTGGATGCGCCGGAAAACACACTCGCAGCATTCCAACTCGCATGGCAGCAGGGAGCTGATGTCATTGAAGGGGACTTTTACCTTACAAAGGATCGTCAGATTGTCTGTATCCATGATGAAAACACGAAACGCACAGCCGGTGTAAGCCGGATCGTTGCCCAATCGACACTTGCCGAGCTGCGAGTCTTGGACGTTGGGCGATGGAAAAATGAACGGTACACGGGCGAGAAGATTCCAACGCTGCAGGAGGTGTTGGCGACGGTGCCCAAAGGGAAACGGATCTTCATAGAAATCAAGTGCGGGCCAGAGATCGTGCCAGTCTTGCGGGCAAGTCTCGCACGCGGAGAGCTCCACCCTCGACAGATTGCTGTGATTGCTTTTCGGACGGATGTGATCACGGCGAGCAAGCAACAAATGCCGCACATCAAAGCGTATTGGTTGACAAGCTACGACAAGAACAAGATTCGTGGAACGTGGAGCCCATCGCTAGAGGAAGTTCTCACAACACTCCGTCGGACACGGGCAGACGGGTTGGACACCAAGTTCGAACCGGCCGTTGTCAATCTGGCATTTGTGCGGCGATTGCGTGAGGTCGGGATGGAATTTCATTGCTGGACGGTCGACAAACCGAGCGACGCTGCACAACTGCAAATGTTTGGGGTCGATTCGATGACAACGAACCGCCCGGAATTCATCCGCCGCGAACTTCCGACGCAAGGACTCTACGACAAGCTCGACCTCCATTTGAAATTAGATGGTGATCTCAAAGACAGTTCTTCGCAACATCGCGTGACGTCCTTCGTCGGCCGAACGCCTCGATTTCAACGTGCCGTCTGGGCTCAAGGTCTCGACCTTCAAACCAAGAACGGCACCGTCTCGGTCCATTGCAAATTGCCTCCAACGGGCAGTATCTGCATGTGGTACTACGCCCGCGATTGGTACGACTTCCAAACCGTCTTCGATAACTCGGCCGATCAAAATGCATGGGAATGCTGGATCTATGAGACAGGCGAGTTGAGGTTTCGCGCCAATCCAGAGGGCGCCGTGGTCTCGCATGCGTTTCACCCCAGAGGTGATGTCAATGAGTGGCATCACATCGCGATCACCTGGGACCGCCGAGACAAGACGACGCGAGCCCTGCGGTTGTATGTAAACGGACACTTGAGCGATTCGGCCGGCTGGAAACCCGACCATTGGATGACTGCCGGCAACCAGCTTCATCTGGGTGGCGGCCATCGACGAAACAACCCTGGCATCGGGATGTGGGACGATGTGGCGGTCTTTCGTACCATGCTCCGCCCCGCCGACATAAGACAGATCATCAACGGCGGCGTCCAGAGCCTGATGCCCTTAGTGCCACCGACTGAGGTACTGGAAATACGAGCACGAAGTGAGTGAGTCTCGAGGGCATTGCCGTTCGGGTCACTTTCGGCGAAAGTGGCCTACGATACCGGCAGCCTGCAATACTAGCACGAAGCGCAAGCGAGTGAGTGAGTGCAGAAGATTCCATTTGTCATTAGTTATCTATCATTCGTCATTTGTCATTTCGTTCCGGTTTTCGCCAGAATGACTTGGTCGTCGTGTCATTTTTCCGGGCCATCTTCAACGCTGGTGAGGTTGAGTCCTCGTTTTTTTGGTGACAAATGACAATTGACAAATAACTAATGACAAATCTCCTACCATAGTAAGCCTCAAGGGCGGCAAACGACTCGCTCGCGCTTCGTGCTTGTATTGCTGGCTCGTCAGGATGTTACAGCAATAACACGACCCTCTAGGGTCTTCGGACGGGTTTGAACCCAATGGATGTCTCCATCCATTTTCCGCAACTGCAACCACCACCGGCTTCCGGTGAAAGCAGCATTCCGCCAGCCGGAATCGTGCTCAGCCAACAGCCCGGTCGCAATCGATCCCAACTGCTTGATTTGCCGCTTGCACTATCCCACATCGTGACATTTCCACTGCGAAAGATCGCCGTGTTAGCCGTCAGTGCATATGTTCCGCAACCGCCGCCCGGCATTCGGCCGAGCGTTTTCCCGGTGCGCAATTCCATCATTTCGGGCCGCACATAGAGGCGGCCACCGGCGATGGCTGGTCGTGACATCGCCTTGCCATGATCACCTTGGCCTCCCAACCAGCCGACCTCGCGATGCCAGATCTGCTTGCCGTTGGAGTCGTCAAATGCGTAGACATCGTATTTCTTGTCGCTCGACGCAGCGATCACCAACTTCCCCTCGCCGTGCGCCATGTAGTATGTGACGATGCCGTTGACCGTTTCCAGCGGCCGCTCCCAGACGACTCGACCGCTTTCGACGTCCAGGGCAACAAGGTATTGGTCCTGCCATAATTCGGCCAGTCCAACACGCCTCGACTCGGAAGCGATCACTCGCGGGTGACGGCACTCGACGAAAAACACTCGATCGTCGGCAACGGTGATCGTAGAATTTATGATGACGCCGTTCGAATAGGACCAAGTGAGTGGTCCACTAGATACTTCCTTGGCAAAGATGTTATCGCTACAGACCTTGAACGTCACTGGTCCTTGCCGAGCATCGTACCAACCGGCACTGGCACCTCCCCAGTATTCGACGAACGCCGAACCACTTTTGACAGCGCTGCCGATCAGTTTTTCTTTGTGCCTAGCGATGTAACTCCAGTCGTAATTCCATCCTTCCCGCGCACCGGGTTGCACTTTGTCTATCGACTGAACCTCCCCGGTTTGTGCGTTGATCCGCCAACAGGCATTGTCGATTGCTACAAATACATGGTCGTGATCAGCGCACCAGTTACCACTGTCTCGCGGTACATTAAACCTTTGCAGCGGTGGGATTTCCAACGACCACAAAATGGTACCATTGTAGGCATCGAGGCCGATTAAGCGGTGCAAACCCTGAACGAACAAGCGACCTCCGGTCGATAACGGGGATGGCTTGCGACCGCTGCGATCCGGTTGCGCTCGTGGACCAGGTCGCCCCAGCCACTGCACCTGCAGGTCGCTGGCTGTCCGCACACCACCAAGCCGTTCACCACCGAATCCTGAGTTGTTAGGTAGACCGTACAAATGCGACCAATCACCGGCGCCCACCATCGGTCCGCGAGTGATCCGCGCCCAAACACCACGCGGTCCCTCCGAGACGGCGAATTCGATCGGAGCGCACCACGTGCGCAGTAGGTCCACACCAATTCGCACTGGTGCGTTGGTCGTCTGGCCAATCACGGCCAATCCTCCGTCGGGTCGCAACACTCGCATTACCTCGCGGCTACTCCCGGCAATCACTCCGTCACGTAGCAAGCGGTCAGCCACAATTAGATTGGCAAAATCGCCCGTGTAGGGGAGCCGTTTGAGCGATTCGACCCGCCGGATCGTCGCCCGGTGGCCATAGACGCCAGCCGATGTCAATGCCTTGCGCGCGGCGGCGACCTTGGCCGCGTCGGTTTCAACACCGATCACAATCAAATCAGTGCGGCGGACTAACTCGTATACCAACTGTCCGCGATCTGCGCCGAGGACAAGGCAGATGCCCGAAGTGATGCCGGTTTCGGCCAGCAACGTTTCAGCAGCCTCGGCGGCAATCTTGCTGGCGACGTCGTCCGCGTAGGGACTCGGTCGATCGGGCGCCTTGATGCGGGTAAAGTTGAACGTCGTGTCCAACTCAAACACCGGACTGACTCCTGATGCACCAGTGGCAATCCGGTACTTGTAGATCCGATTTCGCTTCAAACCGCTGATCTGCAACCGGTGATCGGTTTTGATCCGTTCGTCCGTCACTCTTCGTGTTTGGTCGCCCGAATCGACGATCAAAACGCTGACACCCGGTTCGTCGGTCTGCCAGACGACTTCCGCCGTGGTTCGATCGACGAATCGTACGTAGGGGCCAGTCGCCAATAGAATTGGTGTCGGCAAGTCGCGCAGTTTCGCTTGTTGATTCGATTGAATCTCGTCCGGATTCAGCGGTCGCGAATAGACGCGGACTTCGTGCACCATTCCACTCAGTTTGAAATACTCATCATTGTCGTGGTAGGCACCAATCTCGTAGAACGCTTGAGGTGGGTAGTGAATATCTCCCGACTGGCTAGTTGAGGAATTTTCAAGCAGACCATTGACGTAGATTCGCTGTGTGTTTCCGTCGTACGTGCCAACAACGTGGTACCAGGTTTCACTTTGAAAATCAGTGGTACTCAATAGGTAGGTCAGCTTGTCTTCACCACCTTTGGCGTTGACGGCAAAGCAGAACTTCGAATCGCGATAGCCAAGAATCCAACCTCGTTCGTAGCTGCCATTGTCTTGTATGGCTCCGACGATGCCGCCCCACGGTTGTGGCTTGTCGATACGAACCCAAGCTTCCGCCGAGATCTGTTGCAGGGGAAGGTTCGCTGTGCTGTGGTCGCTTGCCAGCATCACGCTGTTACTTTTTCCATCCAATGTGAGCGCCTCGATCCCGCCCGCCTGACGCAAGTTCACCTCACCAAGAATGGTGCCATTCAGTCGGCCGACCAGATCGACAACACGCCGATCGGCGTCAGACAAGCCGCGACGCTTGGCCCGAGCACTCATCCCGGTGTGAAATGCCCAATGGCCAACCATGCCGGGTACTTTGACGGCCCGCAGTCGCGCCAAATCAGCCGGAGTAACTTTCACCGCGACCGGATTAGGTTTCGACAAAGTCGGTGGAGAAGTCGCGCGCGCTGCGCCGGGACGGAAACAGTGCACGACCCCAGCGTCAGTGCTAACCAATAGCGAGCCGCTAGCAACGGCCATCAAGTACGCATCTCCATCGACTGCGGAACGCCATTGTCGTTCTCCAGTGATGGCGTCCAGCGCCACGACTTCGTCGCGTCCGCCGACGAACAGAGTCCCACGGTTCAAAACCAATTCAAGTGAATTGGGGATTGTCGCCTGCCAGACTTTGGCTTTTGAATGACGGTCGACCGCGGTCACGTGGTGGTCCGACAAGTGGTACCGCAACTTATCGCCGATCACAACCGCATTACAGGCCTTGTAGGTCGCCACGGCTTTCCGTGTCTGAGGATCGCTGGCCGTTACCCAACCGGTCTTGTTGCCGGGACCGTGGTGGATCGTCTGATCGGCTGCGACCATGACCCAGCTGCCTCCACCGCCGCCCAATCCACCGCTGCGGTTGCCATCGACTCGGTTAAACAACATCGGGGGAACGCGGCCCTGCGGCGCGACCAGCAACTGCTCTGTTGCCGCCATGGCGCCCTCGATTGTGGCCCCATTCAATTTGTGGACAAAACGGCCGGGCCCTGCGGACGAGCCCGTTTCAACGTCGACTGCGCATATAAACGAGACGTCCCACGGCAATAGAGAGAAACCGAAATATGCTGTCCCGTCCTGAACCAAGACACCAGTACGGCAGGGCCAGCGGGAGATCATGCGACCATTGTGGAGAATTAGCGGTTCGTCCACCGGAGGTCGGAATCTCCAGATCAGTTTGCCGTCGCGAGCATCGACGCAGTAAGCGTTCCCATCATCCGAACCAAAATAGACACGACCATCGACAACGGTCGGTGTAATCCTCACTGGTCCGTCCGCCCAAAATCGCCAGCCGACATGGCCGTTGGCCAAGTTCAAACAGACCACCGAATCTTCACTCGACGAAGCGACAAACACCGACTGTCCGACCACCGCCACACCGTAGGCGGCGTCATAGTTACGCATCGCTCGCAATCCTCGAATGTGTGCATAGGCGTCCCATTTAGCCGGTCCGGCCCAGGCGGTCTGAGGTGGCGCGACGTTACGAAACGCCCAGACCTCTCCGAGTGTCGTCGTCGCCATCTCTTCGTCAGCGACGCCGCTGCGCTGCACATCGCCACGCAGCGTCGGCCAATCACCGGCTCGAACGGCAGTACTCGCACCCCACTGGATCGACATCAATACGACTGCAACCGTGGACGTCACCACATGTGAGATATTCATTCGTCGATTCCCGAGGTCTTACGCGTCGCGATATTTAGTATCCATTTGACGCTCACTATTGTATCGTCCATGTACGAAACGGTTCTATGATAACCCGTCGTCCCAAACGAAGAAACACTGAGCCGAACTCGCTAGCGTCGGGTCTTGGCCATATATATTGGCCGATTTTGAAGACCCGATGCTGGCGGCGGCGGCTCAGACCTCGAAGAAGCCTGGCCAATTGAGAAACAGGAACGCCATAATGAAAACTCTTCTACTCGCCCTGGTCGTCTCCCCGTCGTTGCTATTCTCAGCGGAAGTCACGTCCACAACGCGGCAACTGGCGCGACCTGTTCTGATTCGCAACGAGCAGAACTCGTTGCTGCAACTGTCGATCGATACAGGTGAACGACCTTACGTCCAAGTGCAGTCGATCACCGTGTCGCTTGATGGCAGCGCTGATATCGAATCACTGCAGTTTTTCTTCACCGGTGAAAACGGCGGATTCTCCAGCGAAAAGCCCTACGGAGAACGAGTGCAGCCGGCGAACAAAATCGTCTTCAAAGGTCACGCGCGTCTGAACGCGGGTCTCAATCATTTCTGGCTATCCTGCCGGATGCGAGCCGATGCCGATTTGTCTCGCAAAGTCGACGCCTCAGTGACGGTCGTCGAGACGACTGCTGGGCGGAGTGCGCCGCGCGACGCGACCCCGAACATTCGCAAACGTATCGGCATCGCGCTGAGGCGACATTGGGATGACGGAGTGCATACCTACCGCATTCCAGCGCTGGCCACGACGGCAAAAGGCACACTGCTATGTGTATACGATATGCGACGACGCGCCGGACGCGATCTTCAAGAGGACGTCGATATCGGACTGTTGAGAAGTACCGATGGTGGTAGGACGTGGAGTCCGCAACAGGTCATCATGGACATGGGAACATTCGATGGCATGCCACAAGAGTTGAACGGGGTCAGCGACCCTGGCATCATTGTCGATCCATCGTCCGGCGAAGTTTTCTGCTTTGCGGTGTGGATGAATGGAAACGCAGGACAGCATCAGTGGAATAAGGGTGGTTCGGAGCCGGGGTTCGAGATTGGCAAGAGCGCACAGTTCGTGATGACTCGATCGATGGACGAAGGAAAAAGCTGGACGAAATTGGAGAACATGACACGGACCTGGAAGGATCCAAAGTGGATTCTGTACGCCCCGTCGCCTCAACAGGGAATCTCGCTTCGGGACGGCACGCTTGTCATGCCCACACAGGGCCGCGACCAGCAGGATCGGCATTTCTCTAACCTGCTCATCAGTCGCGACCATGGGAAGACTTGGACCGTCAGCCAGGCCGCATCTTTCGGTAACACCGAGTGCCAAGCGGTGCAACTGACGAACGGTTCCATCATGCTAAATTGTCGCTCAGAAAACCCCACCAAACTGCGTACCGTGGCCGTAACACACGATCTCGGCGCGACGTGGACGCCGCACGCAACAAACCGCAAAGGCATCATCGAGCCAAACTGCAACGGTAGTTTATATCGGTTCGATTACGACCGAGCGGGACAAATGAAATCCGTGTTACTCTTTGCCAATCCGCATTCACAAACGGGTCGGACTCACCACAGCATTCAGGTGAGTTTCGACGAGGGAGAAACCTGGCCGGACGAATACCGACTACTGCTCGATGAAGGTCGTGGTGCGGGTTACCCGAGCTTGAGCCGGGTCGATAATCAACACATCGGAATCGTCTACGAGGGTAGCGGGTCGCACGTGGTGTTTGAGAAGGTGTCGATCAACGAGTTGCTAACGCCAGAGACTAAACGAGCTCGCGAATGACCTCACTGCGTTCCAAAATATAGCGTGGCCGGCCGGACAGATCGTCAAACGTCCAGGCCGGATCAATCCCCAGGTGGCGGTACATTGTTGCCAGCACGTTTTCGGGCCGGTAGGCATTGTTGACCGGGACTTCGCCCTTCGAATTAGACGCTCCGACAACACCCGTTTGCAACCCTCCGCCTGCCAACATCACGCTCATGACCGCTCCCCAATGGTCGCGGCCGGCGTTCTTGTTAATACGCGGCGTGCGACCAAACTCGCCCATCGAAACAACCAACACGTCCTTCTCCATACCTCGGTCGTACAGATCAGTGATCAATGCGGCCACTCCACGGTCGTAATTCGGTCCCTTCGCCAAAATGCCGGCGGCGATCTTGTTGTGATCGTCCCAACCTGTGACGCGCACCGTGACGCAAGTGACGCCCGCACCGACCAGGCGGCGGGCCAACAACATGCTCTGGCCGACCGTGTTCCGTCCATAAGCGTCGCGCAACTTGGTATCTTCGCTGTTGATGTCGAACGCTGCCCGCGCTTTGGCGCCCGACACCAGGTCGAACGCTCGCTGCGTGAACTGATCGAGCGAGTCAGCGGAGCCTGATAAATCGAGCATTCGTCGTTTTCGGTCCAAAGTCGACAACAAACCACGACGATCGGCCAACCGAGAGACCGTCAACCCACCCGTCAGCGACAGATTTCTTACATCGTGTTTGGGATCGTTGGGGTCGGCAATCGTCTCAAATGGATTGAACGACTTTCCCAGCTGCGCTGACTGTCCGTTTCGCATGATTTGCGGCACGGCAACGTAGGGTGGTAATGAGGGGTCATTGGAGCCTCGAAACTTGGCTGCAATCGAACCAAAACAAGGCATTTGGTTCGGTCCGCCTTTCGGTCCACTCTTGTAGTAACCAGTCTGAGAAAGATGGCTGGATGGATCGTGGCTATTGCTGTTGTGGTGAATCGAGCGAACGATCGCCAACTTGTCGACGATCTTCGACTGTTCGGCCATGTATTCCGAGAGAATCACGCCCGGTGTATTGGTCTGAATAGGTTGCAACGGTCCGCGGCATTCGATTGGCGCATCGGGTTTCGGATCGTAAGTCTCAAACTGCGTGGGGCCGCCGGCCATCTCCAAGAAGATGACCGAGTGGTTGTTGACGACCGTACCGGCTTCGACAGCTGCGGCGCGGTGACGAAGCACTTCCGCCAACGTCAAGCCGCCAGCGGAGAGCAGACCAGCCTTAAGAAAACCTCTGCGAGAGACACCGTCACAAAACGCAGCCGCTTTTCCTTTGATCGTCAACACGTGATCTCCTTCGAGTCGAGTGTCCGCGCACTAATGCCTCCAGTTTACAATAATCGCGACTGTCAGAGCAACAGTTATCGTCCCCGCGAAAGCCCTTGCCGACTTTCTCCGATCGCCGAACACCGGTCAGAGAAACTAGAACGGGGAAAATGGATCGGTCGCTGCCACCGCCCCTTTGTGGCATTGAACATTCGAAACGCGGAACACGAGTTGTTGGGCTAGGTAAACTTCCGGGTTTAATGCCCCTAAAACAGATGTCGTTTGGGCAGGGGATGCCTTTTTACCCGCACTCCGATTGAGTTTAAGTTACCATCATGTACTCAGGGTCGGGCTCGGAGACCCCCCTTACAGAATTGGAGATTTGGTATGAGTCGGTTGTTCGCAACTGCATTTTTCTGTTTTCTCGCAGTGCTGATCGGCGTTGGCGGCTCCGCACCGACGCGTGCCGCGGAGCCAAATCAGCGACAGGCTGTCGATTTTACTCGAGATGTGTATCCGGTCCTCCGCCGAACCTGTTTCGAGTGTCACGGTCAGAAAAAACAAGAGGGCGACTTGCGACTTGACGTGCGGGCGGACGCACTTGGCTCGGGCGTGATTGAGCCGGGAGAACCGGCGGACAGCGAACTGCTGCGACGAATCTTGTTGCCACGCAATGACGATGAAGTCATGCCAGCAATCGGTGAGCCCTTGCCGAAACGGCAGATCGCGATCATTCGACGCTGGATTGAGCAGGGAGCCCAATGGCCGGAGACGTTCGAAGCCCAACAACACTGGGCGTATGTTGTGCCTCAGCGACCTACGTCTCTCCCAATGTCAAATGCCGAATGGGTGCAGTCACCGATCGATCAATTCGTGCTGAACCGTCTCGAAGCCGCAGGACTGACACCGTCGCCGCAGGCGAGACCCGAAAAACTTGTGCGGCGGGTCTTTCTCGACCTGATTGGTTTGCCGCCGTCTCCGGAAGAAATCAACACCTACTTGTCGAACCGCTCGGAACATCGGTTCGAGCAACTGGTCGATGACCTCCTTCAACGGCCACAGTTTGGCGAACGCTGGGCTCGACCCTGGCTCGATCTGGCGCGGTACGCCGATTCGCACGGTTTTCAACGCGACAATCTACGTGACATTTGGGCCTATCGCGACTGGGTGATTCGAGCTCTAAATGACGACATGCCATTCGACCAGTTCACGATCGAACAGATCGCCGGGGATCTACTTCCGAGGGCAACAGAATCCCAGGGGATTGCCACGGGATTTCACCGGTGCACGCCGACCAATGTCGAGGCTGGTTCGCTACCCGAAAAAACTCGCATCGAACAGGTTATCGACCGGGTCAACACAACGGGAGCTGTCTGGTTGGGTACAACACTGGAATGCTGCCAGTGCCACGACCACAAGTACGACCCTTTCACACAGAAAGACTATTATCGGCTGCTAGCTTTCTACAACAACACTGAAATGGAAGCCGACCGGGCGTCGAAATCGCCGAGTTCGATTAAGTTCAATGGCCCATCGATGCCGTTGAAGAATCCTGCACGGGATGCTCGAAGAGGCGAGCTCCAAGAACAACAAGCAGCGATCAAACGTCAACAAGCGACACAGCGCAAGAAAATCGCGTCGAGTCTCGAAACGTGGATTTCTGAGCTGTCAAGAGACCTCGCCGAGTTACCGCAGACGCATTCACTGGATGTCGTCGGCTTCGAATCCGAGGGAACAACGGATTCATTTGAAAAACTGAAAGACGCCTCGATCCTCTTGGTCGGCGGCGACCCGCCGAGCACTGACGCCTACACAGTGCGCGTTCGCACTCAGCTGGCGGGCATTCGTGGATTTCGGCTCGAAGCGTTGCGGCACGACTCGCTACCTGGCAAGGGTCCTGGACGAGGCGACCCGATTCGACGGAACTTCGTGCTCAACGAATTCTCCGTGCAGTTGAGGCACATCGGTTGTGTTGCGGTCAAAGACAAGGCGGAGACTGCTGGCGACGCATCCGTAACACAGCTGACGTTCTCGGGGGCCAACGCCAGTTTTTCTCAAACGAACTGGGACGTCGCAGGAGCCATTGATGACAATCCTAAAACCGGATGGGCTATTGCGCCGCAGTTCGACCGGTCGCATTCGGCGACGTTTATTCTCAGTGAACCTCTAGACGTGCCCGAGGGTTGCGAACTTGTTTTCACCCTCCGTCACAAGTACGGACAGGCGCGCGCTATTGGTTGCTTCCGACTCTCGGCCATCACTGGAAACATAAATGCCGAATCTCTGCCAGCTGAAATTGTCAAGGCCGCCGCCAAACCAATAATGAAGTGGACCAAACAAGACCGCAAAAAGCTGCTGGACTATCGAGTCAAACAGGATGGCGCGACGAGTAGATTGACTCGTGAGCTGGCGAAAGTTGCCAAACAAATCAATCAGGTCGCTGCCGATACGACGTTGGTTATGATCGAGCTGGACGAGCCGCGGGTGTCGACCCAATTCAAACGGGGCGACTATCGTCAGCCTGGCGAAGTTGTTACGCCTGGAACTCCTGGAATTCTACACTCGCTTCAGCCGGGCCCGCCCAATCGCTTAACGCTTGCGCGGTGGCTCGTCTCACAAGAAAACCCGCTGGTGGCGCGAGTCACCGTCAATCGCTGGTGGGCCGATCTATTCGGTCAAGGTCTTGTGTCAACCGTCGAGGACTTCGGCATCAAGGGCGAACTACCGACGCATCCGGAACTGCTCGATTGGCTGGCCGTTGAGTTTATGGAGAACGGTTGGTCAATGAAGCAGCTGATGAAAACGATCGTCCTGTCAGCGACATACCAGCAATCGTCGCGAACAAGCCGAGAGCGGCGGCAGAGCGATGATCTCAATCTGCTGTTGGCTCGTGGTCCCCGATTTCGCATGGAAGCGGAGATGATCCGAGATAACGCGTTGTCGATTTCTGGCCTGCTCAGTCTGAAGCAATTCGGTCCATCAATTCGACCGTACCAGCCGGCGGGCATTTGGAAGAAAGTCGGCGGCACCGCTTACAACTATGAAGTCAGCCCCGGCAGTGAGCAACACCGTCGAGGTATCTACGTCGTTTTGAAACGCGGTGGACCCTATCCGAGCTTCAGCAACTTCGATGCGACGGCCCGCTTGGCGTGCACTGTTAAACGATCTCGCACTAACACGCCACTGCAGGCGTTGACATTGCTGAACGATCCCGTCTATGTGGAAGCGATCCGGGCTTTGGCGAAACGTGTTGTCAAAGAAAAGGCTGACGCGCCACTCGACGCACAATTGGATTATGCCTTTCAGCTTTGCACGGCCCGACAACCGACCGACAACCAACGCGACACTCTGCGGAACCTGTTTCATCAGCAAGTCGAGGCAACGGCGAAGCGGACCCCCGAATCGACAGCTGCGGCTGCCCGAGCGGATGCCTGGTTTTGTGTGGCAACGGTCCTTTTAAACATGCATGAGACGATTACCAAAGACTGATGGACGCTAGCCCGTGCCAGCGGATTTGCCGATTGAAGAGTAGGAATACACGATATGACAAATTTATCTCCTTCGTCCGGTTCGCGACGCGATTTTTTTAGTTCCTGTGGAATCGGTTTTGGCGGGATAGCGCTGGCATCGCTGTTGAACGACGAGAGCGCAGCAGCGGCACGGCGGCCGCACTTCGCACCGCAAGCCAGGAGCGTCATCTACCTGCATATGATCGGCGCTCCGTCACAACTCGATCTATACGACGAGAAGCCGGAGCTGGTCAAACGACACAACCAACCGTGCCCTCCAGAAGTGACGAAAGACCGCGACTTCGCCTTTATCGGAAAAACTTCGACCCTCGGTGGCTCACCGTGGAAGTTCTCCCAGCATGGCGAGAGTGGGCAGACCCTGTCCGAGTTGCTCCCGCACCTCGCCGGTGTCGTTGACGAAATGGCCGTCATCCGATCCGTCCATACTGAAGAGATCAATCACGCTCCGGCGCAGATGTTCCTACACTCGGGCTTCGGCCGCGGCGGACGACCCAGCTTTGGCTCATGGGTCAGTTACGGACTCGGGGCCGAAAACGAGGACTTGCCGAGTTATGTGGTATTGCTCAGCGGGCCGGCTGGCGGTGCGGGCACGAGTCTCTGGTCGAGTGGATTTCTGCCGAGCGTGTACCAAGGAATTCAATTCCGCTCGCAAGGTGATTCCGTGTTGTTTCTCTCCAGCCCAGATGGCCACACTCGAGCCGACCGGCGTCGGGTGCTCGACGCGTTGGGGCAGCTCAACCAACAACAATTGGAAGTGACCGGTGATCCGGAAATCGAATCTCGCATCAAACAGTATGAGATGGCCTTTCGCATGCAGGCATCCGTTCCCGATCTGATGAACATCAACGATGAAACCAAAGACACACTCGATCTCTACGGAGCGGAGTCGGGCAAGGCGTCATTCGCCAACAACTGTCTGTTGGCTCGACGAATGGTTGAGCGCGGCGTACGGCTGATCGAGTTGTACGATGCGGATTGGGACCACCATGGAGGGATTCAGAACCGGCTGCCGCAAAAGTGCAAGGAGACCGACAAACCAATCGCCGCTTTGATCAGAGATTTGAAAAAACGTGGCCTGTTGAACGATACGCTGATCATCTGGGGGTCAGAATTCGGCCGAACTCCGCTGCGACAAGGTGGTAACGCGAAAGACAAGGGACTCTCCGGCCGCGACCATCACAAAGACGCGTACACAATGTGGCTCGCTGGCGGCGGAGTCAAAGGCGGCGTCAGTTACGGGCAGTCGGATGACTTCGGAATGGATGTCGCCGAGAACGGAGTTCATGTTCACGACCTCAATGCGACCATCCTGCACCTCTTGGGACTTGACCACGAACGACTCACCTACCGGTATCAGGGTAGGGAATTCCGTTTGACCGACGTCCATGGTAACGTGATCCATGACGTGCTCGCGTCCGGTTGATGGAAATAGTCGTCCGAAAACACTGGCAAAGTCAGTCGTTAAAGTCGACGCCACTTATTGGCATCGTTCGCACGGTCTGGTCCATTAGAGACTGAACGCCGACCGATCTACCTTTACAAACCGCTGGGGACTCCTGATGACTGAACCGATCGCTTATCTCAAAGGCGATTTCGTCCCGGCGTCTCAATGTGTCCTGCCGATTTACGATCTCGGAATCGTTCTTGGGGCGGCAGTTACGGATTTCCTGCGGACGTTTCACCATCGCCCCTATCGCATGGAAGATCACGTCCAGCGATTTTATCGTTCCTGCAAGTATGCCCGCATCGAGCCGCCAATCGAACTCCAAGAGAGCATCACCATTTCGGAAAAGCTGATCGAGGAAAACAGCAAGCTCCTAGGCGACGGTGAGGAGTTGGGCTTGGTGTACTATATGACGGCTGGTGAAAACGCCGTGTATGCGGGCTCCGCCGGCATGCCCGAGAAACTCTCGCCGTCTTATGTCCAGCACACGTTTCCCTTGCGGTTTCATTTGTGGCGAGACGTGTTTCGCAAAGGTGTGCATTGTGTCACTCCCGCTCCTCGCCATTGGCCACCGCAATGTCTCTCCGCAAAAATCAAGAATCGCAACCGATTGCACATGTGGATCGGGCAGCAGGAAGTCCAAACGCTCGATCCTGACGCCGTGCCGCTCTATTTGGACGTCAACGGCCACATCACCGAAACGGGCGGGTCCAACTTCGTGATTTACCGCGATGGAAAGGTGATTTCACCAAGCCGCAACAATATCCTGTGGGGAATCAGTTTGACCGTGCTGGAAGAAATCCTGGCCCAAATCGGTGTGCCATTCGTCGAGCAGGATATTCAAACGTACGACGTGGTCAATGCGGACGAGGCGTGGATGCCAACCACTCCGTACTGCCTCGGCCCTGTCGTGCGAATCAATGGCGCACCCATCGGTGACGGAACACCAGGTCCGATGTGGCGACGGATCGTCGATCATTGGAGTGAGATGGTCGGTAAGGACATTTATAGCGAGACCGCCATGGCAACCATTTCGGACGACGACTCTTGAGGTGACCTGACGAGCCAGCAATACACTGCCATCCATTTTCATAGGAAACTACCACGGTTCCGTAAGCGGTCTTGCACCCTTCATATCGCCATAGCCACCGCCATTTGAACCAACAGGGCGGATACCGAAATATCGCTCGTCGTCAAACGGGTCCGTAGCTGGCTGATAGCGAACGTCGCATGACAATCGAACGCGTCCAACTGACGAACAGTTGTCGAGTGAGCCGTGTAAAGTAAACCCACCAAACACTATCAAGTCTCCGCATTGAAAATCAGCGGATAACAAACGCGTTTTCCGCATCCGCGCAAATGTAATTGGGTCGGTAGAGTTGGGAATCTCATAGGCAGATCGCTGTATGACTTCGTCGGAGTGACTCTTTTCATAATCGTGATTGCGAATCGGATCGATTAGGTCGGAAAAGCGATTCGATCCCTCGACGATCATCAATGGCCCGTCGCCAATGGGAACATCGCCAAAAGGAATCCAAGTGGTGTGAATCCGAAATGAACGCCGGGCGAAAAATGGGAAATCATAATGCAGTCGCGTTGAGCGGCCGACGACAGCTGGGCGAAGGTACACTAGGTCATGCGGTCTCGATAGTTCACCGAAAAACTCGTTCATCACGCGGCGCACGCGGCTGCCATGAGTAACGCGTCGTAATGCCGGTCCGCCGTTCACCGATTCCCAAAACGTGTTCAAGTCTCGTATAAGTTCCCGTCGGTGGCTTTCGCCGCTGGCGATGCCATCGATGGCCGGCGAGACGACTTCGCCGACTTCCTCAAGCCGAAGAAACACCTCCTCTCGAGCCGCCAGTACTTCGTCTCGATCCAGCACATTTCGAAGTAGAACATAACCATCATCCTCGATGTGACGTCGCATCGCAGTGCCATCAGCCGGATCGCCAGAATAGACGAGCAGGTGTCCAAACAACTCAGCGGGAATCTCGGCTTGTTGAATCTGTGGTCGCGTCATTGTGTCAACGGTTCTACTCGGTTGGCTGATCGTTAAGGGCAAGGACATTGGCGGCACCACCGTCCACGGGGATCGTGTGACCTGTCACGTATTTCGAGGCATCGCTGGCCAGAAAAAGAGCGACTCCGGCAACATCCTCGGGTTCTCCCCAACGACCGAGAGGAACTCGTTCCAGGACTCTTGTTGATCTCGCGGCGTTTTCCTGCAATGCACGCGTCATCGGCGTGCGAATCCAACCTGGCGCGAGCGCATTGACGCGGATGGAATGCACCCCCCACTCAGCCGCTAGATCGCGAGTTAAAGACACGATGCCGCCCTTCGTGATTCCGTAGATGCTGCCAGCTCGTCCCAAGCCAACGATACCGCCTCCGAGGGCCGACATGTTGACAATACTCCCAGATCGTTGTTTCACCATGACTCGACCGACGGCACTGGCCATGTAAAAACTGCCGAGAAGATTGACAGCCAAAATTGCCTCCACGTCCGCTTGCGACCAATCGAGTGGGTCCACTGGACGGTGAACTCCGGCGTTATTCACCAGTACATCGATGCGGCCAAATTGTTGAACGGTTTGAGCCACACACGCTCGAACTTGATCGTCGTTGCGAACGTCGCAGGTCATCGCTTCTGCGTGGCCAGTCGTTTGAGGAGCATTGATGATCTGCCGTGCGGTGGTTACAGCAGCTTCCATATCAATGTCACAAACGACCGTCGTCGCGCCGTGGACTGCGAACGATGCGGCAATCGCTGCCCCTAGACCTTGGGCACCTCCCGTCACCAGTGCTACTTTTCCTGTCAAGTCAAACATCGTCCGAGCCATTGAGAGATCCCTTAGCTACTGGCAGGCGAGGGTTGGAAGAACTCGAGCACGTACCCGTCAGGGTCGTACAAGTAGACCACAAGGCCCCCCTGGTTGGGCCCTGCGGTAATAGTCACCGGAGCCGATTTGAACCGAACGCCCCGCGATTGCAAATCGTCGTAACCAGCTTGCAGATCATCGATCAGGATACACAAGTGGGACGTGCCCGCCCGATTAGTCGCCGGGTCACTCGCTTCACCCGCGTCGGACATATATTGAACAACTTCCAGCGTTTGTAGACTGGCAGGACTAACACGGAATGACGCCACGTTTAGTTCGACGTTTGGGAATCCGGTTTGCTTTGCCACATAATCGGCGGTGACGCTCGGCCGACGTCCGATCAACTCCATCCCGAGCTCATCTCGATAAAACCCGATCGACCGCTCGATGTCACGAACAGTCAAACCGACATGGTGAATCACCGAAAGAGACCATTGTCGTTCATTCGACATATCAAACTCCTGATGACTTTTCCCCGCCTGACAGCAGCAAATCTAGACTTTAATGATAACAACTCCGCCGGGTCCCGCGCTTGGATCAGTTCATTCCGCTGGCCCTGGACCGGTTGGGAAGCGCCCAGCGGCTGATGTACAGGGTGATCGCACCACTGTATGGCGATACACTACGGTAATGACCCATCCCCTTCCTATCGTCGACGTGTCATCACTAGTTGCCGGGTTTGGCTCGCGGGAGAACGAAGTTGCGGAGCAGATCGGTGACGCGTGTCGTGAACACGGGTTCTTTTACGTCGTGGGCCATGGCGTTGACGCGGCACTACAGAACCGTTTAGAGGCTCTTAGTCGAGAGTTCTTTGCGTTACCGCCGGACTTTAAAATGGCCATCCGCATGAAACTCGCCGGCCGCGCTTGGAGGGGGTATTTTCCGGTAGGTGCCGAATTAACATCAGGTCAACCGGACAAAAAAGAAGGACTCTATTTCGGAGCGGAGTTAGACGACCATCACCCAAAAGTTGTCGCACGTGTTCCTTTGCATGGTCGAAATCTATTCCCCGATGTCTCGGAATTTCGCGACACCGTATTGGACTATATGGCCGCGATGACTCGCCTGGGACATACTCTAATGCGCGGTATCGCGCTGAGCCTTGGTTTGGATGCGTCGTATTTTGCAGACAGCTACACGGGCGATCCATTCATCCTCTTTCGCGTCTTCCACTATCCGCCCATTACCATCGCCAGTGATGCCGAATGGAGTGTCGGCGAACATACCGATTACGGATTGATTACTCTGTTGCGCCAAGACGACGTTGGCGGCTTGCAGGTAAAACTGCAGTCCCAGTGGCTTGACGCCCGACCCATACCTAATTCCTTTGTTTGCAACATCGGTGACATGTTGGATCAAATGACAGGCGGCCTCTATTGCTCGACGCCCCACCGCGTTCGCAACGTTAGTGGTGCCGCGCGGTTGTCGTTTCCGTTTTTTTTCGATCCCAATTTTGACGCCCCAATTCGACCGATCGTCGGCTTGACATCGCACGCTGAATCAGCCGAGGCCGGCAAGCCGCGGTGGGATGGTTTGGACGTACACGGATTCTCTGGCACGTACGGTGACTATTTGCTGAGTAAAGTTGCTCGCGTCTTTCCCGATCTCGGCTAGCTGTTCACGACAATGTCACCGATTAACCGGACGTGAACAGGGCGCGAACCGGTTTACCTTCCACGAGAGGGCGAGGTCGTCCGCCCATGTCGTACACCATGGTGCCGTCGGCGTATCCGAGTGCGTGGTAGATGGTGGTGACAAAATCGGTCGTATGCACTGGGTTATCCGCGGGCTCGCCGGCAACCTTGTCGCTCGAGCCGTAGACCTGACCGCCGCTAATACCGCCGCCGGCCAACACCGTGCTGTAGACATTTCCCCAATGGTCTCGGCCAGCGTTCTTGTTGATTTTGGGCGTGCGTCCAAACTCACCAGTCCAAGCGACCAGCGTTTCGTCGAGAAGACCACGATCGTCCAAATCTTCCAACAAGGCGGAAAACGCCTGGTCGACCGGCGGCATCAGCAGGTCCTTCATGAGCTTGAAATGGTTGTTGTGCGTGTCAAAGTTCTTGGTGGAATGCAGGTACATCCACGGCACGGTAATCAACCCGACTCCCGCTTCGACCAACCGTCGAGCCACGAGGCAACTGCGGCCGAATTTATTGTCTCCATAACGCTCGATCGTCGACCGTTTTTCTTTCTCAATGAGGAAAGACTCCCACGCTGAGGAAGATTCCAACACACTCATCGCTCGTTGCTGAGCTGTTTCATAGACCGCAATTTCCTCGGAGGGCAAGGCTCGTCGGTTCCCGGTCAGTTGCCCCAGCAATTCGGCTCGTTGAGCGAAGCGCTCCATGCCGATTTCTTTGTGCGGCATGAACGCCGGTGGCAATGTGCCGGGAAGCCACTTTTCATCAATCAGGGTCAGCGGGTCAAACTTCGATCCCAAATACCCGGCGTGTTGTCCGCCCCAGCGGAAATTATTTTGATCGCCGATACGGACCGGCAAATGGACGGAGGCGGGCAATCCGTTTCGATCACCTCGAAGTTGTCGAATCGCTCCGCCAATGCACGGCGGATCGAGTCGCGAGACCTGTGGTTCGCCGCTTCGACGGGGAGCGTGCTGCTGGCCGGTCATATTGAAATGCACGCCGACCCCATGCGTGCCGCTGTCGTGATAGGTCGAACGAATGATACTGTATCGATGTGCGTTCTGTGCCATCATCGGCAACAGTTCGCAGATTTGCATTCCTGGCACACTGGTGGCAATCGGATCGTACTCACCACGCACGGCGCTGTCTGCGGCCGGTTTTGGATCGAATGTTTCCTGATGAGCCGGTCCGCCGGTGGCGAAGAGTAAGATACAGCTCTTGGCTCGCCCACCGCTCCTCTTCACTTGGCCAGTTTCGCGAGCCATCAACAAGTCGGAAAGACCGAGCCCAAGGCCCGCCAAACTGCCCGCTTGCAGAAACGTGCGTCGAAGCATTTGGCGATGTTGGTCTTGAGCCATTCTCGCATCCTACCGTGAGTTGTATTTGATCAGCCGGCACGCGCTGCGTCCGGTCTCTGAATAGTGCGCCGCCAAGAGCACAGACCGCCAGCAGGCGCCGGAATCTGCTTTTCCGGTGGCTACTCACAACACAACGTAACCGTCTCTCTTTCTCCAAAAAAAACCGGACGCAAGCGCGTGCCGGCTGATAGATTGTACATCAACAGCGATCGATGCGTAAACTCGCATCTTGCTCGATGACGCTCGGAAAGGGACCCATGAAACGAAAATTACCAATCCTATTGATTGCATCTCTCTTTTGGTTGGCACTCGGTTCGGCGAAAGGCGAGGAAAAGAAGCCTGTTCGGCTGTTCGCCGAGGCCGAGGACTTCACACTCAAGAGTGGCGGCTGGCAAGTCGTACCGTACCGAGAGAACTATTTTGCCTCGACGTTCGCCGTCTCTTTCTTGTCGCGAATGGCCTGTCTGGGCGCAGCGGAACAGTTGCCCAGTGGTCAAACTGCGGTGGCCGAACAGGTCGTGCTGATTCCGTACGCTGATCAGTTTGAGTTGCTAGTGCGGTTTGAACAACCGTACAATTTTTCGGTCGAGTTTACGGTCGAGGTAGAACAAGGCGGCCAGGTGGTGGCAACATTTCCCTGTGGACGCCTTACCGATCCCAAAATCTGGCCGCTGAACGGACATCAGCGTAAACCGATGGAACGGTACTGGTGGGGTGGCACCGACAATATCGTCTGGCAGCGAGGCGGGGGCGTGCGATTGAACGCAGGCGCCGCCATATTGCGATTGAAAGCGACCCGTCAACTAGACGGTAACAAGCTGCGACTGAACGCGGCGCGGCGAAACATCGACCTTGTCGTACTGACCAACGATAAAGTTGGCATGGCAACACAAAAGGCCAAAG
The DNA here is from genome assembly GCA_012959465.1 of Planctomycetaceae bacterium. Lineage (GTDB taxonomy): Bacteria > Planctomycetota > Planctomycetia > Pirellulales > Pirellulaceae > UWMA-0346. The sequence goes on from DUDC01000262.1 coordinate 72,926, forward strand.
CCCGCTATCTGGAACTAGATGGTTGGTTAGTGCAGGATGGCGACGTGTTCGTGCGTTTTACAAATCCGACCAACGGTCTCGGACCGTGTATACCAGTGGTGGAAGCCCTGCGTGGTGGCGAGCACTCGCCCTACTACGTCCACGTCCGTGATTGGGTGAAAACGAAGGTACTCCGCAGCGGTCGGCTGGTCGATTCGACGTCGTACACGAACGACGGTCCCCGCAGCCACGCCGTCAACTCGCGTTTGCTGGCACCGCTGTTGGACGTGGCAAAATTCACCCAGCCGGTGGATGCGAGCAAACCGAACGCTGATACTCAAGTGGTAATTCCGGACGGCGAGTATTTACAGCCCGGACAGACGTCCGGTTGGGTGCCGTTGGGACAGGTGCTCGACGCGTTGCACCACGTGCAGTGGATCCCTCGCGCCATTTATAAAGATTCAAAGTCGACCGATGTAGCGCTGCAATTGCAATTTTCAGTTCCCGACGGTCGCGGCGGTTTAAAGACAATCAAAGAGATAGCTGTCCGCGGCAAGCCGACTTTGTTCGAGATACCGGGCAATATCGCGCCAAACGTTGTCGTAGCTGCGGCGTTAAGCGAGCGATTCTGGCTGCCGAAGATTCGTACACAGAAGGAAGCCGTCGATTGGCTGCTGAGTGAAGTGCGAAAATTCCCGAACTCGGGGCCAACGCCCAAGAGATTCATGCTCTACAACATTATGGGTTTTGGGGGCCGCAACTTTGACGACCCGGCCGTCAAACAACTGGCGTTGGCGTTGGGCGACAATACTTGGGCTGGCGCAGCGGGTCAGAAGCGTGGATTGGTCGCTCACTGGCGTGATCCTGACCCGGGTGCCATCAAAACACGGGAATCGTCGCGCGAAAACGGTTTCAAAGATCTGTTGGTTGTCAGTTACGGCGACGAGATTCACTTACCATCTGATCCGGTGACCGACAAGGAGTTTGCCGCCTGGCTTGTGCAGCGCGGTGTTCCATTCAACGGCGCGGTCCAATTCAGCAAGACGAAAGGCCAACCGCTCTATTACTACTCGCAGATCTGCGCGAAGGAAAAAGGTGGACGGCGTTACGCGGCCGGAACAGCGTATTATCGGAGCAAAGGGATCTTCACTGGCGCGAATTACTCGCCTCACTCCAATTATCTCGTCAGCGAGCTGGACTACATTCGCACGTTCAAGTTACGGGCGATGAGCCTACCGTGGTCGGAAGATTACGTTTGGCAGATCCCAGAGTTCAGTGTGCAAGTAATGGGCTATCTGACGTCCGGTCTACGAGCCGGTGCAAAGTACGACAACCTACCGATTCACATGTACGTCATGCCGCACTCGCCCGGCAACACGCCCCGCGATTTTCGCCTGTCGTTCTATACGGCTGTCGCCCATGGCGCAAAACAGATCAATTATTTCTGCGCTTCGCCCTCGGCAATCGGCGCAACGGAGAATTACGTTGCCACGGACGACTTGGGAATGTGGCGGCAGATTCACGCCTGCAGTCATCAAGCGGGCGTGTTCGAAGATTACGTGCTCGACGGCCGGGTACGACCAGCGGAAGTCGGCTTGCTGCTCTCCAGCGTCGATGACGTGATGACCAGTGTCGCCAACTCGACACTTGCCATGCACAACAACGAGCGGAAGGCGCTATACTACGCGCTACGACACAGCCAGACGCCGGTCGATTTCCTCAGCGAAGACGACGTGATTGACGGTCGTGCAGCGAATTACTCCCTGATCTACGTCACACAGCAATGGCTGCACTCGAACGCCGTCGATGCGTTGGCGAAGTGGGTTGAAGCAGGCGGCACGCTCGTTGCGCTGGTAGGCGGCGGCTTTCGAAATGAGTTCGACCAGTTGAACCCCAAAACGGGTAAGCTGTATGGAGTTGCATCGCAAGAACTAACGACCGACCCGCAGCTCGTTTCAAAGTACTTGTTGGAAGAGAACAGGCCATTCTTGACCAAGCAGGATTTGCCCCTGTATGAACCGATCGACTATGTGACGTGGACGAATGACATCAACGTTGGACGAATCGGAAATCCGTCGAGCATCGGTCGCATCCGCGACGTTCCGGTCATTGTCTGGAAACAATCGCTGGTCCCAGCGGATGGTACGGTGGCGGGGTGGTACAAGAACGGACAACCGGCCGTGATCACAAAGTCACACGGCAAGGGTCGCACATTCTTGTTTGGATTTTTACCTGGGCAAGCTTATTTGAAAAGCGGCCTGCCGATCGCTCCGCCCGACCGCGGCGCGACCGACTCGGCCAATTCACATTTCCTGCCAACGGCGATGGACACCAACTTGCGTTCGCGGATTGTCGATGACTTCTTGCCGCCGACGTACGCTCGGCCGGTCGAGTGTAGTGCGGAGTTGATCGAAACGACATGCATCGACACGCCGCCAGTTGGCAGCAAACCGGCCCGATTGGCCGTTTCGCTGATGAACTTCAGCGGCCGCCCAGTCACCCAACTGTCGGTCCGTATCAGCGGATTGGCATCCGTGAAGAGCATCCGCAGCGTTCAACGCGGTTCGCTCCGGTCCGATATCATTGACGGTGATGTGATCGTCACCTTGCCGTTGGACATTGCCGACATGTTGTTGATCGACAGATAGGATGAAGTTAACCGAGCAGCAAACGTAGAAGAAATCCGTGGTCAACAATGGGACGATCAGATAATCGACTCGGTCGACGAAGCGTCATTGGCGACGACAAAAGGACGGTAACCTCGCATATGAATGTCACTGTAACCGAGAACGTCGTACTCGATACCGCGCCAGCTGACGCGACGTTTCCAGTAGACGCCGATGAATGCGTAGGGATAAGTGATGTGGGTTAGTAGCATGGCAGGTAAAAAACCGACCCAAGCCGCAAGCGGCCATCGCACCGGAGCCCCGTTGTCGCGAAGTATGCGACGCACGGCGAATTCAGTGGCGATCGCCGCTAGGTTGGTTCCCGCCAGATTGAACGCATGTAGCGCGACCAACC
>DUDC01000263.1 GCA_012959465.1 Planctomycetaceae bacterium
AGTGTGGCCGTCGATTCGATTGTCACAAGTCCACAATTCCGCAACATACGAGGTGCTGATTGGGTGGACGACGAGTGAGTGCAACCCGACGCTTAAGCGAGGGACACCACTACACCTCGTCGAGCGGTTCGGTGGCATCACCGAAGTGGTCGACGTGCACACCCATCTTATCCATCATGCTCATATAGAGCCGACACATTTGACGGTTTGGCTTGGCAAGGTAATCCAGATTTTGCCCGCCTTGAATGCGTCCTCCACCACCACCTAGCATGACGACCGGCAACTGGGTAGCGTCATGGTGTCCGTTGAGCATGCTTGAACAGAGCATGATCATGGAGTTGTCGAGCGCCGTGCGATCACCTTCCTGGATCGCCTGCAACCGCCGAACGATGTACGCCACTTGCTCAAGGAAGAACTGATTGACCTTCAACCAGTCATCCGTGTCACTGTGGGAGAGCAAGTGATGAATCATGTAATCGACACCAAGGTGTGGAAACCGTAACGTGCCGTGATCGTTGTTTAGCTTGAGCGTGCATACTCGCGTCGTGTCGGTCTGGAACGCGAGGACCAAAATGTCGCACATTAGCCGCATGTGTTCGACAATATCTTGCGGGTAACCGTCTTTGGGGCGAGGGATATTCGGTTTGGTAAGAGTCGGTCGCCAGCCTTGTAGCTCACCTCGTTGGCCGGCCTTCGTAATCCGCTGCTCTACCTCGCGAACGGAATTCAAATACTCATCCAGCTTTCGTTGGTCGAGGAGACTGATGTTTCGCCGCACGTCCCGAGCATCGTTCAGTACAGCGTCGAGTACACTCTCGTCTCCCCTTTGCACATTGTCACTAAACAGGCGGTCAAAGGCGAGCGCTGGGTAAACTTCGAGTGGTGTCGGGGTGGTCGGGCTACTCCAGGAAATGTGAGAACTGTAGAGCATCGAATAGTTCTTGTGGACCGAAGGATTGGACTTTTCGCATCCCAACACCAAGCTCGGTATCTTCGTTTGATTCCCGACCTGTTGCGCGACCAACTGGTCCACACTGGTGCCCGACCGAATCAACCCCCCGGACGCCAACGGCGCTCCTGAGAGAAGGTTCCCAGTTTGCGAACTGTGGATGTTCCCCTTCAACGCCTCTTTGTTGTAGAGTCCGCGGATGAAGACCATCTGATCTCGGAAGTCGTTCAGCGGCTGAAGTACTTTGCCCAGCTCCATCTGCTTGCCGTTGCCTTTGGCCCACCACTCGTTTCGATGGAACCCGCAGCCGGTGAATAGGACGGCCATCCTTGTCGGCGTTTCGCCGGACCGACCGGGCTGGTTCGGTTGCTCGTCACCCCAAACACGTAGCGACTCCATCCACGGCAGCGCCATGCTGACGCCGATTCCGCGAAGCATCGTTCGTCGAGACAGATGAGCTTTCATGTTCATCATGATACTGAGTTCTGCGACATTAAGCACGCTTGATGTGTCTGGCAACCGGTCGAAATACTAGCACGAAGCGCGAGCGAGTGAGTCTCGCGGGCGCCAATCAACTCACTCGCTGGCGTTTCGTGCTTGTATTACTGGCTCGTCAAGATGGCAAAAAAAGATTGGCAACATCTACAGCATCGGCAATATTTAAAGAGTTAAAACGTTTAAGACCATAGAAGTGCATCGCAGGTGTGCAATATGGGCTCCAAATCTAAATCTCGCTATCCGACCGATCTTGAATTGGCGTTGCTCAAGATCCTCTGGCAGGACTCATCACAGAGTGCCGAACAGGTGCGAGAGGCGTTAGCGAGTGGAACAGCCGCCAGGGAACTCGCCTACAGTTCCGTGATCACCGTGTTGAACATCCTCGCCAAGAAAGGATTCGCTCGCCGAGTGAAACAGCGCAGGGCGTTCGTATTCGAACCGATCGTGTCGCAACAGGGCGTTTCTCGCGGCATGGTGCTGGATGATGCCGAACAATCCTGGAATCAAGCGGTTCAAATCGACAAGAAGATTGAAGTCAAGTTCGCGGTCAACTAGGTTGCCTTCGGCCCGCGGAGGCCAACCAATGTGTAGCACTGGCTTTACCCGCGCTTAGCGCGATTTCGCAAAACCCTAGGCTCGCGCCTACGGCTCAAATCTGTCTTGCGTCGTAACAAAAGGGCAACGCTCTCCTCCGCAGTTCACATTCGGCACGTGAATTTTCGGCCGTTGCCGGATAGAATGGGGACGCCTGGGACAATCGCCAAGGCCGGAGACTAAACCTTCGGCTCAGCGCGACGGTGATCCTCCGCTCCGTTCTACCCATTTTGATCCTCACACTGAGACACACCATGGCACGTACCACAGGGCTTTTTCTGCTTTTATCTTGGGTTATTGGCATTACCTTCGCCACGTCTGCTTTCGGCCGAGACCCAATTCGCCTGACCCATGGACCGATGTTGGGGAACGGCACCGCAAATTCAATTTCGATTTGGGGCCGCACATCGGACCCCGGCAGTTTTGTCGTCCACTACGGGACGGATGCCAAACGTCACGACCTGGTCAGCCGCCCGGCCACCACAACGCTGGCTCACGACAACACGGGTGTCGTTGAACTGTCAAAGCTAACGTCCGACACTCGATATTATTACCAAGTCTGGGTGAACGAGCGACCGCACGGGTTGCCGGGGAGCTTCCGCACACTGCCAAGTGCCGCAGATACGCTTGATCCCAAATACAATCCGAAGGGCCTTTTCAATTTCCGTTTTCAGATTGGTTCGTGCGCGAACCAAAACCCTCTGCACGGCGTGGGTCACCGAGTGCCGACCTACGAAGTGCTCAATCGCGACTGGATGGACAAAGTACATTTCCACATCATGAATGGAGATTGGTTGTACGAAGAGTTGCGCACGTACCCGCCAGAGGCATGGCGATTGACGCAGGGCGTAAAGGACTATCCATTGGCTGTGAAGATCATGCCGACGGTAGTGGGTGTATGGGAAAATTACAAACTCTATTTGAGCCGTGGCGTCGAATTGGCGAAATGGCATCGCAACATGCCGAGCTACTTCACTTTCGATGACCACGAATTAGTCAATGATATCTGGGGATCGTCGGAAGCAGGGAAACGCCATCGCCGCACGGTATTTCGAGATATCGGAACTTACGCGTGGTACGACTATCTGGGTTGGGCGGATCCGATGGAATACAGTCATCCACTTCATTTTGGTCGAGGGAAAATGAAGGCTGGCAGTGATTTATTGGTGGATCCGGAGACCGACTTCACGAAATTGCCGCTTAAAGAAATGTTGAATTTGCATGTTCATTGGGGAACACCCGAGGCGGGTGTCAACGATCTTCGTTACGACAATGATGAGGGTCACAAGAATTCATATGTTTACGACATCGTGGACGTGGTCGGCCCACACACACTGAGACTGCATATGTCGGCCAAAGTTGATGACGATGTGATGTACTCGATCGGCCGCCGCAGCTTTGGAAAATTCCGCGTCTCGAACTGCGAGTTCTACTTACTCGACACTCGTGGCGATCGTGACATGCACGACATTCGCGAACGTGACAAGCCAGGCGTATCGATGCTCGGCAAGCCGCAACGAGAGTGGCTGCTCAAGTCGATGAAAGCGAGCGACGCGGACTTCTTTTTCGTCATATCCACCGTGCCGTTCATGATTCCGCACAGCGGCGCCGGCGGCTTTGAGTTTGATGTGGCGAACAAGGAGGAGGCATGGACAGGCTTCTTTGACGAGCGTGAAATGCTGATCGACGAGTGGGAGAAGCTCGGCAAGAAGGTCTTTGTGATGACCGGCGATTTGCACAATTGTTTCGCCATTAAAGTGACGGACAATATCTGGGAGTTCTGTTGTGGTCCCCACAACAGTGTTAACCATGTGCCCTCGTTAGACGAAAGCGATCGGCCGGCGACAGGCAAGTTCAAATTTGGGCCGCGAGAATGCGACATTCGTTGGAGCACGTACATCCTGCCGGATCTACCCCGCCTGGAACGACTCTACCCGCACTTTTGCGTCGTCCAGATCAACAACGTGTTCAACATGCCGAAGAAACTTGGAGACAAACGCTGGGTCGCTTACCCCCATCCGCAGGTCGTCTTTCAATACTACGATGGACGGACCGGGGAGTTGGAATACGCCGAAGCGATCTCTGTGGATCGATAGTGTGGTGCCCCGCGGCTGATTCTCTCGGAAGCAGGCGAATTATTGTAATCCGGCGAGACGCCCGGCTTTCAGCAGACCTCCCTGGACGACGGCCAGGATGTTGGTACGGTTCTGTAGCAGACCGATATCTGCCAACACATCTCCATCGACAACCAAAACGTCAGCCAGCTTGCCCTTTTCCAGCGTGCCTAGTTCATCGCCGAAGCCGCAGATTTCGGCACCGGTCTGAGTAGCGCACTTGAGCACCTCAAGAGGAGAGAACCCAACATAGCTCACGAAGAACTCGAGTTCCCTTGCGTAATCTCCGTGCGGATTCCACGCGAAACCATAATCGCCGCCCATACCGAGCCGACCGCCAGCCTCGAGGATCCGTTTGGCGCTGACCGCACCAGCTTCAAGTGTCTCTTTGTGCCCGTCAATAACTGCTTGCGGCATCTGGTACTCCGGCCCGTGTTCGATGCTGGCTTGTTCGAAGTAGAGCGCGGGCACGACTGGCACATCTCGTTCCAGTAACAATTCCAATGTCTCATCATCGATGAAAGTGGCATGTTCTAACGCATCATAACCAGCCAACAGGGCATTTTTGATACCCTCGGTCGCGCGGCAATGCCCGGTGACCTTCAGGTGATGGTTGTGGGCAGTCGAAACAACCGCATGCATTTCGTCGAAAGTCATGCAGAGCGTATGGTGGTCGTTAACATCTGGGGATGCTGCGTCGCCGGTGGGGTAGGTCTTGACCCATTCCACGCCGTCCTTGACCAATCTGCGCACGGCGGCCCGTGCGTCCTCGGCACCATTCACGAGGAGAACCAATCCCTCCATTCCAATTTTGCGGAAGTCGGGATTCCAATCCATCAAGCCGCCAACTCCACAGATCTCTCGGCCACTGGCGACTAACCGCGGACCGGGCATTAAGCCCTTATCGATTGCCTTCTTGAGCCACACGTCAATGTTGAACAGACTGCCTCCGCTGCGAGCGGAAGTATAACCATACTCCAACACCAGCCTGGCGTTTGCCGCTGCCAGCAGCGTGACGTATTCGACCGGATACTTGATGTCCAGATCTTCCAATGCGGCCACGTTGAAATAAGAGGGATGAAAATGGGCCTCGACGAGGCCCGGCAAGATGCTCCCTCCACGCCCGTCAATGCGTGTAGCGTCGGATGCTACCCTTGCCATTGCCTCGGGTAACTCGGCGGACGGACCGGCATAGATAATCCGTCCATCCGTCATGAGGACAGCTCCGTCAGGCACCGCCGCCCGACCAGTACCATCGATTAATTGTCCATTGGTGATCAACAGTGAACCGGTAGCCGTCTGCATATTGGACTCCGTGTGTCGTGTGCGTCGAGAATAATGTGACTTCAAGATCTAGACTTGAGGCCGCATTCATTCCGAAACGGTACAGTAAGAGTGTCGCCAATCAACAATCGGTTTGCCAGTCGCCAAGCCGCACATCGTAACAACGACCACAAAGCAACCAAGCTGGTCTAGTTGGAATAACGAACGAGTACGGTTACGACTCGGTTCCCTGGACCAGCCTGAACATTCTACTCTTCATGTAGCCGACAACTCTCTGAAAACGCATTTTTTCGACCAACAGTCTGTCAGTGTAAGACAACGGACTGTCCGAGTGAAGCGTCCGTTTTCCGCCACTCTCTGGTCGCATGCGAAGAATGGGTCAATGCGAATTTCGGACGAGGGACGTTCGCCCTTTGATCGGCCCCACACCATCAGGACGACGTGCGTGGGTGCTGGAAATCTTGTTTCATGGAGGTTGAAACGATGCGTAGAATTCAACAGTGGTTCGTCGTTGCTGCGTTGGTGCTGTCGTTTTGCGGTGTCGTGTACCCACAATCGAACACACTGCAGGACGGTGAAGAGGCAATGGAGGAATACGGAGTCACGGTCATCAATGGTGTCGCCGTCCGGTATCGAGTGATCCACCGAGTAGTTAATCAATACACGAATCGGAGGGTTGTACATGTCGATCCGAACATCGGCGTCTATGAGCTCTATGCGGAATACTTGTACGGGGCGCAAGTGGAGCCGAAGATCGTGGAATACTGGACGCGTGGTATTACCAATGCACTGGGTAACACACGAGAGATCTTGTCGTGCATCATTCCCCGTGAGTCACTCACCGTTTCCAGACGAACTGACATCATGGCGTTTGGAGTACCGAACGTGGGAGACCGGATTCAAGTAAGGAAACTCGTTCGATATCGATTCACGATCAGGTTTCGTGTCCGCGAGACGTTTGGAATATCCTTTACCAGGGAACTTGTCCTTCAATTGTGGGAGGAGATTCACACATTCACTCACAATGTTGTCGGAAACTGGATTCTCAAGGAAACGGAGTTGTGGGAGGTCGTTGAAGTCCTGGAGGCCGGTGGATCTCCAACCCCACTTCCGCCATTGCCACCACCATCTCCCACTCCGGAACCGGCCGAGGTGATCATGGATGGGTAAATTTGAATTGGTGAACCGTGTTCGCGAGTCGAGCCCGAGTGATGAGATTCGATGAATCAGCGGCAGCGGGCCCTTGTGGCCCGCTGTCTCTTTCTCCTTGTTTTTCAACTGACGCCGGTCCCGCTGGCGCTGTGGTTCAAGTTTCCATCACCGACCGTGAATCAGCTGGGGCGGAATAATCGGCTGAATCCATCGAGTTGCTTAAATTCTTCTCTGAACCACCCAGTCGTGGTGGCTTTTGCAACGGTTGCGTTGTCCGAAGTCCCGATAATCGGCAGAGTTGTGTATAAAGAGAATTGGGTTAGGACGTGGTCCCGTTGAGCGAGGCAGCGGATGGCCGGAACTATCTTGGTCACTGGAGGAGCCGGTTTTATCGGCGGTTGTTTTGTGCGTCAGTGGGTGCGCACCGAGCATGACACGGTAGTCAACTTCGATAAGCTGACCTACGCGGGTAACCTCGATTCGATTCGAGATGCGCTTGCCGATCCACGACACCAACTGATTCGAGCCGATATATGTGACGAGGCCGAGATGGCTCGTGGTCTTGCCTCGCACCGACCGCAAGCGATTATCCACTTCGCAGCGGAGTCTCACGTGGACCGTTCGATCGACGGTCCAGAAGCGTTCGTGCAAACGAACATTGTCGGGACATTTCGCTTGTTGCAAGCCAGTTTGGCGTATTGGCGAACGATGCCAACTGAACAAAGAGACCGCTTCCGGTTTCTCTATGTATCCACCGATGAAATCCACGGATCGGCTGCCGCTGGGGAGTTCTTCGACGAGGTAACGGCGGTGGCGCCTAATTCGCCGTATTCGGCCTCGAAAGCCGCTGGCGGCCATTTGGTGCAATCGTATTGGACGACTTACGGACTTCCAGTGATCGAAACGGTTTGCTCGAACAATTACGGGCCCTTTCAATTCCCGGAAAAGTTGATCCCTCTGATGATCCTCAACGCGGTCGAGAGAAAGCCTCTCCCAATGTACGGCGATGGTTCGCAGGAACGTGACTGGCTGCACGTGGAAGACCATTGTGAAGCGCTGCGGTGTGTGTTGAAGGAAGGTGATCCAGGGTGCCGCTACAGCATCGGCGGAGATGGCCCGCGTTCCAATCGATCTGTCATCGAGCAAATCTGTCAAATGGTCGACGATCGCTGCCCTGACCTAGATCACTACCCGTCGGCCAGATTGATAAAATCGGTGACGGATCGACCAGGCCATGACCATCGATACGCGATCGACAGCCGACGCATTCGAAACGAGCTCGGCTGGAAACCGCGATACGATTTTGAATCGGGATTACGCGAAACGGTGGATTGGTACCTTACGAACACTGACTGGGTGGATCGCGTAACGACAGGAGTGTATCGCCGAGAGCGATTGGGTCTGGAATCGGAGGAATTTTCCTCAGGGCAAGGCGGAGATGAGTGAATGAGCGGGGAGACGAACCCTCGAAAGGGAATATTATTGGTCGGCGGTTCCGGCAGTCGCTTGTACCCGTTGACGACGGCGGTGAACAAACAGCTGTTGCCTGTCTATAACAAACCGTTGGTCTATTATCCGCTGTCAATGCTCATGTTAAGCGGTATTCGTGACATCCTGGTCATCACCAGCCCAGGACACGTCGAGGCCTTCAAGCAGCTATTGGGAAACGGCCACCAGCTTGGCTTGACGTTGACCTACCAGGTGCAACCACGTCCGGAAGGACTCGCTCAAGCCTTCCTCTTGGGTCGGGATTTTATTGGCGATTCGCCAGTGACATTGGCGTTGGGAGACAATGTCTTCTTTGGCGACGGGTTGCGACCGATGTTGCTTCGTGTCTCCCAGCAAACCGAAGGTGCGACGATTTTTAGCTACGAGGTAAATGATCCATCGCGATATGGGGTGGTTGACGTCGACAACAATGGACGGCCGTTGTCGATTGAAGAAAAACCGGCGGAACCTAAGTCGCGTTTGGCCGTAACGGGTATCTACTTTTATGACCACACCGTGGTCGATATTGCGGCTCAACTAAAACCGTCCCCACGCGGCGAACTAGAGATTAGTGATGTCAATCGGGTCTATTTGGAACGTGGCGACCTGCATGTTCAGCGCATGGGTCGCGGCGTAGCGTGGCTGGACACGGGCACTTTCGATTCACTCTTGCGGGCTTCGAACTTCGTTCAAACCGTCGAACAACGGCAAGGACTGAAGATCGCCTGCCTAGAGGAAGTGGCATACGTCAACGGATTCATTGACGCTGCGCAACTGTTGCGGCTGGCCGAGCCATTGGTGAACGAGTACGGCGATTATCTGCGTGAAATTGCCGGACGAATGCCGAACGAGTGATGGATGCGTGCAATTCATGTAGGGAACGTCTAACCTAATAGCAGACGAATCCTCCCAACAGCTCTCTCCACGCGACAGGACCACTTCGATGATTTGCTCGCATTACCGTACTTGGCTCCTTCTCATTGTTCTTGTCATCGCACAACCTCTACAGGCACAATCTTGGCAGGCCGGAGCGGCGTCGCGGGTGATCACGCCGAAAAAATTCATGTGGATGTCCGGATACGGTAGTCGAGATCACCCGGCCGATGGCAAACTGACAGACTTGTATGCAAAAGCGATGGTTCTCGAGGATGCCGAGCATCGTCGCGCCGTATTGGTGACGCTGGATTTGGTCGGTATCGATGCGGTGCTGGAAACACAAATTTGCGATTCGTTAAAGGAGAGGTTTGCTCTCGAACGTCATCAAGTGGCGCTAAATGTATCGCATACACACACCGGTCCAGTGGTTGGCATGAACTTGGCGCCGTTGCACTTCCTGCAGCTTGATGCGGGTCAACAAAGTCTGGTCAATGAATACGTCGAGGCCCTCCACCTCAATGTTGTTGCCGTTGTCGGCGAGGCGATCGATAATCTCGCACCGGCGTCGGTTTCGTGGGGCAATGGACACTGTTCCGTGGCAGTTAACCGCAGAAATAACCGACCGGAAGGAGACGTTCCTACCGACCGCTTGAAGGGTGCCCTGCTCGGTCCGGTCGATCACGATGTACCCGTCTTGATCATTCGCAAGCCAACGGGCGAGCCACTAACTATTGTTTTTGGGTACGCTTGTCACGCCACCGTTCTCAGTTTCTACAAGTGGTCTGGGGATTATCCGGGATTTGCGCAACAGGCGGTGGAGGAACGATATCCGGGGTGCGTCGCCATGTTTTGGGCCGGTTGCGGTGCCGATCAAAACCCACTACCCCGGCGGACACCCGAATTGGCGCAACAATACGGTGGCCGGTTGGCTGATGCGGTTGCCGAAGTTGTCGACGGTGTACCGAAATCGCTCGAAGCAAAACTGACGACGAGCTACCGGAAGATTCCTCTCCGCTTGGATACTCTGCCGACCGTCGACGACTTGCGGAAACAGGCAGGTGACAGCAACCGATTTGTCGCGGCGCGAGCCGTGTGGCTACTTGAGCAGATCGAGAGCGGGGAGGAACTTAGTCCGACTTACGATTACCCTGTGGGAGTCTGGAACTTGGGCGACCAAATCACGTGGGTGTTTCTGAGTGGTGAAGTGGTCATAGACTTTGCCCTGCGATTAAAGGCCGAAATTAGCGAGAACCGCACCTGGGTTGCCGGCTACAGTAATGATGTGATGGCCTACATACCGTCACGGCGAGTTCTCAGAGAAGGCGGGTACGAGGGCGGTGGAGCAATGGTCTATTACGGCTTGCCCACGCACTGGTCCGAGGACTGCGAAAAACAGATCATCGATGAAGCCCATCGACAGAGAGCGCGAACAGATTGAGCGGACACGGGCGAAAATACAAGCACGAAGCGCAAGCGAGTGAGTCTTAAGTCAGTGGCCCACGTTCGGTTCGTCACGCCCGCGAGATTGGGAATGTTAATACGTCGTCGATCGAGTTCAATCCCAATCGGACCATCAATAGGCGGTCGACGCCGAGGGCAACGCCGGCGCTCGGTGGAAGACCGTCTGCCATCGCATCTGCCAACCAAGATGTTTCTGGAAGCGTGAATTTACCATCGATCGCGCGGAGTTTGTTTTCGGCTGCTGCGCGATCGAGCAGTTGAACCGGATCGTCCAATTCGTGGTAACCGTTGGCTAATTCAATTCCGTCGACGTACAACTCGAAACGTTCAGCGACCGGTGGCGGACCGGGTGAGATCTTTGCCAACGCCGCCTGCGAGGCCGGGTAATCGCAGAGGATAACAGGCGGGCCGCAGCCTAAATGTGGCTGAATACACTCGCTGAGAAGCCAATCCAACCAACCGTTTTGGTCGGCGTCGAAATCGGGAGCTTCGTATCCTGTCGCTGCAGCACAAGCCTTCAGTTGAGCAATTGTCGCCCGGTGAGGATCGATACCAAGGTGTTCGTCAAAAGCGTCGGCGTAGCGGATTCGCTGAGTTGGCGGCCGATCCAAAAGAGAATCAACCAACCTCTCGACCAACTCCATTCCATCGTCATAAGTCGCCGGCGTCTGGTACCACTCGAGGATCGTGAACTCTGGGTTGTGTAGTCGCCCCGACTCGCCAGCGCGAAATCCTCGTGTAATCTGGTAAATCGACCGCGAATAGTGGCAGAGTGCCCGCTTCATCGCAAACTCCGGCGACGTCTGCAGCCACAAAGTTGGGCCTTCATGCGGTGAAGTGGGATTGGGATAAAGCGTGACGGCTAGTGGGTCGAGGTGCCGGTCGACGACCGTATTGTGTGAGAGTAGCGGAGTTTCGATTTCAACAAAGCGGCTGCTATCAAAAAAATGGCGAAGCTCGCGAAGCAAGTTCGCCCGTTCCTGAACGACTCTCCAGTCGGCGAAAGGCCGCACCCGTCGGTCTCGAGGTTTTCGAGCCGGCTCGTCATTCGGGCGCTCGGTATCGGCGCCGTCGGGCCCCATCGTTCTACCGCCAGTTGGAAAAAAATCGAGTTACCCGAAAAGATGAGCCGACCCGTTCTCGGCATTACGACCGAACACGCTCCACATAGTCACCAGTACGCGAGTCGATCTTGATCACGTCACCAATGTTGATGAAGGACGGCACGACGAATTCAGCTCCCGTTTCTACTTTCGCCAGCTTCGTCACGTTGGTGGCAGTGTCACCCTTGGCGCCGGGCTCGCAATATTCCACCTTCAACTCGACGTGATTTGGCGGTGTCAACGTTATTGGCTGTTCGTTAAACAGGACCATCGAACAGGAAATCCCATCTTTGAGGTACTTCCAGTTCTCGTCGACTTGGTCAGCCGTTAATTCGTACTGTTCGAAAGTCGCTGCGTCCATGAAGACGAAAGCATCAGCCTGCCGGTAGAGGTATTGGCAATCTATCTCCTCGACATCCGCTCCCTCCAACGAGTCGCCGCCCTTGTACGTTCGATCGATGACCGTGTTCCGGATGAGGTTTTTTAGACGGCACTTATAGAAGGCATTACCCTTACCCGGTTTGACGAAGTTCATGGCAACCATCAGGTAGGGTTCGCCATCAATTTGGACTTTGAGTCCTTTGCGGAAATCGTTGGTCTTAAAAGTCGTCACGCTGCATTTTCCTGTTGAATCGAGTTCGGTAATGTGCAAAAGTCGGCCCTCACGAGAACCAACCCGCCGATGACTGGGGCGTCGGTCACAGGGTCCACTTCGCACAGATTGCTTGGGGCATTATGCTACCAAGTATGGCGATTGTAACGAGTTGCGAAAAGGCCGCTGACGCCGATCAATGGCCAAACGACTGGCGAGTGGCCATGAGCCGGGCGATCCGGAATCCGGCTCAACTATGCCAACGACTAGAACTACCCCCTGAGTGGGTGGATTCTTCAGTCGACACATCTCCAAGTTTTTCGTTGTTCGCTCCACTAGAGTTTGTTTCGCGGATGAAAAAAGGGGACTGCCACGACCCACTCTTGTTGCAAGTGCTTCCAAAATTGGAGGAGAACCAACTGGTGCCCGGCTTCACCGCCGACCCAGTTGGCGATCAGCAGGCGACGCTTGCTCCGGGGTTAATACAGAAATACCGAGGGCGGGCACTACTCGTGACCAGTGGTGCCTGCGCCGTTCACTGCCGGTACTGTTTTCGACGCGAGTTTCCCTATCAGCAATCACCGCCTCAATGGTCAACATGGGAGACCGCACTCGAACAACTATGGGCGGCTCCGGATGTCGAGGAGCTGATACTCAGTGGCGGCGATCCGTTGACTCTCTCTGACGACACACTGTCAGAGCTGGTCCTGCGCCTAGCAGAGATTCCTCATTTGAAGCGACTCCGTCTGCACACCCGGCTACCGATTGTCATTCCGCAACGAGTGACGGATGACATGCTGACCTGGCTCACAAGGACGCGACTGACGCCGATCGTAGTCATTCATGCGAACCACGGGAACGAGCTCGATGAATTCGTTGCAGTCGCGGTGACACGCCTTCGCAGGGCCGGAGTCACGCTGCTGAACCAATCCGTGCTCATGCAGGGGATCAATGACGACGTCGAATCACTGACGGCACTCTCCGAGTCGCTAATCAACATTGGCGTCATCCCTTATTATCTGCACCTATTGGACCGCGCTACGGGTACACATGCGTTCGAAGTGGGCGCGGCGACGGGTATTCAACTGTTAGGCGAGTTGCGAAATCGCCTGCCAGGTTACGCGGTACCTCGGCTCGCGGTGGAAACGGCGGGCGGTGCGTCCAAAGAAATCCTGTTCTAGCCCAAGTCACGACGCCTTCCGCGTCTACATGGGATCGTCTGCGTCGTCCTGATCGACATCTCCACCGTCATCGTCGTCGGGCAAGGCGTGGTCGATCGTCACTTGATCCGTCTCTTCAAGTTCGCTCGCCGCAGCGCCCATCTCCTCCTCACCACGTCGTCGATGGTCGAGCATCGAATCGATGGCCGTGCCGAGCCACAAGGAGGCAAATGGCACGTTCTTGAAACGTTTGAACCCACGACGAGTTCGGTGCGAAATGTCGGCAGCTCCCAACAACAACAGTTCCAAGAGGTCCTTGGTCTCGCGTTTCAATCCTCGAGCAAAGATAGGTTCACGTTCTGTTCCGCGTAAGAAGCGGTGTTCATAGACGTACGATTCGTCGATTTCCACTCGATGAAACAACCAGGCCCAGACGATTTCCGAAGCGATCATCAGAGCGAACACGAAGCCACTCACCATGTAAAAACCGGGACTGACCGAGGCTCCCAAGTACTTTATCTTGTCAAAGCCCGATGTGAGTGGATTCCAGGCTAATTCCATGTTGGCAATGTAGGCCAAACCAAGAATCGCGATAACTCCGACGAGCATCACCGCCGACTTGATGACGTCGAAGTTGTACATGATCGTCAGGAAACAGACGAACAACAGGATGAACCAAGACAACAGAATCCATCCGGCCACCGTAGATGTCTGGTCGGTTGTATACGCAAACGCTGCCAGAATAAACCCGCCCCAAATCATCGGGTGGAGATAGACTGAGTCGCCGTACCACACAAATCGAACGGCATAGATCCGGCGGCTGTCCCTGCGAACTCGCCCCATGATATAGGAGATGAAGTGTTTATCGAGTGACGTAAAGATCTTGATCAATGGCCAGAACAGGATACCCCAGAACGAACCTTTTCCGGCACCTGAACTGGAACGAGGTTTGTTCTCATTGGTTGCGTCTGGTTTGTTCATTATTTGCTCCCAGGTGTCATCCACTTCGCCATACACGGTCGCGGTTGGTGAGTATTCAAAGGCGACCACGTAACAGTATATTCGATTTCCGCAATCGTTTCTTGTCTGGTCGTATCTTTTTAACTGACCTGGATTTAACG
>DUDC01000264.1 GCA_012959465.1 Planctomycetaceae bacterium
AATCACTTTGTCCGCCAGTAGGCGCCGCGCCGTTGCCTCCGCGGCAGCCATTACCGAGTCATCATTAAGGATAAACAAGCCCTGCGCTGCCACCATCGTTTGCGAACGCATGCCCGTCGTCGTATGCGGATCAGCAAAATCAAATGCCTCAAACAGTTCAGGCAGGTCATTGCGTATGACCGGTAGGTAAACACTTCGACAGGGGAAATCCGTCCGCCGGCGCACTTTGTTTTCGCCGACCGCAGTGGCCTGATCCCCCAAATACCAAACGGAAGAGTCCATCGGCGCGAGATCCAGATTTCCGGCGGCCATCATCATGGCATCCCGCATCGCCTCGGGAGCGAGTCGCCGGCGGTGCGATCGCCAAAGAAGGCGGTTTTCCGGGTCGAGAGCATGTGCGGATTTGTCGTGTTGGCTACTCATCGCAAAGGTACGGCTGGTGACAATCTCTCGCACCAAACACTTGATCGACCAATCCGATTCGATCAGCCTGCTCGCCAAATAGTCCAGCAGTTCTGGGTGGCTTGGAGGTTCGCCCGTGCGGCCGAAGTTGTCGACCGTTCTGACGATTCCCCGTCCGATCAAATGATGCCACACTCGGTTGGCGAGCACACGCGCTGCGAGTCGGCCTGCACCACCATCTGCGTCGGTCAGCCATCGGCTGAGCTCCACTCTTCCGCTTTGGTTGGCCGGGATCTCGACTGTGACACTGCTGAGCACCTTTAACACGCCGCGGGGGACTTTTTCACCCAATCGATCAAATTGTCCCGCTAGTCGGATATGTTCGTCGCCCGGTTCCTCAACGTCACAGGGGATCATGGCCCGCGCTGGGATTTGGGGCGGAGTGGCGATCGAGGCGTTCAATTTGGCGACGAAAGCCTTTTGAGCTTTGATTCGCTTCATGATCGTTTCATCTTTGCTCGCCGCGCCGTCTGCTATAGCCCCGCGTTGCTTTTCGGCAAACGCGTCGAAGGCTTTTGTATCGTCCTTCTCCAATAACCCAAGCGCTGTTTTGGCGTGCTGCTGTTTCTCTTGAAGTTTAGGGCGTTCGCGCCAGTACTTTTCATAACTTCCATTGAATTTACCACCGTCCGAACCGAGCCCAACCAATCGCTCCATGACTCGCTGTTGGCCCAGCATGTGCCGTCGTTCCATAACTTGAGTCGACGTCAGAATACCCGCTAGCGCGTAGTAGTCCGCGGTGGGAATCGGATCGAATTTGTGATCGTGACAGCGGGCGCATCCGAGCGTTTGACCGAGGATCGCTCGGCCGATCGTGTCCAATTGTTCGTCAGCGACCTCCATACGTTGGTTCTTGTCATTGTTTCCGAGCAGCACCTTTGGGCCCATCACCAAAAAGCCGGCGGCGATTCGTTGCCGGTCTCGCTGTTCGACGCTTTCATACGGCAGTAGATCTCCGGCGATTTGTTCAGACACAAAGCGATCAAACGGTGTATCGGCATTGACTGCATCAATGACCCAATTGCGGTAACGCCATGCTTCGCGAAACAAGAAGTTCTCGTCCAGACCGTTCGAATCGGCGTAACGAGCGAGGTCCAGCCAGTGCCTGCCCCACCGCTCGCCAAAGTGTGGCGAGGCTAACAGCTGATCGACGAGTTGACCGAACGCATCTGGTCGGTCGTCGTCAAGAAACGTCGTGAGTTGTTGCGGCGTTGGAGGCATGCCGATCAATTGAAAGTAGACGCGCCGGGCAAGCACGTGACGATCGGCGTCTGGTGCTGGCCGCAAGTTCGCTGCCAGCAAGCTTGCCACGATGTACGAGTCGATTGTCACGCGAGGCCAATCGGTTGCCTTGATGATTGGCTGATGTTGTTGCGAGGTCAACGGACCGAATGCCCAGTGTTTTCGGCCAGCGATCGGATCTGAAGGATCCTCACTCCGATTGGGTCCACTGGTTGCTCCGTCTCGAGGATCCGGCGCGCCCATTTGTACCCATCGCACTAACCTCGCGACGGCTTCTTTCGGTAACGCTTTGTCCGGCGGCATCTGCAGGTCAGCGTCCGCGTAACGAACTGCTTGGATCAACAGACTTGCATCCACATCCCCCGGGATCACGGCGCGACCATTTTCACCTCCATCGGACCAACCTCTCCGGCTGTCCAACAGCAAACCACCTTCACGCTTACCCGTACTTGTCGAGTGACATTTGTAACAGTGACTAACCAACAAAGGGCGGATGTGTTTCTCGAAGTAGGTGACACCCTCGGCGGAAGATTGGGCCCCAATAGCAGTGGTCGACCACGCAGTGAGAGCGATAGCAAGACACGCCAGAAACGAATTGAAACGGTGGAAGTACATGTCGTTAATGGTACCCAAAGGACAGATTGCGAACAAGATTTTCAAGGTCTGCTGTTCCTTTGTTGCACCGGCCATTCGGCGGGACACTGGCAGAGCCAGTGCCACACATTGACTCATGGAGGCGGGGGATTCGCTGTTATTCAGCGCCCGCGATCGGCGAATCGGCCCGCTGGCACCGATTCGGCGTTCTATCGGAGGGTAGGTCGCTCTGGTAGGATCACTTCGAATCCAACGATTACGGAAACTAAAGCGAAACCGAGAGCACCCGACCGGAGAATTTGGTAGATGGCAAACAGCAAGCAGAAGAAGAAGAAGAAAGAAAGGGAACGGCGAGTCGCTCAGAAGAAACTCGCCACGACCGCCAAGAGGCGTGATCTGGAGAAATCGAGCGAGGAACCGGAACAAGAGGGCCCCGAGTGGACGAAGCTGATCACGAAAGTGTTCCCAAAAACAGGTTCCGCTTCCAACAAGAAGAAGACCCGGCACGCCGTCGAATGACGAGATCCGCGCTGCGGTGTGGTTCTTGATCGACGACGGGCGTCCGTCGCGAAGTTGACCGAGGGAGTCGAGCAATAATGCCGCGCATCAAAGTAGCCGCCGCTCACGTTGCGCCGATCTTCTTGGAACTCGGTGCGACCATCGAGAAAACGTGTTCGATCGTCTCCGAGGCAGCGGCTCACGATGCTCAATTGGTGGCTTTCCCAGAGACCTACATATCGGCATTTCCTGTCTGGAGCGCCTTGCGTTCGCCGATTCACAACCATGAGTTGTTCTGCCGTCTTGTAGCCAGCTCGACTCTTGTGGATGGGCCGGAAATGGCTCAGCTCTGTGAAGCAGCGCGTAAGAACAGAATCCTGGTGTCTGTTGGGTTCAACGAAGTAACGAGAAACAGCGTTGGTTCAGTTTACAATAGCAACGTCCTGATCTCAGAGGACGGGGCGATCTTGAATCATCACCGCAAGATCGTGCCGACCTTCTATGAAAAGATGACGTGGTCGCCAGGTGACGGTGCTGGCTTGCGTGTTTGCGACACCCAATGCGGTCGGTTGGGCATGTTGATTTGTGGCGAAAACACCAATCCACTCGCGCGGTACACAATGATGGCCGAGGGCGAGCAGATCCACATTTCCACCTACCCACCCATTTGGCCTTCACACGCACCAGGTGAAAGTGCCTATGACCTTGCCCATGCAATTCGCTTGAGGGCAGGTGCTCACTCATTCGAAGCCAAGGCGTTCAATATTGTGTCGTCCGGCTTCATGGACACAGCGATGTTTGACTTCCTAGCCGCATTGGACTCGGAGGCAGGGAATATTCTAGAGGCAAGCCCTCGAAGCGTTTCGTTGATTACGGGGCCCAGCGGAACTGCGATCGGTGATGAACGTTGCGAGGAAGAGGGTATTCTGTATGCTGAACTCGACCTTGCTGATTGTGTCGAACCGAAGCAGTTTCACGATGTCTCGGGTGGATACAATCGCTTCGACATTTTTACATTGACGGTCGACCGCACGCCCCATCGGCCAATTGTATTTGCCAACCTTTCCGAACCAAGGCAATTAGAGCTCAATAGTGGTGATGAGGAATCGACTGATTCCGTCTGAGTATCGCTCTCGACTGGGCGAAAGCCCGTGTGGAATTCGCAATGAGAGTCAGTGAGCATGGAATCTTGAATTGCGGCGAGCCGGGCACGTGTCGGGCCATTACGACGTTTCCGACGGTTACCTCTCTCAATGACGCCACGCTGCTTGCGACCTATCGAGTAGGTACGACAAAAGATTCCGCGGATGAAACGGTCGAATTCCGTCGCTCGGACGACGGTGGATGTACGTGGAGTGCCCCGGTCTCACCATTTGGCACGACGGTCGAAGGTATTCATGGATCATTGAAGGTTGTCTACGTCACACAGATGGCCAACGAACATCTCATTGCCGCTGCGCTTTGGGTTGACCGCGAAGCACATCCCGGCAAGCCACTCTTTAATGACGAGACTGAAGGCTGTCTACCGTTGGCGATTCTGCTGGCCGATTCGCACGATCTGGGCCAAACCTGGTCACCGTGGCGAGTCTTGCCGCTTCCAGACGCGATCGGCCCGCCGAGTCTGACGAGTCCGCTACTTCGTTTGCCAAGCGGCAAGCTCGCGCTGAGTGTCGAGACGAACAAGAGCTATGAGGACTCGTCTCGGTGGTATCAGCATGTTGTCTATGCCTATTCGGACGACGGTGGACAGTCGTGGGGTGTTCCCGTAACGGTTTGCCAAGATCCCACTGCCCGCATCTTTCATTGGGACCAGCGAGCTGGCGTTTGCCCGAACGGGAAGCTTGTGACATTCACTTGGACCTACGATCGAGAAACGAACCGCTACCTCAATGTCCAGCGACGACTCAGTAGCGACGAGGGAGTGACGTGGAGTACGGCAGACGACCTTGGTTTTGCCGACCAACCTTCGCACCCGGCGATTCTCGCGGACGGCCGAGTCGTAGTTGCTTGGGTCGATCGCTTTCACACCCGATCGATTCGAGCCCGCCTTTCGGAAAAAAGCGATGCTCCTTTTCTCGCCTCGACGGAGGCGGTCATCTACCAGCAAGAATCTGACATCATGGCGACAAGTGCTACGGAACGAAATACGGGTGAACTGTTGGCCGAAATGAGCGAATGGAGTTTTGGTTTGCCGTACGCCGCTTCACTGCCTGATGGCGACGTGATTGTCGTCTACTACGAGGGAACCGTTTCCTCGATGAAAGCCAACTGGGCCCGTTTGTCGATTTGACGGCGTTGGTACGGATTATTAACCTGCCAAGAAATATGTGTGCCAAAAATGTGTGGCACTGGCTCGGCCAGTGGCTGCGAGAGACACGAAAAAATAACTGCGGACACCCAGTCAAATTCAATACAAAGGAGACACCCGTGCACAACACTCGCCGTGAGTTTTTGTTGGGGGTGATTGCCGGCGGCTTGGCGTCGACGCGTGACTGGTCGAGTGGTGGGCTGGCCGAGGCGTCGGACGTTGCATCGCTCGAAACGGCTCGTCAGCAGGCGGCACATCGACGGCGACGTGTCATTTACAACAACGATGGCGACGACATTTGGGCCAAAGGTGCCGACACGATCGACAAGTTCCTCGCCTTGCGGCACACGCCGTTACTTAACACGTGCGTCGATAGCATTTTTTATTCGACAACCCAGAGCTTCAACTTCTTTACGCACGATACGAAAGTTGCCGAAGTGTTCCGTTCGAAGGACGGCGCGTTTGCGGAAAACAACTTGACGAAGTTTCTTGAACAGCAGACAGACGGACTGCGGATGTCTAGTGAATTCGCTCGAATGCATGGGCTGGAAACGATCTGGACACTGCGGATGAACGACATCCATGACGCTTGGACACCATCGTTTCGACCGGATTGGAAACGAGACGACCCAACGCGTGTCATGTCGACTCTTGAGAAAGCGAACGGCTTAATTGGTCGCGGCCGATTGTGGAGCCTTGTAGATTTCGAACATCCGGATGTCGAGCCGCGTCTGCTGGCAATCATCGAAGAGGTGCTTGTTAATTATTCCGTGGACGGTATCGAACTCGATTTTCTTAGGGCACCGTTTTACTTCCGGACAAGCTACGAAGGCCGACCGGCGACAGAGGCGCAGATTGGGATTCTAACTCGATTGGTGCAGAGCATACGCAAGCTAGTTCTTCGAGAGAGTAGACGGCAAGCCAAACCGTTTCTGCTTGCAGCGCGGGTGCCGGCCACTCCGAAGTCCTGCCGATTGATCGGCATCGATATCAATGCTTGGCTACAGGAGAAGTTAATCGATGTCATGTCGGTGGGAGGCGGGTACATTACCTTTGACTTGCCGATGGATGAGATGGTACTTCTTGGAAAAAAACACGACGTGCCGGTTTATCCGTGCTTAAGCCAATCGGGTCTGATGCACCGTCCACCGCGCGGCAAGAGTATTAAGCAGCCGGTTGAGGCGTGGTTTGGTGCAGCATCTCGTCTGTGGCATGCTGGAGCAGACGGCATTTACGTGTTCAATCTGTTCCCGGGGCCCGGCGATGATGCGGACCGTATTTACGCGCGCAGCGTGTTGGGCAAGATTGGTTCGGCCGAGGCACTCGCCGAGTCCACACTTGTGTATGCAATATCGGATGCTGGTTCCTGGATGCCATCGCATTTTTGGGCAAAGGACGTTGCGGAATACTCGACAGCGCTACCGCTCATACTACAGCCGAATAAGTTCGAACGCCGGTACCTTCACGTCCCCGAAGACTTCGGCGGCGTTGGTTTTGACGTGACGGCCGAACTCCGCCTCGATTTTACCGGTCTCAATACAGAGAGCACGCCGGAAATACTCTTCGGCTCGGCGAATTTTGGTCCCACCGGTGGAGGGGAGGAGGTCGCAGAGGTTCGGAGGTACGTCTGCCGAGTACCGTTACAGGCGATCCAACAAGGCAAAAACCGGGTCATGGTCAAAACAAAAGCAACGGGAGCGAAGCTGGTTGGAGCAGAACTTTGGCTCCAGCGATAAGTGCCTACTACTGGCTTCGCCGTGCCTTGTATGAGCCGAAGGCGCTAGCCTCGGGTTTTTAGAATCAGCCGAAAAGATATATTAGTAGACAAGACCCGACGCTAGCGAGTTCGGCTCAGAAGAGCGAAAAACAGACCATGTTACCGTCGCGGTCCTTGCAATAGAGTCGGCCACCGGACAGGACGATATGGGGCCAGACGTCGTTCTTGAGAATGCCCTTCTTGCGTGCCAGTTCCGAGTATTTTTTGGGTGAATGGTCAGCCGTTTCCACCAGTGCCAGATCTCCTCGGCGGCCCCAAATGATCAACCGGCCGTCCGATGTGGCGATGCAAGACGCCGCATCGCCGTAGCCCCTGCCGCCTCGCCAGATCGGTTTACCCGTCGCGAAGTTCAAGCAATAGACACCTCGCCAACACCAATAGACATGTCCATTGTAGATGACAGGTGGACAGAGACCGGACGCATAGGGTTGCTTCCAAACCTGCGTTGCGCCAGAACGCGTGATGTCGATTCGCACGATCGAATACTGGTTGTATTCGGAAGTCATGATCACTGAATTGTTCAACACGGTCGGCGTTGCCACATTGTTTGCGAAGTCCGTTACCCAGGGAAACTCCGCAACCGTCTCACCCTGATGGTTCTCGTCCAGACGGACAACCAGCAGATTGCGGATCGTGAGCACGGCCACACAAGGCAATCCGTCAACAACCATTGGGACGATGCCTCCGGTGTGACCGGCCGGGTCTTTCGACTCCGATGTCCAGCGACGTTTACCTGTTCGTTTTGAGAAAGCCATCAGATTGCCTTCATCGTCTCCGACTTCGACAATGATAGTTTCACCTAGGATTAAGGGGGCAGTAGTGTAGCCGTAGTCGCGGAGTAATCGTCTCCCGACTTTCGCACGCTGTGGAACTTGGTAGACGTCGTAGAAGTTGAGGCTCCAGACTCGCTTTCCACTATCATTGGTGTCCCAGCAATTCAGATCGCCGTCCGTGCTTAATGTGTAAAGAAAACCCGTCTTGGTATCGAAACTTGGGCACGACGAGGGGCCGGAGTAAAGGCCCTTATCCCCCTCGCTATGCCTGCCATACTGCGGGCAGGGGTAAGACTGACTCCAAATCTCGCGACCGCTTGTGGCGTCGAGACAGTAGACATTGTCGTGATTTTTCTTCCAACCCATGGTGTAGAGGTGGCGGCCGATGACGATTGGCCCGCTACCGCCCGAGTTGACGTTCGTACTCCAAATTGCGTTGCCTGGCGGCCAGGCATTACCGTTCCAACGCGACGACTCGGAGACGGTGTCGTTGTGATTGGGCCCTCGCCACTGAGGCCAGTCGTCACCGCGGGCGATCGTCACGGACAGCATGGTCGTCAACAATAACAAGAGTGTTTGGAACCGCTGTGAATATCTCGACACGGTTGTCCCCAGGAAATTTGGATGAGCCAGTTTGATGTTCTGCGGATCGCTCTCGACATGATGACGGAGGAAGAGGTGAGCTGCAAGCGACAGGATCGAGGTAATGTTGTGCCAACTCTCTGCTGTCGAAGGGCGCATCCTCCTATCTCACATGTTCTAATACTTGGCGTGACGGACCTATTTTGTTCCTTACACGAAAAGGACAACTCATGCCGCAGACTGACAAGGCTCAAGACGACTCACGACAGTTCGTATCCTTCATCAAGCAGCAAGCGGTCGCCATGCGTGAGAATGACGGACCGCCGGCGACATTGGAAGCCTGGAACGTACAGCGGCAGGAACTTCGCCGACGTTTGATTGAGTCGTGGGGTGGTTTTCCAAAAAGAGCATGCCCACTGAAGCCGCAGGTGGTCGGTGGGTTCGAACGTGATGGCTATCGCGTGGAAAAACTGTTGTTGCAACCTCGGCCGGGCGTCCTAATGACGGCGAATGCGTACATTCCGGATGTAACGGGTCCGCGTCCGGCCGTGCTGAGCGTGCATGGACATTGGCGTTTGGCAAAGTCCGAACCGGTCGTGCAGTCTCGCTGTATTGGTCTGGCCAAATTGGGATTCTTCGTGTTGATGGTTGACGCTTTCGGAGCCGGAGAACGTGGGATTGGCCAGGCGTTAGGTGAGTATCACGGCGAAATGGTCGCTGCCACGCTATGGCCTACTGGGCTGGCGCTGGCCGGGTTACAGGTTTATGAGAACATCCGTGCCGTCGATTACTTGTTGACACGGCCAGAAGTCGATCCCGATCGAATCGGAGTCACCGGTTGCAGTGGGGGCGGCAATCAAACAATGTACGCCGGTGCGATCGACGAGCGCCTGAGGAGTGTCGTACCTGTCTGCTCTGTCGGCACATACCAGGCGTATCTTGGCGCGGCTTGCTGCATGTGTGAAGTCACACCAGGAGCGTTGTCGTATACAGAAGAGGCGGGCGTGCTGTCGCTAGTTGCGCCGCGAGCGCTGATGTTGATTAATGCTACGCGTGATAGTTTTCAATTCTCGGTTGACGAAGCGAAAAAGTCGCTCTCAACCGCGCGGGGTGTCTTTCGTCTCTACAACAAAGAGGACCACACGCGGCATGTCGTCGTTGAGTCTGCACATGGCTACAACCAGGAGATGCGTGAAGCGATGTACGGTTGGATGACAAAGCACTTGAAAGGTGAAGGCGATGGGGCGCCGATCGCCGAAGCGAAAATCAAAACGGAGGAGGCCGAAACGCTCGCCTGTTTTCCTGGCGAGACTCGCCCCAACGGATACATTACATTGCCTCGATTCGCGGCCGCCGAATCGCGGCGAATCCTCAAACAACGGCCAATTCCGGATCATGTTGAACGTTGGCAAGCCGATGAGGTGTTGATGCGCAGTTCGTTGCCGCGCGTGTTGGGTGGATTTCCCAAACTGACATCGCTCGATACGAAGATCCACGACGACGAGTTGGGAAAGAGAATCGAGTTTTCACCGGAAGACGGGATCCGAATCAGTGCTCTCCATCAAATGGTGGACGGAAAACACCGCAAGTTGGCCGTGTTGCTTGATCTGGACGAAGGGATGAAAGCCGCGACATCGCCTTTGGCCGAGGAGCTCATTAGAGGTGGTTGGGATGTGGTCACAATGGATTTGCGTGGCACCGGGGCGACCGCCCACTCCGGTGATAAGATTGGTCGAGCTACCGACCACAACACGGCGGAATGGTCCATGTGGATCGGTCGACCACTGCTGGGCCAGTGGATTTGGGACATTCGTCGACTGTTGGACGCGTTTGACGAGCACCGAGGAGGCCTGCCGGACGAGACGGCTCTGGTTGGCGTCGGGTCGGCCAGTTTGATCGCGATTTGCCATGCTGCGTTCGACAGACGGGTTGATCGCGTGGCAACTCTCGGAGGCCTCTGCAGTTTTGCGAGCGACACGCCGTACGAGAATCAACGGATGGGTATCATGGTTCCAGGTATCCTCCGCGACGTTGGTGACATTCCTCAACTGGCGGCGCTGACGTCACCTCGACGGTTCGTGATCGCTGGCGGAGTCAACGGTGCAGGAAAAGCTCTGTCCACAGACCAACTCGGAGCAAACTATGCCTGGACGAAAGCCGTGTTCAAGTTGGAGCAAAGTCCTAAAAACCTGCGGATCGTCACCGGCAAGAGTCTTGTCGAATTGGTCGATGCACTGACTGGTTAACTCTCCGCTTGAAAGCGGTGACAAGTCAAGGCACTCCAAAACTGGGAGTGCCGCCGGCACGCAAAAAAATGACTATTGTCTATTCTGTACGGGAGAAGTAATCGGTGCTCTCGGTGACGTAGTTTCCGTTGCCGCCCGGTGGAATACGATTCGACGGTGAATTGCCGCTGGCTAGCTCAAATGCGAAGCCAAATGGAGTTCGGCCAGCGCGTTCCACGTACATGCTCTTTCTGTTTGCATCGCCCCAGCGACCCCAAATGTGGCCGGGAGCGACAATATCGAATCGAGTAAACGTCTGCTTCCGTCGGTCGAATTCCAACCGGCCGTACAACGGCGTCTCAAAGCCCTGGTCCAGTGGGCCGTCGGGCGTGATGGCCTTGGCCGCATCGTACTCGCTTCCCCAATGGATGAATCCTAGCAACTGCATTGTTAATCGTTGCGGTGACACTTCTTCGACGACCAGCGACAACTGGGCTATTTTGATGGACCGTTTGTGAATGATGTGCCCTTCGCTGGTTGTGGCACGTTGCGGAGTCAAGTGAAAGCGAGCCATCCGCTCGGCCACGGCCGGAACGACGGTCATCTTCTCTCCAATAACCGGGCGGGGTGGTATCAGCGACTTCCATTCGGTCTTGGTTAACCACATGTACTCCGTGTTCGGTTGCAGGAAGAGCTGCCAGCGTTGTTGAATCTCCGGCTTGTCTCTCATCAACGAAAAATCTGTCGTCTTTGCGTGTCGCAATTCGCCTTTATCGTTGCGATGCAGAAAGCGTGCATGCACTTTCAATACCAATCCGCCAATTGGCGGCGATGGAATGGCCATCTGCGATGCCTGTAGATCCCGAACCTCAATAGCTCCAGGCCGGCGTTCGGTATCGGGTAGCTTAGCGAATTCGTCCAACACTTGAGTCGATGCTCGGCCGCCTAGAAACTTGCCGCTCGCCGACACGCAGTTCATGTACCCAGAAGACGTCACCCAACGATTGTCGATCCCAGCGGCGCGGAGGAAGTCGCCTTCCGGACCCGTCGCTCGACAAACCCAGGTGGGCACGGCCACCGCAATAAATCTAGTCTTGACCAGCTGGATCGTATCATCCGTCCATAAGGCGGGCCCACGGCCCACACCGCGACCAGCCGTTCAGCAACCAGCTGCGGGCGCACCACCGCTGCCTGCCCAAAGAAAAAGAGGTTTACCCTCGGCTGCCGCACGTTGGCGAGCTTCCCAGACATTGGGATACCAGTCGATTTCCATCCATCTTGATTCGCCCAGCTGCGGTTTGATCATTTGGTGCATTTTTGCAAACTCGTCATCGCCGAGCGGCCGAGGCTCGTCCGCCAAAAGAAGTGTGATCGCGAAGGCCAACATCAACAAGGCCGTGGAAACGATGCGATATAGCTTCATTCGTTGCTCCATCTCTTAACTTTTGATTGGGGCAGTGGTAATTGCTGATGGTACCCGACAAAAAGAGATCAGCCAAAAAAAGACGAGAATTGGCTACTTCGTCACCAAAACAGCCTGGAACCGGTGTCCTCACCGCCGCGTATCGACCGCAATGGGCCGTCACCGCAATGGGCCGTCACCGCAATCGTGCCATCTCTGCTTGCGCCTACCGGCGACAAGCGATATAATTCTCAGATTGCATAAAGCGACATGGAGCTCCAAACATGGATGCGCATTTGAACGAGATCGTATTGGATGACTGTGTCACCGGCCTTGGCGATCTCGCAGCGGGAAGTGTCAACCTTGTCTTTGCCGATCCCCCGTTCAACATCGGCTATGACTATGATGTCTACGACGACACGGTGGAACGCGACCAGTATATCGAGTGGTCTTCCAAGTGGATGTCAGCCGTTCATCGCGTGCTTCAACCAAATGGCACATTCTGGTTTGCGATCGGGGATGACTACGCAGCTGACTTGAAACTGGCGAGTCAAGATGTTGGATTTCATTGTCGCAGCTGGGTGATCTGGTACTACACGTTTGGCGTCAACTGCTCGAAAAAATTCACTCGATCACACACGCACCTTTTCTACTTCGTAAAGAACGCGAAGGACTTTGTGTTCCGCGACGATGACTTGGACAACCGAGTCCCGTCCGCCCGCGAACTTGTATACAACGACAAACGAGCCAACCCGACCGGCCGTTTGCCCGACGACACGTGGATCATTCGCCCTGCCGATGCGGTTGGCGAACTAGTCAGCGACGATGACGGCACGTGGAATCCATACGGTTCCGTTCCGCCGTTGGATGACAACCGGACTTTCACTCTGCGACCACAAGATTTGGATCAGTGCTTTACTCGATCGGAAGATACATGGTACTTTCCGCGTGTCGCGGGCACATTCAAGGAACGCGCTGGGTTCCACGGTTGTCAAATGCCCGAGCAACTATTGGGCCGAATCATTCGAACTTGCTCAAACACAGGCGATGTTGTTCTCGATCCGTTTGCGGGTAGTGCCACCACACTTGCCGTCGCCAAGAAACTCGGCAGACAGTTCATCGGATTTGAAGTGTCCAAGGACTACGTCTGTTATGGGAACGATCGATTGAATTCGATCTGCGTTGGTGATCGCCTCGATGGTTCGCCAGAGCCGCTGAAGAGTGCTCCTAAGACGTCGGTCAAACGAGGAAAGAGATCTACTGCCGAAGAGAGAGCTGTTCAAGATGTTGCTGCGAAGGAACAGCGATACAGTAATTTTCAACGTGAATTGACCGACGTTGGAATCGCGGAGGCTTTTCGGCGCACGCATGACGGCTTTTCGGCTGATCGAGTCGTGGCCGACCCGCAATTGAATCAGCAATTCGTTGAGGCCTGTGAGCGCCTCGACTTGGTGGGAAATGCTCGCAGCTGGAACACCACTCTGTTTCGGCTTCGTAAGGCGGGGAAACTGTCGCACATTCAATCATGGCAGAGGACGACGCTCTCTTGGGACGAATGTGACGAGTATCTTTTCGCCAGTGAAGTTGCCTGGCAGAGCATGGTAAACAGCCAGGCTGCCTCCAGCCTCGATGAAATCTTCTGTGACCCGAATTTGGCATCACAGTTCGATGATCGTGCTCGTCGACTCGCACCCGGACATGACTCGTTCAAGTACCGTTGGGGGGCACTCATGATACGAAAAGAGGCCAAGGCTGCCCGCTGTCGCGCGGAGGTGCTCACTGTACCTCGACGATTTGGGGAAATCCGACCAATTGACGAGCTTGACATCGCATCACTACCGGCAGGTTCGGCCGGTCTTTATCTGCTCAGCGAAAGTCCAACCCAAAAATTGTACGTCGGGGAGACTCTTGACCTTCGCAGGCGGCTTGAACTCATTCGCCAGCAATCGAACGCATGGCTCGATGTCGCCGACGCGTCGATCCTGATCCAATTCCTGCCAATGGACAATTTGATGGCTGGGAAACTCGCTTGGCAAAGTTGCATAGCGAAGAAATACGCACCTCGACTTAATTGTTTTGAACTTCGATCAGCGTCGTGAGTTTCTGGCTGTCGGACGAGGACGACCGGATAGTTCGCCTTTTTAGTTGAGCGTCACTTGTACAATGAGCAACATTCCACAACGCAACGAACCATGTCCGTGTGGCAGCGGAAAGCGGTACAAGAATTGTTGCCAGCATAAAGGACAGCAGCGGCGAACACAAAGCAGTCCGACGCCCGCTGACGATGCCGCCGTGCGGTTGCTAATTCCCGTCGGTCGTTCCGGATTAGCGATCGCCGCGGGTTACTTAGGCCTCTGTTCTTGCATCCCTATCGTGGGACCGTTGGCATTGCTGATTTCAATTTTTGCGATCATCGACATTCAAAAAAGCAAACGCAACGGCCCGGTGAAGTATGGAATGGGCAGGGCCGTGTTCGGGCTTGCCATGGGCGTTT
>DUDC01000265.1 GCA_012959465.1 Planctomycetaceae bacterium
CGGTGGGCTCCGGAACCTGCCTCCCGATTGCGGCTTGACCCTTGGCGAGGCGCCTGGAGACAAGGCGAAATCCTCGAACGAACCCATTCTCCGAGACGACGCAGGACGCTTCGTCCCAGGCACCGCACCCCCCCCGGGCCCGGAAGACCCATCAACTCCCGCCGCCATACTCGGACGTTACGCCAGAACCTAGCTTGTATGTCCTATGCCCCCGTCACGGGATCCCCTAGGGATTTAACATAACGCCCAGGCTCGGACGTTGTGCCAGAACCCAGCTTGAATGTCCTATCCCCCCGTGGTGGGGCTGTTGATTGCGCCGCCTATTAGACTAATTGCTCCTTGATCTGATCGATAATACCAATCCCTACCGCTCCAGCGATCTGACTATCTGGTTTTGTCTGCGCCTGATGGTTCAGGCATGGCGAGAATTCAGCTTTGAACGCCCCGCGAGGATGATCAGTTAAGACGAGTTCGAGCACGTCTCTGGGTATTTCATCGATGCGCATGCCGAACAGGTCCATCCCGGTGCCGAAGTGGAGTAGGGCAATTTCCGGCGCACATCGATCGGCAATACCTACTGAGGTATGGAGCGCGATTGCGTTGTGCACCGTTGCAGCTCTAGCTTCTCCTTGTTCGGCGTCCAGGCAGAATGAATGCGCCAATCGCGCACCTACCCACTCGAATGAACCGGGGTCACCGGCGTGCGTGTCACACAGTCCAAGATCGTGCAGCATTGCTGCGACGAAGAACGTTTCCCGGTCGAGGGTCAGCTGGTTGCGTGCCGCGAGGATGGCGCCGAAGCAGTAAGCCCTGAAACAGTGCCGCACCATGAATTCAGGACAAAGTGCGCTGGCCGTTTCAATAGCCTGTACGGCAAATCCGCTGTCTGGAATGGCCCAATCCTTTGGCACCACGTCATGGAGCTTTTCAAAACCCAGCGCACGCGATAAACGCTTCAGCCCGGCTCGAATTTCAGAGCTTAGAAATCGACCGGCGAGTGCGGGTTTGGTTGGTCGGCCTGGATCGCTGACGAGTTCTTTGGTGAGGTTACTGCGGATCTTCATCAGGCCGCGACCGCGTCAACCGCTTGCTTGAGACCTTTTCCGAACAGACTCTCAATTTGTGCTTTGGTTCGAAACACTCGATTGGTCAGGCGATTCTTGCCCATCACCTCGTTCCGAAATGATGGGCGTGCGTAGATTCTCTGATACCACTCGTAGAGTTCCGGGTGATGCTTTTGTACCGGATAGCCACATTCGTGGAGCCGCAGTATCTTCATCGACCAGAACGCGTCGGCGATGGAAACCTCATCGGACATGAGAAACTACCTGCCGTCTTTGAGCTCTGCGTTCACCTCGCGAAAAGCCTCGTATAGCTTGGCCAGGTGGTCGCAATAGACGGCCTCGGGGATCGTGCGATTACTGTACCCCTCGTAGAAAGACACCAGGTTCTCGCCGTCTTCGCCTTGATGTGCCAATTCGGTCAGCTGGCGGCGCTCCTTGGGATTCAGCATCGCTAGCCGGCCGAGTCCCCAGTGAAACGTTACGTAACGGATCGACCGGTGTAGCTCCTTGGCCTGCTCGACTCTTTTCATGGTTGCTGCTCGCAGTGAAGGCTTTGTCGGAATAAGCGGAGCGCCGCCGAACGCTTCGTCGAGGTATTCGATGATGTCCATGGATTCCAAATAAAGATCGCCATCGTGCGCTAGCGCGGGCACGACCATGTTGGGATGTATCTCCGCATAGGTCTGGGTCATATGGTCCTTTCTTACCAAGGAGACAATGCGGCTCACCCAGCGGCCGGCTTCGCCCTCAACCGCTGTTGGCGTTACGGCATCGAACTTTTCTTCCCTACCTCTGGCAAGACCTTTCTCGCCAAGAGCAAAGCGAACACGCTGAGCGCACGGCGCGCCGTCGAAGTGAAACAGATGAAGACCTTTCAGAGCTCCCGGTATAGGGCTGGTTGGTTGTTCGACCCTAGGCATCTTTCGACTCCTCTCAGGAATTTTGTACTATTTCGCATAATAATTATGGAGTCAAGTTTTTATGCGAATCGGTACATTAATTGAGTCGTGCCATGAAGCGAACGCGCGGTAGGCCGAAGCAATACGACGAAGACGTTGTATTGCATGCGGCAGGGGAGGTTTTCTGGACTAAGGGGTTTAATGCAACTTCGTTGGACGACCTATCCGTTGCCATGGGTATGAACCGGCCCAGCATCTACCGGGCGTTCGGAGACAAGGAAGCACGTTGTGCCAGAAGCCAGCTTGAATGTCCTATACCCTTCCGATGGTCAGGTCTTTCTTTGTTCGCTGCAACCACTGCTACGGCTTCTCCTGATCGCTTGGTCGGCCGGCTCGACGCAAGAGCTCCACTTGGCTTTGGGTGTGCCGTCGATCATCGATTCGC
>DUDC01000266.1 GCA_012959465.1 Planctomycetaceae bacterium
AGTTGTCGCGCTAGCGGCACGGCTGGATAGCTAACTACGGAAAGGATAAACGCTGAAAGCATCTAAGCGTGAAGCCCGCTCCAAGATTAGGTTTCGATTACCAATAGGTATGAAGTCCCCTGGAAGACTACCAGGTTGATAGGCCGGATGTGTAAGCTCAGTAATGGGTTCAGCTAACCGGTACTAAAGGACGACTGCTTGGCCACTTATATTCAACACTCTCCAGCTCGTAACGATGCTCGCGAGAGGCGCTTGGTACAAGTGCTAGATGAACATCTACTCTGCAACGAAATTAAGTGCCGGCCGGCCGAAAGGCCGCCGGCACTTCTTCCGGTGACCATATCGGAAAGGATACACCCGTTCCCATCCCGAACACGGTAGTTAAGCTTTTCGAGCCGATGATAGTGCCAAAAGCGTGAAAGTAGGTATTGCCGGTTTATTTAAAAAAGCCCTGACTTCGGTCGGGGCTTTTTTTACGCGCTCGCTGTGTCTTCGCACATCGAGACGAAGCCAACAATACAAGCACGCACAATCAGGGGCGGTCAAACAACGTCAACAGGAAGAAGCTGAGCAGCGCTCCCAGCAACATCGATACGGGAATCGAAATCGCTAAGGCGATTGCTACGCTGACGCCACGCGATAAGAAATGCTCACTGTCCGGTGGCTCCGTCAGGGCCAACGGTGGCGCGTGGCGTAGAGCTCGTCGTCGCATCGAGAGCGTATCTTGAGCGCCCGAACCGGCGGTCACCTGAGAAAACTGATTGACACTCGAGCCGTTATCCTGCTCGTATTCGCCAACCTCGGTCGCTTGAGCGTCGTCGGAATCGTGGCCAGTCGGCAATGGCTGGGGCATCCACGGTGACTTGAATAGCTTCGTGGACGTCGGCAGTCTCGTTTGTTCGATTGCGAACGGCTCGAGTCGTGTGGCCACCTCCCCTGCCGATTGGATCCGCTGCAGAGGGTCCTTCGCCATCATGTCTTCGATGATCTCGACAAACTCGTCTGTCAAATCGGGGTTGAATCGCCGAGGATGCCACGGCGTTTCCTCGCGATGTCGTCGCGCCTTTTCTTTTGGACTCCCACCCGGAAACGGCACCTTTCCAGTGACCGTATAGTAGACCGTGCAACCCAACGAATAGATGTCACTAATCGAACTGCCGGCGCCAGGATTCTCGATGCGCTCCGGAGCTAGATAGTCGGGTGTTCCGACAATCTTCCAAGCCAGCGGATCGTTGTCTGCGTCGTGAATGAACCCGGCCAGACCCAGATCGGAGACTTTGGCGATGCCATTCGGTGTCACGAGGATATTGCCTGGCTTCACGTCTCGATGAATCAACCCTCGCTGATGCGCGTAGGCGAGTCCCCGTGACGCCTGCATAATAATTCCGGCCGCTTGATGCATCGGCAGCGGGCCGTTGGTGCGAACCAAGCGACGAAGATCGGTGCCCGGTATGTACTCGGTCACCAAATAATGAACTCGTCCGTCGCGACCCGCGTCGAACGCGGCGACCAAGTGTGGGTGGTCCAACTGGGCTTGAGTGCGCACCTCGCGGCGGAAATTCTCAATCGCCTCTGGCGTCGCCTTGTCCAATGGTAGAACTTTGACGGCGACCACACGGCCCATCACGTCGTGCTCCGCCTTGTAGACCTGACCCATCCCACCTTTGTCGATATAGTCGGTGACCTGGTATGGACCCAGGTTCAACTTCGTTCGGCCGGCCTGCAATTGGGCTGACTGGTACGGCGTGATCACACCTAGGTCAACTAGCTTCGCGGCGAGCTGATCGTCAGCGGCCAGCAGGATTGCCGGACCGTCTCGATCACCCGAACCGTCCTCTCGAAGCGCACGTTCCGCCTCCTCGAGCTGGAGTTTTGACACCAGCCCACTCAGTAGCGCGGTATTGCGGAAATCAGGACGAGAAGCCACATTTGCCTCCTTGACAAACAACCACTGCTCCGTTCCGGTGAAGAGTGTTGCGAGGCGTGTGTCATATTATCACTCAACATGCCACATTTCTCAATGATATCCACGAAATTGCCGGATGAGACGGCAGAATGTGCAAAGCGGTCGCACAGCTGTTAATAGCGCACCAGAACCCGATAACTCAACAATGAATCCAGGCCCACAGCCTCCATTTTCGGTCCTCTACGAGGACAATCACTTGCTGGTGATTAACAAGCCAGCCGGCCTGCCGACCATGGGCGTCGAGGCGTCTAAGCCCAGCTTGTTGAGCCTGGCGAAGAGTTACATCGGGGCGAAGTACGAAAAGCCTGGCAAAGTCTACCTGGGCATCGTCAGCCGATTGGATGCGCCCGTGACGGGGATCGTGGTGATCGCTCGGACATCGAAAGCCGCCAAGAGGCTGAGTGAACAGTTTCGAGAAGGTACCGTCGACAAGACGTATTTGGCTTTGGTCCAGCCGGGTCCACGTCTCGGCAACGAGCCGGTGGAATGCACCGACTGGCTCGTGAAACACGAGCGGCATCGCAAAGTACTGACGGTCGACGAATTGACACGTGGTGCCCAACAGGCCCGATTGCGGTTCACTACGGTTGCCAAGGCTGGGAGGCTCGCATTGTTACGTGTCACTTTGCTGACGGGGCGCAAGCACCAGATTCGCGTGCAGCTGTCATCGCGAAACTACCCAATTCTCGGAGACCGAAAGTACGGATCAGCGTTGAGTTTTCCAGCCGGGATCGCATTGCATGCGTCCAAGCTGACGATCGAACATCCTGTGCGGAAAGAGCCGTTACAATTTGAGTGCAAACTGCCGCGGTATTGGCAGGCGTTCCTTCCTGACAAAGGCCGGGCTTGAACTTGAACCGACAATCGACACCACTGATTCTGGCCAGCGCATCGCCTCGTCGCCGGCAGTTGTTGTTGGAAGCTGGGTACGACTTCCAAGTGATCGTGCCGAGTGCGACGGCAGAATGCGGAGTGTGCAGTCGAGAAACTCCACCAGAACTGGTCGCGCGGCTAGCCAGACAAAAAGCCGAGGACGTTGCTAAACGGCTGACCGAGGGGTTGGTGATCGGCTGTGATACGCTGGCCGAATGCCGCGGTCAGATGCTCGGGAAACCAAAGAACCGCGAACACGCAGGCGAGATGTTGCGTTTCATGCGAGGTCGCGAACATTCGGTTTACAGCGGCCTCTGTCTGTGGTTGCTACCGCAAGAGGAGGTCCATGTGCAGGTCGATCGTACACGCCTGCAGATGATCGAACTCACCGATTCGGAAATTGACTCGTACCTCGATACCAACCTGTGGGAGGGAAAGGCAGGCGCCTTTGGCTTGCAAGATCGATTGGGATGGATCGAGATCGTTGAAGGCAGCGAGTCGAACGTCGTCGGATTACCGATGGAACTTCTGACCACCATGTTGGCAGCGTGCGAGTGCTAGCGCGTGCCGGCTGTTAGGAAATGTTCGAAGAACTGATAGATCACTTCGTTGGACTGTTCGTTCGGAGAATGGTCCGGACGATTGGTCATCCCAACGCGGTTGTCAAAACCCAACAGTCGGTTGACGGCGATCGTGTGATTGAGCGGCTGCCACCGCTGAGGTGGATCTTCGGAACCGCCCGAGACCAAGAATGGGCGTGGTGCCATCAGCGCGTGAAGCTCGTGTAGATCCAGCCCGTTCCGTCTCAGCTGTACATAAAGGCCTTTTCCGGGATTCTCTTTGGTGATCAGCCCACGGGGGCGCCATGGTTTGGGATGATAGCCCAGGTACCACGGTTCCCAATAATTGATGCTCGGCCGTTGATCATCAAAGACGATTCCCGGATCGGACCAGGCAGCTGCAGCGAAGCGATCAAACAGGCACGACGCGAACATGGCCCATTTCCCGCCGAACGAGTGCCCGACGATGCCGATCCGTTTATCGTCAACCTCGGCCCGTTCTGCCAGCACGTGCCAGCCCGTGACGGCCGCAAAGCCGAGCATCGACAACGGCTGAATTTGGGCATCCTCGATCGATGGATGGTAGAGTCCGTACGTCTTCGCAGCGGTGGCTTCGGTGGATCCCAACGAGAGGACCACAAACCCCCGTTTGGCCAGTTGAATACCGAAATCACGAAACGGCTTTCCCTCACCGATGGCTGTCTCAGGTTCGTAGAAAACCGTGACCACGGCTGGGCGTTTACCTTCGCCATCGGGGATCAGCAGATAGCCTTCGGTAGATTGATTGGGTACCCAGTCGAAACGAACACGAATCTGGGTAACATTATCACGTCGTTTGCGATCGAGCTCCTGAACTCTGGGATGCGTGATCAACTTGGGCCAGGGCCCTAATAATGACATCCACCGCTGGCGAATTTCCCGCCGGCGCTGCACCCAATCGCTCGACGATTTTACATCGTGCCCATCGTAGAATTTTAGGGGCGAACGGTATTCACCGTAGTCCCCGGCGAACTTTTCCGGTACGTCGAAGTAACGGGCGATCGCCTGCCATGGCGGCTGATCGTCGGCGGACGCGGCGGAAACCGCTTGGGCAAGAACAACCGCGAGCACTAATCGAATGAACGGCATCATAGATATATCGTAATCTAATTTCTGACCGTGACCAAACGTGTCCCGGCGATCCCCGACAATGAACGAAAGCACTCCAGCCGCACACGAATCTTCTATCTCCACCAACTACACATGATACGCTTTGTTTTTTCCATACAGTTGACATTGAGAACTCCGTCCTGTGGCGAAGTCAGGCAGCTAATCGCTGTACTTGACCGCTGGGGACAATCGGCTCATTGTCGAGCTGTGATGCCGAAAAGACGCGTGATCGATATGCGGATCGGGGATCTCGTCTGGTTCGACGGCACTCACCATAAAATCTTGAACATCGTCGCCTTCCGCGACGCTCGCGGGCCCGTGGAACTCACTAGCGAGATCGACGCGGGCTACCTGGTTGGTCGCCGGGGATGAGTCCCACAGGAAGCGTCAGCGAGGGATGGTCTGCTGGTTGGCCCGGGTTACGGAAGAATGCCTGCGGCCAGCGAAGGGCGCCAGCGAGAGGTGAAACGTACCGCTCTTTCATTGAGGCAGTGGTTGTGGAAGAATCGATAACTGCTCGTACCGCGGTTTTCGACCTGACCTGCATGTCATTTTGCCATGAACGACGATT
This sequence comes from Planctomycetaceae bacterium, assembly GCA_012959465.1. Taxonomy (GTDB): domain Bacteria; phylum Planctomycetota; class Planctomycetia; order Pirellulales; family Pirellulaceae; genus UWMA-0346. The sequence continues at coordinate 5,120 of DUDC01000266.1, forward strand.
CGAAGAAGAAATCACGTTGGCCCACGATCGTATTTGTCGTTCTCGCCCTGGCGGCGGTCGGAGCGGCCATAGTGCGGGTTTATTGGCGAACTGACGACTCGATAGAGATCTACGAGCAAATCGACTTGGCGATCGCTGAACTGGAGAGCGGCGATTTCACTGACGAGGGTGATCCAGTCGGCTCGTTGGATCGGGCCATCTCGATGTTTGAAGAACTCAAACGGGAACTGCCAGACGAGCTGCTACCGGTACGTAATTTGGCGGTCGCGCATCTCTTGCGATTTGAAGTGGACCGCGAGATGCAGCAAGCTCGATTCGAAGCGACCAGCAATGCCATCGAGGCCTTGTTGAAGCGACCCGACGACAAGCGAGTTGCTACTCTGTTGGGAACTCGATTCTTGTCAAAAATCCTGGAACTCGACCCGGACCAACGGACTGAAAAAGTAGTTGCTATGGTCGACGTCGTCCCCCGCGGCGACAAGGACGTACTCGTTCAATACGCACTCTATCAGACCGCGTCTCTGGCACTCGATGCCGATCACCAGTTGGTTGCGCATGACGCGCTTCGTCGGGCTCAAAAAGCGATGCCCGTCAATCTCTATTTACTCAAGCTCCTGTTGCTGGATCAGCAAGCAGCAAGAGACCCTCTGATCGCCCAGACGTTGAAGGACGCTCGGCCGCTGATCGAGCCGTTTCGACGCAGTATCGAGTTGGGCGAGAATGTGGATGACAGTGGAATTGGATTCGACTCACTCGAGTATATCGACACGGCGATTGAAGCGGCCGAAAACGGTGACTGGGAGACCGTTTCTGCCAAGACTCTTTTTCTTCTCAACGGAGTGACGACGATTGAGGCTCACGTGCGTGACGCGGACATGTTGGCCCCGCATCCGCTGGATTACATCCTGTTTCGATTGAGCAAAGATTATCGGGATGCCAACCCGATGTCGCCACCGATTTCGAATCCGCGATCGACGGAGTGGAAGTCCGGACACCTTTCTGACACGCTGACTCAGCTCGAAAACGTCCGCGACGTCGTGCGGATTGACTTTGATTTGGATCGACGCGACGAGTGGATTGTGTTGACCGACGAGCAGCTGTTGGTTATCGACTCGATCGATAGCGATTCGAATCGTAAGTCTACGAAGATCGCCGCGGTCGGCACGAACATCCAATGGTCCATGCCGACGAACGGGCATTCGATCCTGGTGGCTGATTTGGATTACGACGAGGATCAGATCCCCGCTGCACTGCGAGATAGCTTCAATCCCTACTTCCATGCCGACGTCGACGTGATTGTCTACGGCCCCAGTGGCGTAACGGTACTGGAAAACACTTATCTCTGGGCAGGTGCCAGCAGGAATTCTAGCGACACGAATAACAGCAGTGGAGGGTCCTCGAAGGCGACATCCTCGAGCAAAACCTCGGAATCCGGCAAGAGAGAACTGGTTGAAAAGATTCAGACCGGTGGGTTGGATCAAGTTCGCGGCGTCCGTTCGGCTATCCTGGTCGACATCGACCACGACAAGGACCTCGATATCGTGTTGGTCGCGGACGGTGGTTTTCAAGCTTGGCTGAATCGCGGCAATCTCGATTTCATGGACGCGACGTCGTGGTCCATTTTTCCCGATGTGGGTGATCGTCAAGTGGGTCTCTATGCGGTCGATTGGGACCGAGATGCCGACGTGGACATCATCGTGGCCTGCGAGAGATGGGGTACTGGAATATTGGAGAACATGAGGCATGGCCAGGTCGTTTGGGACCGCTTTGAAGGACCGTTTCCGCAGCGGGGGAAGGACTTCATTACGGTGTTTGAATCCGACGGAAATGTCTCCTGGGATTTCGCTGCAGCGGGAGAGTCTCTGCACGTCGTGCGAACCGTCTCGCCCGGAGCGAGGCGGCCGACGCCACTTGATTCAAGGGAGCTCAGCACGAGTCGTCACCTCGGAGTTATATCGGCTGATATCAATAACGATTCCGCCGTGGATCTTGTCGTATTCAATGAGAAGAAGTTGGAAGTCGCCTTCGGTCGAGGGGATGGGAGGTTTGAGCCGCTGTCCGACCTGGGTCCGTCGGGAAACCGGCTGGAGAGCGCGCAACTGATTGATGTCAACGCCGATGGTTGGTTGGATGTTGTGTTGATCGATTCTGGGAAACTAGTCGTCTTTATCAATCAACAACTCGGCAAGGGCCATTGGCTCAAGTTGAAAGCCGTCGGCCAGACGGACAACGCTGGCCACGCAGGACACACGGGAATCGGTACGCTGGTCGAGATCATGAGCGGCGGTCGCTACCAAGCGTCAGTCGTCCAGGGTCAGACGACTCATTTTGGGTTGGGGGACGACCAAACGGCGGACGTCGTACGCATCATCTGGACCAATGGTGTGCCACAGTCCGTCATTCAGCCCAAAGCGAACCAGGTACTAGTTGAGAAAATGACGCTCAAAGGCTCATGTCCCTATGTCTACACTTGGGTCGATGGTCGCTACCAATTCCACACCGATTGCCTTTGGGCGGCGCCGATTGGGCTCCAGGCCGCCGATGGCGTGATGATGCCGTCACGCAGTTGGGAGTACCTGCGGATACCCGGCGAACAATTGACCGCAGACAACGGTCTCTATCGCATATTGTTGACGGAGGAATTGTGGGAGGCTGCCTACTTCGATCACGTCAGGTTGATCGCCATCGATCACCTGATCGGAACAGAAGTCTATTCGAATGAAAAAGTGGGTCCGGCAGCAATTGCCAACTACCAACTGCACACCGTTCGGACGCGACTGGTGCCGCGTGCCGCAAGCGACAAACACGGTCGTGACGTGAGTGACTTGATTCGGCATGAAGACGAGAAGTACTTCGCGGGCTGGGACCGTCGGATTCGGCAGGGTGTCACCGACGAGCACTTTTTAGAGTTGGACCTCGGCGACTTGGGTGCAGCGAAGACGACCACCCTGTTCTTGCGAGGCTGGATCTACCCCACGGACACTTCTTTGAACGTGGCGTTTTCCCAGAATCCGGAAATCGATGCGCCGGAGATGCCGTCCATTTGGGTCCTCGACGAGGCGGGTGATTCGTGGGTTGAGGCGTTGCCGTTTATAGGCTTCCCCGGCGGTAAGACGAAAACGATCGCTGTCGACATCTCAAGCATCTTCCGCAATCTGCGCGATTTTCGATTGCGAGTGGTGACCAGCGGAGAGGTCTATTGGGATACGGCCTTCTTCACGGTCGACGAAGAACCGGTCGAACTGCGCGAACAGGTGTGCGGTCTGGCAACAGCCGAGCTGCGTTACGGCGGATTTAGCGCGAGTCTCCCCCGCAATCCACACGCTCCAGAACGCTACGATTTTTCCGCGCGTTCGCCGGATCCGCGTTGGCCTCCGATGCGCGGCCATTTTACCCGCTACGGCGATGTGACCCACATTGTGGAGCAGGCTGATGACCGAATGGCCGTGTTGGGGAGCGGTGATGAGTTGGAGTTGTTGTTTCACGCGGATGTCGCGAAATTGCCCGTGGGATGGACTCGCGATTTTATTCTGCACAGCGTCGGCTGGGACAAGGACGCCGACCTCAACACGGTGCACGGCCAATCTGTCGAACCCCTACCGTACCGCGACATGCAGAGTTATCCGTATCAGTTTTCCGGTCGATTTCCCGAGGGACCGGAACACGAACGGTATCTCCGCGAGGACCAAACTCGCCAGTCAGACCGCATGAGGTTTTGGCGGCACCTACCGCGTACGTACGGCCGTAAGCGATAATGTTGTGTCTTTTCGGTTGTATTTGAGCCGAACGCGCCAGCGTCGGGTATTGCGAGACCAAAAATACCCGAGGCTAGCGCCTACGGCTCAAATGTCTAGTCCTACTATTTGACCTAATTCGTTGAGCGAGCCATAATTCAATGAGGCTTCTGGCTCTTCCTGCGGGACCCGATCTCCAATGGCTGTTGTTCGACTTCGATTTGGTGTCTTCATTCTGATGGCGGTATCGTCCGTTATCACTGCGGAGAAGCTCCAAGCCGAGTGCGGTGACTATGTGATCGTTGGCGGTTCGTCGTCAGCTGTTTCCCACGACGAAATGCCGTCTCCACGACCGTGTCACGGACCCAACTGCGAAGCCGTGCCACTGGTCCCCGTCCCGGGCTTGCCACCTTCGTACGAGTTCTCAATCAGCGACACTGCCTGTTTGAATAGCATCGCATGGATGTCGACCGGCAGCGGGCCGCGACATCGCGCTGAATCTTGGTCCGGTCTCTCGGCCGGCTACGCAGACGACTTGCTGCGTCCTCCGCAATCGTAACGATTCGATTGCAGGATACCCTCGGCTGGCGAGCAACGGTTGCCGTTGCACGCCTTCACAGCACCGAACGCCTGCGTGGTAATCCGTCGTCAGTCTCGATTGACTCGGAGGACCGCTTCATCACGCGTCGGCGAGCCTGCAATCGATGGATATCGTGAATCGGCCCCTGTAGCGGCCGACAGATGTCACTTCGATTCTCGTTCATGTCTTGTGGAGGCTGAACTCATGAAGGATTCCCCAGTGGATGGACAGGCTGGTCACCAGTTGTCCCCAGCGGCTCAAGCGGCACTCGACCAAGCCGCGGCTCAACAACCGACAGCAAGTGGATATGTTCGCGCGGTGGGGCCAAAGTTGCGGAAGTTGTTACTCGTCGTCTTCCTATTGGCAGCGATGTTAGCCGCCAACGGAGGTTACCTGGCCGCGATAACGGCCTTGAACTGGTGGACGGGTGAAAGCTACGAAGATCAATTCTACGCGTATATGTTTTTGCTGCATTTAGCCCTCGGACTCATTTTTCTTGCTCCATTTCTGGTGTTTGGCATCGTGCATATGTTCGCGGCAAGGGGTCGTCGAAATCGTCGCGCTGTGGCGATCGGTTACTTCCTGTTTGCGGTTTGTGTGATTCTATTATTGACGGGCGTCTTACTGACTCGTGTGGGCAACCTCGAGCTAAAGAATCCGACTTTTCGGTCGGTTGCCTATTGGCTGCACGTGCTGTTGCCGTTGGCGGCGCTCTGGCTGTACGGGCTGCATCGCCTGGCTGGTCCCACGATCAAATGGCGGGTCGGACTTGTCTATCTGGGAGTTGTGGTGGCGATTGTTGTTTTGATGGTCGGGTTGCGATATCAGGATCCGCGTCAATGGAATCGACCTGGCCCGAAGTCGGGTGAAAAGTACTTCAAGCCTTCGTTAGTTTCGACGGCGTCGGGAAAATTCATCGATGGCGATGTGCTCGACAATGACGAGTATTGTCTGAAGTGTCACCAGGACGCCTACGATGGTTGGTTTCATAGCGCGCACCATTTTAGTTCGTTTAACAACCCGGCGTACTTATACAGTGTCCGAGAGACGCGAGCGAAGTTGTACGAACGCGACGGCAACGTGCAAGCGTCTCGCTGGTGCGCCGGTTGTCACGATCCCGTACCGTTTCTGACCGGTGCCTTCGACAAGCCGGACTACGATGATGTCAACGACCCAACCGCTCACGCCGGCATCACATGCACGGTGTGCCACGCGATTACAAACATCAACAGCACCAAAGGAAACGCGGCGTATACGATCGAGGAGCCGTTGCATTATCCATTTGCCTTTAGCGAAAACCGCTTCTTGCAGATGATCAACGAAACCATGATCAAGGCGAAGCCATCGTTTCACAAACGGACGTTTCTCAAACCGCTCCACAAGTCGGCCGACTTCTGTTCGGTTTGCCACAAAGTCAGTTTGCCGAAAGAGCTGACTCACTATAAGGACTTTCTCCGCGGCCAGAACCACTATGACGCTTTTCTGCTGAGTGGCGTATCAGGTCACGGAGCGAAGAGTTTTTACTATCCGAAAAAGGCGCATGAAAATTGTAATCGCTGCCACATGCCACTAAAGAAGTCGAATGACTTTGCTGCCCTGCGACGTGGCGACGACAAGTTCACGACGATCCATGATCACCTTTTTCCTGCCGCCAATACGGCCGTTCCCTGGATGAACGAACACACTGATATCATCAAGATTCATCAGGACTTCCTCAAAGATGTCGCTCGAGTGGATCTGTTTGGGATCATCGAGGGAAAAGAGATCAACGGCAAGCTGCATGCACCCCTGCGACCCTCCGTCCCAGAGCTTAAACCAGGCGGCACCTACTTGATCGAGACGGTGGTGCGGACGTTGACGTTAGGTCACTTGTTTACGCAAGGGACGGTCGATTCGAATGAGGTTTGGGTCGAGTTGACCGTTGTGAGTGATGGAGAAACCATTGGTCACAGTGGCCTCATGGATGAGGACGCCGAAGTGGATCGATGGGCTCATTTTCTCAACGTGTTCATGTTGGACAAAGACGGCAATCGGATTGCCCGCCGCAATGCGCAGGATATTGTAGTCCCGCTCTACAACCATCAGATCCCACCTGGGGCGGCGGCGACGCTGCATTACAGTCTTACCGTACCCGAGGGAACCACCAAGCCAATCGAAATCGAAGTCGCCTTGAAGTACCGCAAGTTCGATAAGGAATACACAGATTTCATGGCCGCCAGTTTCAAAGACGGCGACCATCCGTTTCGCGGATACGAGAAGGGAAAGCCCTACCGGAACCAGTTTCCCATTACCGTCATCGCGTCGGACCGAATCGTGCTTCCAGTGGCCGGCGGGGCAAGCGTTGAAAACTCGGAACGTGAGATCCCCGTTTGGCAACGTTGGAACGATTATGGGATTGGGTTGCTGCTCAAGAAAGAGTCGGGCCAGACGCTGCAGGCGATTAACGCGTTTCAGGAAGTTGAGAAGTTGGATCGATACGACGGGCCACTGAACTTGGCGCGAGCCTATTTTCGTGAGGGGTCATTCGACTTGGCGACTGAGGCTATGCAGAGGGCTGCCCTGAAGGACTCCCCTGCCCCGCCACCTTGGACGATGGCTTGGCTGAGTGGGGAGATCAATCGCGAGAACGGACGGTTCCTGCAGGCTGCACATGACTTCAAAAAGGTCGTGGCGGACCGAACTCCCGAGATGATTGAGCGAAACATGGATTTCAGTAAAGACTATACGGTCATCAATCGGCTCGGACTGACTCTATTTGACTTGGCGAAGGCCGAATCCGATTCGGAAATGCGGGCGCGATATCTGGCCGACGCGACCAGCCAATTTCAGAAGACGTTGGCGATCGATGTTGAGAACTTTACGGCTCACTACAACTTAAGCCAGATTTATGAGGTGGACGGTGACGCGAAACGAGCGGCGCATCATCGCCGCTTGCACAATCGGTACCGTGTGGATGACAACGCCGGTGACGAGCCACGGGCTGTCGCCAGAAAAAAATACCCCTGGGCCAACCACGCCGCCGCCAGTGTCGTGATCTACGACTTGCAGCGGACGGCGGACAGCGACTGACGAGGACGACTGCGTGTGTAAAGGGATGTGAACGATATGCCTGGCGGCCTAGCCGTCCAAGGAGACAAGAAGATGGGTATTTCCCAAAAAATAGATCACAGCGAGCAGAATGACGCCATTATTGGCAGAGCATTTGTCGGGTCGCTTGCTGTCATTTTGCTACTCGGTGGCGGAGCCGTTTTCGGTTGGTTCATGTACGGTGTTCAGGACGAACCGATCGAAGTGATCGAGACGGAACTCCAATTGCCGGCACCGCGAGCGACCTCGATGATCCAACATCCCGCCGTCACTTTTACGGAAGTGTCCAAGGAATGGGGCATTGATTTTGTGCACCAGAACGGGGCTGTTGGCGACAAACTACTGCCTGAGACAATGGGCAGTGGCTGCGCCGCGTTTGACTACGACAATGACAATGACATCGACTTGTTGTTCGTGAATTCAACTTCGTGGGCCGATGACTCCAGTTCGGCTCCCGCGACCCTAAAGCTGTTTCGAAACGACGGGAATCAATTTCACGACGTCACCGAGGCGGTCGGGTTGGACGTCAGCCTTTACGGAATGGGAGTGGCGGTCGGAGACGTTGATAACGACGGCCATCTCGATTTGTTTATATCGGCCGTGGGGGTGAATCGGTTGTTCGTTCAGCGAGACGGAAAGTTCGTTGACGTGACCGAGTCCGCCGGGATTGGCGGGGACAAAAGTCAATGGAGCACAAGTTGCGGTTTCTTTGATTATGACCAAGACGGACTGCTGGACTTGTTTGTTTGTAATTATTTGCGGTGGTCGGCGGAACTCGATCTAGCGCAGGAGTTTCGCTTGGCCGGTGCCGGCCGAGCGTATGGACCGCCAAAAGCGTTTGGCGGCACCTTTCCCTACCTGTATCACAACGAGGGAGGAGGTCGCTTTCGCGACGTCTCTGCTGCAGCGGGTGTGCAGGTGACGAATGTGTCAACCGGCGTGCCGGTGGCGAAATCCCTCGGTCTGGTGACGGTGGATATCGACCAGGACGGCTGGCTGGATCTGATCGTGGCAAACGATACTGTGCGGAACTTCCTTCTCCTTAACCAACGGAACGGCACGTTTCGAGAAATGGGAATTGAAGCAGGTATTGCCTTTGATCCGGAGGGTCGCGCTCGAGGCGCGATGGGGATCGATGTCGGGTTCGTCCGTGATGACGGTGAGTTGGCGGTGGCGATTGGAAACTTCTCCAATGAGTCGTCCGCTTTCTATGTCAAGCAACCAAGGAACGTGTTGTTTTTGGATGCGGCAATGGCGACCGGGTTTGGCCCGCCAACGCGCGAGGATCTAACCTTTGCTGTATTCTTCTTTGACTATGATCTCGACGGACGACTAGATATTTTTGGCGCGAATGGGCACCTGGAAAACGATATCGAAAAAGTACAGGCCAGCCAGCACTATGAGCAATCTCCACACCTCTTCTGGAATCGAGGCTCGGGCAAAGGAAGCAACGAGTTTTCTCGAGTTGTCGATTCGGTGACCGGTGATTTGGCTGATCCGATTGTTGGACGCGGGGCCACTTTTGCCGACTTGGATGGGGACGGCGACTTGGATTTGGTGATCACACAGAGTGGGCGTCGGGCAAAAGTGTTCCGCAACGACCAGTCTTTGGGCCACCATTGGTTAAGGATTCGACTCCGCGGTAACGGTACGTCCTGCAATCGCGACGCCATCGGCGCCACAATCGAGTTGCGAGTTGGTGATAACATTGTTAAGCGCCAGGTGTCTCGGACGCGGAGTTATTTGTCCCAGGTATCGGCCGACATCACGATCG
>DUDC01000267.1 GCA_012959465.1 Planctomycetaceae bacterium
GAGTGTGTTTCTGTCCAATGCGTCGTGAATGATAGTAAGAGATATAGTATATCATCGTTCGATCCGTTCCAACGACGCAATCCTATTCTGAACGGCCACCACCTATCAGCCGATTAGACCAAGTGACGCTGGGTTTTTCGCGGAGAATCCAGTTTGGCCATGGGCGGCTAATGATCGTCCGTCATTGAACTGCCTTCAACTTAGGCCAGTTTGCCGTTCTTGATTTTTCCAACGAATTCCGCCGACCACGAATGAAGCCAGGTAGGTGACGAAGAATGACGCTGCGACGATGGGTGCTGCATTGGGCGACAGCCAGGCCACGAGTAACGCAACATTCACCATGCCAATGGCGAGTGCTGATTTGGCCATGCCTCGAATCAAAAACCGCATCTTGAATGGCACAATCATCGACACTGCGTGAAAAGCAAATATGGCAGCCAAATAGGGTGACGGGTTGAAATTGAAGATCTTCGCCACAATGAGGAGCAAGAGGACATGACGAATCAACTCATTCGTTGGCGAGCCCGTCCCGGTAACCGTTGTCGGGCTGATTCGCGTAACAACGCGAACAATCATCGCAGCGGTGGCCACCAAACCACTTGTAAGACAGACGGCTCCCAGGTACGGAGGAGCCATGTCCTCAAGATAGAAGTGCATCGCCACGACCATTACGAAGACCGGGTGAGCGATTGCATCGCAAACGTTGTCCAAGAGAGCACCGAAGTCGCTTCGGATGTTCAGCTTGGCCGCCAACACTCCATCCAAATCATCCATGACGTTGTTGTATATGATCAACGGAAACAGGAATTGGTATCCGTGCTCGCCAAAGAGAATACAGACCGGAACTACGCCAAGAATCGATACGATGTTGGCCAAATTCCTGAAAACGACGTTTTGACGGTGCTCTTCTTTTGACATTTTGGGAGAGCGTCCAATCTAGTATTCGACGTCGTTATTGTGAACATCACTGTCTACGGTTGTTTGGGCGTCAGGCTGTAGCAAAATGAAGTGATTGGTCAATTTTGGGAACGCCAAACCGAACGTCGTTGGCACACGCGTAATCCACGGATAGCCAAGTCTCAATCCCCAATAGGTTAGTCTGCCCACGAGAGGCAGACATTGTAGTGAACGTGGCAAGAGTGCTTTCCACTTTTTTATGAGTTCGCAACCCATCTGCATCAGAACGTAAGGCGTATTCACATTCAATTTGAGAACGGAAAGATCGCATTCGAAAAAAATAGACTTATAGTCGCTGACGCTTCGGTAGACGGCCTGATAATCACCTTGACGTGTGATAGTGCCTTGTTGCACCGTTGTCTCGCGACACAGAATAACTCCGCCTGGACTAAGCGACGGGATTAATTTCTTCATCAACGAGATGACGTCGTCGTTGTTGAGGTACATAAGCAATCCGCCAAGGAAGATCAGGTCATATTGATCTGTGGGCTGAAAGGCCATCACGTCATCATGGATCAATACAACGTTGGCGTGCGGCGAACAACGCTTTTCCAACGCATCATACAATGGCCGGCTTGCTTCAACGGCCACTACTCGAGAGAATCGCCGAGCAAAGTGTTCGGCCCAATAACCGATCCCGCTACCGAGGTCGAGTGCACAGTCATTGGAGGATTCAGGCGGAATCAAACGGTTGACGATTCTGCGTTCGGCAGCGAACCGAAAGCGGCCAGCGCTAGCAGGAAAACCGAATCCATCCATCATGTACGGACCCAAGATCGACGACGCAGCCGTGCTCCAATAACGGCTGACGGTCTCGTAATCGAGAGTGGCCACGGTCAAACGCCACTAGCTGTTGCGGGCGGTCTATCAGTTCTTGGGAAAAACCGTTCCGCCTCGCGGAGATCTTCCAGCGTATCGATTTCGTACCACCGTCGATTGTCAAAAAAAACAGCCTCGAAGGACAGTTCCCCATCTCTGATCATTTCCGCGAAAACTGTCTCGTAATACCCGAGCACTCGGCCAGCGGAGATGTGTTGTTCCAGCCGTCGTGTGACGCGCTGCCACGACCGTCGCGAAAAACTGTACATGTTAACGGTCTTGTGAGTTATTTTATTGCGTGGGAGATCGCCGCGCAGGTGAAAACGCGTCACATGACGAGAGTGGCCAAGGGAAACTGTCGTTCCATTCATCCACGGTAAAATGTGTGAGACGGCGATCCGGTCGGGCGTCAGCATTTTTTCCAAAAGAGCGTCGTCAAAAATCAGATCGCATTCAAGAAGAAGAAACGGCTCCTGGACAGCGTGACGGGCCGCCCACAGGGAATAGATGTTATTCGTGGTGCGGTATTTTCCACTGTGGACATACTCGATCTTCAATCCGTTGAAAGAAGTACCCAGAAAGTCGCGCACGCAGTCGTCTAAATGTCCTACGACCACTACCAGACGCTCGAATTTCCACGCGTGAAGCCCATGAAGCAGACGTTCAAGGATTGTTGTGTGGTTGACTTCGGTTAGGCACTTGGGAGAGTCATTTGTCAGTGGTTGTAAGCGGCTGCCGGTCCCAGCTGCGAGCAAGAGAGCTGTCTTTATTCGACCTCGACTATCCTCCAAGACCACCATTGACGACTCCGAAAGGGCTGTATCGGCACGAACACTTGAGCGCCAAGCGTAACAAATCGAACGGTATTCACAATGGCCCCCCCCCTTTAACTCGAAATGTCTGACCGTGTGTGTAGGTACGCCCCTAGAAGTTGCCCAGTTCTGCGTCGCGCCCCGTCACGCATTCGCTATTTCGCCTAATCTAAGTGCCGAGTGTCGTTACATTGAAAAGCGCCATCGCGCGGAGAAAGTCCCTGAGCTGCTCTCCTAATTCGTTCAGTTTCGTGCTTAGCTGATTCGTTGGCGCCTGAAGAGTTCGCAGGTCCGGCCCGGTCATTTGAACGGCATCACTGTTTAGCTTGCGGAGCGTGTCGTTGAGTTGCATCAGATCGGATCTGACAACTTCCTTACGAAGCGTTTGCAGTCTCTCCACTAGGTTGGACTCGAGTTTGTCCATCCGCCCGGTCAGCGGTGTCACCGCCCCGTTTACCGCGCCGACCTCGACTTTCATTTCGCGTGTAAATTCGTCAAGTCCTACCGGGATCTCGTCGATTTCCTGGGAGCGTCGAGAGAAGTTACCGACTTGTCGAGTTCGCCGCGTAGTCGCTCCACCTTCGCTACAGATACAGCGAACTCCTCCTTGATCGTGTTCATGCCGGCAGCGAGGCGATTGACGTACATTGTGCTCGCGACTTCAATGGCGATTACCGCCAGCGAAAAGACGATGATCGCATTCCATTTAGTTCGATGCAGCATCTGAGAAGCTATTTCAATGTCACGCTCATACCGGTGCGTCATTTCACGTATCTGCCCGCTCATGCGAGATTCAATTTCTCCGGCCTTGGCCTTGAACTGCTCGTATTGCGGCTCATCGGACATCGAGCTTGCCTCCCTTTCGAGCGATTCTAGATCTCTAGACATTGGTATTCGACCGTCATCGCCCAGACAACAGTAGATTGGCCACTCGGCCAAATAGTGATTCTGCGGCGACGTAACCGGAGTGAATTTTTGCCACCAACCGAACGGCTGGTATAAAGAACGGATGACAATTGTAGTTTCGAGAATCGGCTGCACCGTTTCGCTTCGCAGATACGTCGCCGCCATTGTGGGTGTTGTTGTGTTCGCCACCTCGAGTCGCGCTGAAGCCGACTCGCCTCGATTTGAATCGGACATTCAACCATTTCTTGTCACGCACTGTTACGAATGTCACGGTCGGACGAATTCCAGAGCTGGTATCGATCTTCGCAGTGTTGATTTGATGACCAAACCGCGAGATGGTTATTCGCCAGTCGTCATTGGTGGACAACCGAAAAAGAGTCGCTTGCTGAAAGCAATTGAAACTGGCTTTATGCCGCCTGGTGGTGAGGTCAGTGCTGAGCGTGTCGAACTCATTCGGACGTGGATTGCCGCGGACTGCCCAGCGGATTCCCCCGCTGCCGTGTACGGTGCGACTCTCTTTAAAAACTGGTGGATTCTGATTTGCGGTTGGGCCGTTCTGAACTTGCTCGCCGTGGGAATACTGTGGAGAGAAGCCATCCCGTTAGGACCGCTGGTCGTCGTACTGGGAGCGATTCCCGTCTTGGTTCTCAAAGCATCTACTGCCTATTGGTATCCGACCGATTGGTGCACCGCTGCGGGCGTGGCGGTCATGGTCGTTGCCGCTGCCGCGGGCGGCGCGGTGATTTCGGCGGCCAACCAAAGGAGTCTAGCCGTTGGCGCCGCTTGGGGATTGTTGGCTCCCATCGGGTTGTTTCTACTGGCGAGAGAGAAAGATGCCGCGACTTAGTGTTCTTGTGCCTCCGTGTGACAATATGATTTGTTGCTCACACAAAGGCACGAAGAGTTTTGTCCGCGTGAACTTCAACGCGGAGAGAAGTGATTCTCGACGTGGCGGAGGAATACGTCTACGTGGGCCGCATCTTTCCCGCGCCCTTCGGGAGGGTGCCCAACCGTGCTATCTGCGCCGCGCAGATCCTTGAACGAATTCAGTTTGTTGACATAACGACCGTCCGGTTTGAAAAACATCAAATCCAACGGGAATTCCCACTTCAGGGCGAGAGTGCGGGCAAATTTGTCTCCCGAGACACCACGTTTCCTGGCGTCGTCGACGAGAATCCAGGTCGCAATAAATGTCTCATTGATGCGTTTAATGATCATTGGTTCCGAGAACAGACCTGCTCTCAAATCAGTCCCGCTCGGTCAGCAACTTTGATCGTCGAGATCGCCCCACAGCACGATTGCCAAAATTGGCCGGTTCTGTTGCTTGGCCTCCGCAATGGCCAACTCGGGCTTGACCCATTGAATCTCCATGAACTTGTAGAACGCTCTTTTTAACTTCTTGCGAGCCTGCTCCATCGAGACCTGATCGGTCCACGCATATTCATCTCCCGCTTTTGCATCGCCACCGCTCAGCTCCATCTTGTCGACGTGGATGATATCGATCAGCGCTTCGGTCGGCAGGACAACGGTCAGCGTTGTATTCAGGCTGACATCGGTTGGTACCGACAATGCGAAGTCCGTGACTTGGCCGATTCTACGATCGATCAAAAGGCGACATTCGAAATACGCGGGCGTGAGATACATCCCGGCGGCGAGCCCAAACTCAGCGTGGACTCGCGCCACGATCTCAAGGTGTGTTTCCGAGACTGCACGCAGAACGGCATATCCACCGTTAGGGCCGCTCTTGCGCCCCGGCGCCTCTAGATTCATCGAGGCACCGTGATGGAATTGCCTTAGAAACGGTGCTACCCGACCGACGTCAAGTTTCCAAAGCTGACCAGGCTCACCGATTTGCTGCGGAAGGAACATGGAAAAATCTGCCGAAGAGTAATCGTGCAAGGCCTCCGCTATGGAGAATGCGTCGAACAGGGGTCGGAATTGCGACGGGAAAAACTCCTTTTCAAAACCCATTCCTGTTCCGACGGGCGAACAGACCGCTCTCAATTCCAATAACTGTTTACCCTTCAATGCGGGATGCACGTCGCCTCGAAAACCGGTTTCCACTTCCGGCTCTCGGTCGGCGGTGACTTGGCCAATTCCGTCTGCTGGAATCGAGGGTGATTGGTCTAATTCGGACGAGTCGGGCCACTCGGTCTTTTTAGAACATCCCGGAGAGCATAAGACCAGGACCAAGATAACCGCATACCACTTGGACATTTCAACCTCCGTTGGAATGGTGAAATGGCAGCTCTCATTCTGGAACTGACCCGCGCCCACCATACCGCGATGATACCACGCAGCTGAATTGGCGTCACGTGTGCCGGTTGTTCCACCGGCACAAGACCGGTGGGGAAGAGCTGAAAAAGGGAAGGAGGCAATAGCGTTCAGTGACCGAGTTAAACGCGACGGAACTTCCGAAGAGTGGGTAGGTTCTTCGGGTCTTCGCCGCCTAACGTCGCTGCCGTGACGGCGACCTCTCCTACATAGATGTCGCCGTGAGAGTCGACTGCGATATCATGGGCGGCGTAGAATTCTCCCGCCTTTGTGGCGTCGTTGCCACCACCCCATCGCGAAAGCAGGTTGCCTTCAAGATCGAAGATGCTCACCCGGCTACCGATGGCATCGATCTCCCGTTTCATCCACGGGAACAGCCCGTTGCGCGTGCCCAACTCGGCCACATAGATTGTGTCGTCGACAGCGACATGGACTTCACACGGTCGAATCACATCCGTCCATTCTTTGAGGTAGGTTCCATCTTGCGAGAAAATCTGGATCCGGCTGTTTTCACGATCCGCCACGTAAAGAATTCCCGAGGAGTCAATTCCAATTCCGTGGGGAAATCGAAATTCTCCTGGTCCATTCCCGAGTTGCCCCCAAGACTTGGTCAGTTCGGCTTCGGCAGAAAAATGATGAATTCGGACATTCCCATAACCGTCGGCGACGAAGATCTGGCCGTCCGCTGTTGTGACGGCATTGGTTGGCAGATTGTACGGACCGGCGCCTTGAGTGATCGTTCGGTGATCGAAGTCGTCCGCGCCTGAATCTGAGGGAACGCCAAAGGGCCCGATGGCACGCAATTCGGTCCCATCAGTAGTGAATTGCCGTACGCTGTGGCCCATGTCATCGGTCAGATACAACGTGTCGTCGGCCGCGATCCAGATTCCGTGCGGCCGCACAAACGTCCCTATTCCCCAGGCGTTCAAGAACTCTCCATTCCGATCGAAGATGATGACGGATGGTTCACCTCGGTTGAACACATAGACATTGTCGCGGGAGTCGACCGCCACTCCGATCGCCTCCGTCAGCGGTACGTCCGCTGGTAGTCGATACCAGTCCAGGACCGGTTCATACAGGTGACTTCCATAACCAACGCGACACATGTCTCCGTTCCTCTCTCGTAAAGCGAATTGTGTCGACGCCCCATCAAGTCGGACCAGCACTGTCTATGAGTGCCGCATCAACGTCGTTCTCGCGGGCGGTTTGCACGATCTGATTCCAGGTCATCTCGTCAATTTCAATTCCATGTTCCTGGCGATAGTGCATTTTCTGGACCTCGATATCTCCAGGAACCAGAACAGGGTTTGCTTCATCTGTGGGGCGGGAGCTCTTCACAAAATCAATATAGCGGATCACCTCGTTCTGGAATGTGTCGGTCGAGTTCAGTTTTTCGGGATCGAGATAGACGGAGAGCATACCTTGTTCGAGCTGGGTTTTTCCCTCGCTACTGCAGCCACCGCCCGTTAGTGCGCCGGCGAGCAGTTCGACCATGAATGCCAGGCCGTATCCTTTGTATCCGGCGATGGGTAGGATTGCGCCAAACGGTGGACCGTAAAAGTCGTTGGGGTCGTTTGTCGGATTGCCATTCGCGTCGAGGATCCAGCCATCGGGAACGGGAACGCCCTTGTTGCGGGCTACCTTCAACTTCCCTTCGGCGGCTGCCGCGGCAGCCATGTCCAGAACGACCGGGTGACGATCCTTGACCGGCACGCCCATCGTTACAGGGTTCACCGACAAACGGCGATCGGTTCCTCCCGCTGGGACGACGAACATTCCCAGTCCCGAAGTATTTACGAAATGCAGCGAGACGCAGCCCTGTTCCGCCGCTAGTTCCGCCCAATGTCCAATCCGTCCTAAATGACCGCTGTTACGCACGGATGTTACTGCAATCCCATGCTCTCGGCATTTCGATACGCCCAGTTCCACCAGCTGTCTGCCAATCGACTGACCGTAGCCCAACTGTCCGTCGGTCATCGCCACCGATTCGTTCTCAAACAGGATATTCAACCGTCGATTAGCGAAGACCTTTCCATCCCGCAACCATTGCATGTAAATCGGCGTGCGGATGACGCCGTGACTATCGTGCCCAACCAAGTTGGCTTTCACGAGGTGCTCTGCAATGCCATCTGCTTCTTCCTTGGAGGATCCCGAATTGAGGAAGATTGCAGAGACCAATTTTCTAAGTGGATCAGGCCCGATTTTCATGGCGTCGCGTCACATTCGTTTGAGTGATTTTTTTCGATGAATCTCAGCATGCTCAGTATTCTACAATCTGTGGATTCGACTGCCACAGACTATTGACAATCATCGAGGGCAGGAAAAACAATACATGGTCATGGACAGGGAATCGTTTTATAATTTGTACCGCTGGTTTTCTAGACTCACTTCTGTGGAGAATTCGTAATGTTGAATCGTGGCATTCTAGCAATTGCGCTGATATTCACTCTCTTTTCACTTTCGAGCGGGGAGGCGGCGGAGCCCATCGTTCCGAAAAACGCTGCGCTCGAAAAACTGTTTGAGGGGATTGTGTTGACCGAAGGCGTGGCAGTCGCTCCTGATGGGCTGGTCTATTTTAGCGACATCACTTTTTCGCATCAGGCCGTCGAGGCGGACGGGTCAATTCACGCCGGGCATATCTGGAAGTTCGACCCACGAACCATGAAGACCACGATTTTTCGATCACCAAGTGGCATGTCCAATGGAATTAAGTTCGACGCGAAAGGGAACATGCTCGTTTGTGAAGGCGCCGACTTTGGCGGACGGCGCGTCACACGTACCGATATGAAGACCGGCATGAGCTACATTGTTGCAGCCATGTTCGAGGGGCGAAAATTGAATTCGCCCAACGATATCACGATCGATGAGAAGGACCGACTGTACTTTAGCGACCCGCGGTACCTCGGTCACGAAACGATTGACCAACCCGTGATGGCCGTCTATCGCATTGATCCCGACGGCTCGATCCAGCGGATCATCACCGATGCTGGTAAACCGAACGGAGTTTGCGTTTCTCCGGACCAAAAGACAATCTATGTTGTCAGCAATGACAATGGTACTACCGGGATTGAACGACTGGCGACTGTCGGAGATTCTGCCGCGTCGGTGGCGGTCGACGTTCCGCTAAGAAAAGGCGCTATGTCGTTGATGGCGTACGACCTGCATGAAGACGGAACCGCCACATTTCGTAAGACTCTGGTGGACTACTCTCCGGAGGACGGACCCGACGGCTTGATCTGCGACGCAAAGGGTAACCTCTATGTGGCCGTCCGGGCGGAGAATCGGCCAGGCATTGTTGTTTACTCTCCTAAGGGCGATGAGCTGGCATACATCAAGACCGAGGTTCCCACGAATGTCGGATTCGGTTGGGGTGACGATGCCAACATGCTCTACATTACGGCCGGGAGTAGCCTGTATCGCATACGCCTCAACAACAAGGGTTACCATTTGCCCTGAGGAGACAACTGACGATCCGTGTAGGAAACGACGCACTAGTTGCGATCAGTTTGCTTTGTGTCTTTGTGTGAGCAAAACCATATTCTCACACTAAGGCACAAAGACACCAAGGCCGGGCTGGGGCCTGCGGCCGACCAGTTGTGGTAGCATGAGTTCGCAACAATCTATCCGATGACTGCGGTGTCGATGTGCGCTGTGTAGAATTATTTTCTGGAGCCAAAAAATGCACCTAAGCAAGCGAATTTTGTCCCTAGTAGTGGCATGTGTGTTGGCTGCTGTCGCGCAGTCGAGTGTGGCAAAAGAAGTCAACACTCTGAAGCTCAATGCGGCCGCGCCGGCACTCAATCTACCTGGCGTCGACGGCAAGACATATCGATTGAGCGATTTCGCGGATGCCAAAGTGCTCGTCGTCATTTTCACCTGCAACCATTGTCCGACGGCTCAAGCCTACGAACAGCGGATCATCAAGCTGCACGCCCACTACCGAGAAAAAAGTGTAGCGCTGATCGCCATTTCTCCCAACGATCCGCTTGCCGTGCGATTGGATGAGCTGGGCTACTCGGATGTTGGCGATTCATTTGACGATATGAAGCGGCATGCCAAGCGTCGGGGATTCAAGTTTCCTTACTTGTACGACGGCGAAACACAACGTGTGTCGACGGCCTTTGGTGCGCTCGCGACACCGCATGTGTTTATCTTCGATGAGCAACGCCGGCTGCGTTACAACGGCCGAATTGACGACGCGGACACCAAGACGCCGAAATCGCACGATGCTCGCAATGCGATCGAGGATCTGCTGGCTGGTCGTCCCGTCGCCGTGCCAAAGACTCGTGTCTTCGGTTGTTCGACCAAATGGGCCGACAAGCGTGACAGCGCCGAGCGGTCAGTGGAAAAATGGAACGCCGAACCGGTTGAACTAAACAAGATTGATGCGGAGGGACTCCGAGAACTCGCTGCGAATAAGACGGAGAAATTTCGACTGATCAATCTGTGGTCGACGACCTGTATTCCCTGCATCACTGAGCTACCCGAGTTCGTGACCGTCAACAGAATGTATCGGCGGAGACACTTTGAGATGATCACGCTTGCGACTGATTCTCCTGACCGGCAGTCTGCTGCGCTCAAGGTGCTGCGGGAGAATCATGTATCCTGCAAAAACTATATCTTTGGCAACGATGATCGCGACAAGCTGGCCGACGCACTGGACTCGAATTGGGAAGGGCCCGTGCCGTATACGCTGTTGATCGCTCCGGGTGGGGAAATCGTTTGCCGATGGAAAAGTGAAATTGATCCCAATAAGTTGAAGAGTGAAGTTTCAATTTGGCTCGGCAAGACGTACGCGGATCGAAAATAGATCGAGAAAGAACTTGCTGGGTTCGCTCGCCCAATCGCCATGTCAACAGCCGGGCCTGGAGATTTACGTCAATCGCCTGAGTTAACGGGAGAAAGTCATGCATGATCTCACGCGACGGTCGTTCTTGTGTCACGTCGCTGCCGCGACGTCTGTCGCTGGCCAAGTACATTGGCTCGCTGCCCAAGAGACGCAGCCGAAGGTGCTGCCCGTGGCGGCTGTGGTCACGCAGTACAGCAACAATTCGCACACAGACGTTATCGTCGGCAAGATTCTTGCCGGATTCGATCAGCAGGGTGGGCAGGGACCAGCGCTCAAACTGGTGGCGATGTACACCGATCAAGTTCCCGATGGCGATCTCAGCCGCGGCCTGGCAGCAAAACATGATTTCCAGATTGCCCGCACAATCGACGGTGCGCTGACCCAAAACAGCGATCGTCTGCAGGTCGCGGGCGTTCTGAGCATTGGTGAACACGGCGACTATCCCTACACGCCCGATACGAAACAGCACATGTATCCAAGACGAAGATTTTTCGACGCGATCGCCGCGACCTTTCGCCGCGTCGACCAAGTCGTCCCGGTGTTTACAGACAAGCACCTCTCGTACCGTTGGAGCGATGCCAAGCATATGGTCCACGTCGCAAAGGAGATGCAGATTCCGTTGATGGCCGGTTCGTCGCTGCCTGTCACCTGGCGACGGCCCGCCGTTGCACTGCCCATCGGATGTGAGATCGAAGAGGCATTGGTTGTCGGATACGGTGGTCTGGAATCGTACGGTTTTCACGCGTTGGAGACGCTGCAATGTATGGTCGAGCGGCGGACAGGGGGGGAGACCGGAGTTGCAAGTGTCCGAGTGCTTCAAGGGAATGAGATCGCCAAGGGTGGCGCCGCCGGAATCTGGTCTGAGGAATTGTTCGCCGCGGTCCTGCAGACCATGCCCGGGCAACCGGCTGGTGACGTTGACCGACTGAACGACGGCGCGGCATTCTATGTCTTGGAATATCGCGATGGGTTGAAGGCCACTGTAGCGATGGCCAATGGTGTCGCCAGCCAATTCGGCTTTGCCGCCCGCCTTCGCGGCCAGCGCGAGCCGATCGCCACGTGGTTCGAGTTGGAGGTCAAAAAACCATTCGGGCATTTTGAACATCTGACGCGGGCCATCGATCACATGATCCACACCGGCAAACCCGCTTACCCCGTGCAGCGGACATTGTTGACCACGGGCGTGCTTGATTCGGTCATGCAGAGTTTGGCCGACGACGCACGTAAACACGAAACGCCCGAACTGGCCGTCTCTTATCAGCCAGCTGACTGGACGTTTGCCAATCGCGACGAACAGTAGAAGCCGAAAATCGTTATCTTCAGATCTCCAGTGCGATTCTCAGCGGTCGCTGAAATGTGTAGAGTCTAGTCTTGCTAACTCTTGCGGACGGTCCCAAGAAAGACACACAAGGAGCTTCAACATGTCTCAGCCTGTAGTTCATTTTGAGATCGGCGGTCGCGATACTGAAAAGTCCCAAACGTTCTTCCGCGATTTGTTTGACTGGAAGATCGAAATGCAGGGCCCCGCCGCCATGATCAATACGGGATCCGAGATAGGCATCCATGGCCATATTTCATCGCTGGGACACGAACCTCACAATTACGTGACCGTATATGTTCAAGTCGATGACCTGCAGGCATATCTCGACAAGGCAGAAAACCTGGGTGGCAAAATGATCATTCCGCCGACCGACATACCAGGCATGGGTGCGTTTGCCTGGTTTGCTGACATCGACGGCAACACGATCGGATTGTGGAAGGTAGCCGAGTAAGCAAATGACTGCTTCGACGGAGTTGATCAGTCGGACGGCTTTCGTTTCGACTCTTCGTGCCTTCGTGTGAGCAATTACTGCTGTGGTCCGCGAGTCAACTCTTCTCTTCAATGCGATGAAATACGATTCACCTCTCGGTGACAATCGATAACCAATCTTAAGGCTCTCGGTCAGACCGAGTTCCTTGAGTTTTCGCACGTTGGTCTTAAACGGTTTTTTCCCATCGCCGCCGACTCTGCCAGTTCCACCGCTCGTTTGCCAGGATGCTTGGTGATACTCTTGTCCGTCACAACGTCTACGGCTTCAATCGCAAGCACACCGATGATCGTTCGCAGGCTGCCGCCCGCTTTGACCGTTGGCCGCTTCCACCGACGAAACGCCAGCGAGATTCGACCTTCGGCGATGCCGTCCAGGAACTTTTGTTTGATGAGCATTACTGTTCCGTTATTGAAGAGGATTCCCTGTAGCGAACAACGTATTGTAGTTGGTTTTTTCATCTCACGAGGGCTCTTGATTGCCGCTTTCCACTCTTGTGTTCGTAGATGCCGCAGCTGAACTTCGCTATACTGATACAGTTGCGCAGCCTTGTCTCATCTGGGGCTATATCTCGTCGAATTGATCGTACCAACACAGTGAGAGGTCTCCTATGAACATTTTCTTTGGCTTCGTTGTCGGTGTCGTCGCTTTCGCAACCGCGCGGGTTTTGTTCGGATGCCTGTATACTGTCCGACCGGACCAACGGGCCGTTGTGACAAGTTTCGGCGCCGTGCAGGAGTTGTCGGAGAAGACTCCCCCGCCTCCACTGACCGGTGATGAAAAAGATCGTTATGAGTATCCTCAAATTCGCGTCGTGAAACCGGGTGGGCCGTACTTCAAATTCCCTTGGCAAAGGGTCTACAAGGTCGGTGTTTCCACACAGTCGGTAGATTTGGCGTGGGATCCTTCCAAGGCACAAGACACCATCGAGGCTGTTACGAAGGATAATTTGACAACGGGCGTGAACGGACAGATACGCTATCGAGTCAGCGAAAATAACCTCTACGCGTTTTTGTTTGGGGTGTCCTGCCCGCTGGAACACGTGATGGGGTACTTCGTTTCGGTGCTGCGAGAACGGATCGCGAATTTTGTCGACCCGAAAGGCCAGAGCCTGCTGACGAACGATGAAGTTCAGACGAGTGCTGAGCAGGGCGTGCAGAGTGACGCGGATCTTTCTGAGGGAGTATCGATCAACGACCTCCGCAAGAACCTGCCGCTGATTAATCAATACATGGAAGAACAGTGTCGCTCAACAACCGGTCGCTACGGGATCGAACTGGATGCCGCGCTGATTACAGAGATTGATCCTCCTCACGAAGTCGATAGGGCTCTGTCAGCTATCAACAGTACTCGCAATCAAGTCGCTGGCGACATCAGCACGGCACGTGCCGATTCCGAACAGCAGATTACGATGAGTGCTCGAGCCGTCGAGATCGCAACAAACAACGCCCAAGCAGAGGTCGCGCCGTTGCGAGAACTTGCCTCGACACTGGCCGCCATCAAGGCAGCGGGTGGTTCAAAGTGCTTAACGGCGTACATACGCAACTTGCGTGTCCCGCTATACCAGAGAGCCAATCGGATCGTGCAAACGGCTTCGGCAACCGAACAGGGAGGGACGGAATAATGTTCTTTGGATTTATTTCTGGCTTGTTAGCGATTCCTGTGCTTCTGAAGCTGGCGAAGTTATTCGGGCTGTACATTTGTGTTGGCGAATGTCAGTCTCTGGTCTACACGCTGTTTGGTAAGGTGATCGGCACGATCGAAAAGCCCGGACTGCAGTTTCCGTTGTCTTATTTTGGTCCCAAGGCGCTACTCATTCCCTT
>DUDC01000268.1 GCA_012959465.1 Planctomycetaceae bacterium
GCGCCGGCCAGCCCGTCGCTGGCCCGACCGGTCCGCGCCAGAGTGGGGTGCTTTCCGTGCTGATGCCGCTGCCCGCTTTGCAACGAAACTTGGAAACGGAAATCGAAGTTGACGGTCGGTTGAGTGTCAATCGTTGGGGTTTTGAACGCGTTCTGCAACACGATTCTATTTTGGACCCGACCGATTGTGGTGGCCCTATCGTCGCTCTTGACGGTGGCGCGATTGGCATTAACATTGCCCGCGCCGCACGAGTCGCCAGCTACGCCATACCCGCCTCGGATGCCATCAAGTTTCTCGATGAATACAAGGCCGGCAAGCATCTCGTTCCGCCGAAGGAAGAAAAGCCCGACGACAAGAAGCCCGACGACAAGAAGCCCGACGAAAAAGAGGCGGTAAAATAACAACGGATGGACACAGCGAGCCATCAAGTTCTATCGGCAGGCCCTGGCGACAAAACCGTGGGCTAACGTCCAGCGGCTGATAGCCGTCGCTTCAATCTGGTCGTCGCAGCACTCGGGTCATCGCTGCCGTGCACGGCCTGTGACACGGCGATTCGCTGGACACCGGTCTCTAGGACGTCGTCCAAATTGGCCAGATCAATTCCGCCAATCGCAAATGCTGGTACTTCGCAGTGTTTAGCGACGTGCGATAAGTACGAGATTCCGGGAAACGTCGAGAAGGTTTTCGTTGTTGAGGGAAACGTCGGCCCACATCCGACGTAATCGGCACCGTCGTCAATCGCGGCACTCAATTCGCTTTCGTTGTGAGTGGAAACGCCAACCAGTTTGCCGGCGCCCAGGATCTCCCTAGCAGCATCAACTCCGATTTCCGTTTGACCTAGATGGACACCATCTGCGGTGCTGAGCGCTGCCAGGTCGACACGGTCGTTGATGATCGACAGTGCGTTCACCTCGCGACAGCAGGCGACCAGCACTCTCGCAACTTCCAACAGTCGCCGATCGGTCGCGGTCTTGTCTCGTAGTTGAAGCATGTCGGCGCCGGCTGACAGCAGTCGACGGCAAGACGCGGCGAATTCGTCCGTGGACTCCCGGCAGTCCACCAGGACGCACAACTTGGCCGGCTCAAGCCGAAGGGGGCGATGCATGCGGAGGACCGTTTCGGCCTGGAGATCATACATGCGGTAACGCAGGCCCTCAAGGATTGCTCCCGATTCACCAAGTGCCTTGGCAAACTCCTCCAGGCATCGCAACGCCTGTTGAGTCCGTTCCAAGTTGGCCGCGATCAACGCCAGGCAATTGGGTCGAACGGACTCACTCTCGGTGGAAACGTCGGTACCAACGTCCGCCCTCGTATTACGAGCCGTCAGCCGCGATTCGGTTGGCAAGACACGCAGGCATGCCTCCGCCAAATCGTGACGAATTCGCTTGAATTGCCGTGAGAGTTGCGCGTCGTTGAGTCCTAAGCGGACGAAGTCTTCGACGACCCTCAGCCCTTCGGTGGCACGATTCCAATTCGCATCGAAGATTCGTTGATAGGCCAGTTCGTCGCTCATGGTCACCGATTCGCTTGAGTACCCCTCGAAAGGAGGGGAATTGGTATTGGGAGAACCCCCACAATCTCGGATAATGCTGGTTGTGCGGTTGGTGTCGTATGTAAATCATAGCCGTGGTGTGACTTAGCTTGCTAGGCCCTAGTTGGAAGGTAGATTTCTGCGGCGACCAAAAAATAGGTGCCAAGGGGGTTGGCCAACGCGGCAAATCGCTGGCAATCAACGGGGCGTTGGGACGACTGGCGTGATCGATGGTGACATGGAAGGTGTGAACGAGTGGCGAACGAAGATCTGGTAAACAGACCGCTTTGGTTGCGTTGGTGGCCCGGTCTACCGAAACTTTGGCAGCGAGGTGACCGCACTGCGTTGACCTTAGCGATTGGGTTTGCGGTGGC
Organism: Planctomycetaceae bacterium; assembly: GCA_012959465.1. Lineage (GTDB taxonomy): Bacteria > Planctomycetota > Planctomycetia > Pirellulales > Pirellulaceae > UWMA-0346. The sequence goes on from DUDC01000268.1 coordinate 1,906, forward strand.
GCTAAACGTGTCCATCGCGAGTTACGGGATTTGGCCAGATGTGCTGCCAGAGTCGGTCCGTATCGTTTGGACGTTGTCCATTGCCATAATTTGGGGATTGTCCCTTTCCAAAGTGAAAATTCACGTGACGACATCAAGTTCAGATGCCGAAAAGGAAGAGGACCAGGGCTTGTTTATCAAGGCACAAGAGGAATACTTAAAAGGCCACTGGTACGAAGCGGAGTCGCTGCTCACGCAACGGCTCGGAGGGAATCCAAATGACGATGCAGCCCGTTTGTTGCTGGTCAGCGTTTATCGACGTGCATCCCAGCCCAGCAAAGCGTTTGAACAACTGGATGAAATCCGATCGACTCAGGATTGGCAGTGGGAGATGAAGCAGGAACGACAGCAAATTGAGCGGAGTCAACAACGACCGACTGACGACGTATTGCAGAACAGTCACGAATTTGGGGACAATACAGCAGGCCGACCGAATCGAGCTGCATAACGGCATGCCCTTTGCTTCCCTAGACTTTACTTAACCGACAAACTGCCAAAACGACCGAGACTATTTCGGCATAGCATTGACATTTGGCAGCTGTTTTTGATGAAGACGGCGTAGCAGACAACAACCTTGGACCCGACGTGCCTCTTTCTACTGGGAGGCGAATTCCCTGTGACACAGGGGGGTGAAATATGTACGAGAGATTTACCGACCGCGCACGAAAGGTAATGCAACTTGCAAACCAGGAGGCGCAGCGATTCAACCACGAGTACATTGGAACTGAGCACATTTTGCTTGGGCTGGTGAAAGAGGGAAGTGGCGTGGCCGCCAACGTCCTCAAGAACCTCGATGTGGACTTACGAAAGATCCGACTGGAAGTTGAAAAGCTAGTTCAGAGTGGCCCAGAAATGGTCACCATGGGCAAGCTGCCCCAGACGCCTCGCGCCAAAAAAGTCATCGAGTATTCGATGGAAGAGGCTCGCAATCTGAATCACAACTACGTCGGAACCGAGCATATCCTTTTGGGTCTACTCCGCGAGCAGGAAGGGGTTGCGGCCCAAGTTCTGATGAACCTCGGCCTTAAGCTCGAAGAAGTGCGAGAAGAGGTGCTAAACCTACTTGGCCACGGTGTCGAAGGTGGAGAGAGTGAACGGGGTGGACGAGAATCTGGTGGTGGTGAATCCTCCTCGTCCTCACGTAGCGGAAAGTCGAAGACACCGGCTCTCGACAGTTTCGGACGCGACTTGACTGACTTGGCTCGCAAGGGAACCCTGGATCCGGTCATTGGCAGAGAAAACGAAATTGAGCGAGCCATCCAGGTACTCTGCCGACGCACAAAGAACAATCCAGTGTTGCTTGGCGAAGCGGGCGTTGGCAAAACGGCGATTGTGGAAGGATTCGCGCAAATGGTTATCGATGGGAACGTTCCCGAGTTGCTAGCCGAAAAACGGATTGTGGTATTGGATTTGGCCATGATGGTGGCCGGTACCAAATACCGCGGCCAGTTTGAAGAGCGAATTAAGGCGGTCATGAACGAAGTGCGTCGTGCGAAGAACACGATCTTGTTCATCGACGAGTTGCATACGCTAGTAGGTGCCGGTGGTGCTGAAGGCGCGATTGACGCCGCCAATGTCCTCAAGCCGGCATTATCTCGCGGCGAGATTCAGTGCATCGGTGCCACGACGCTGGACGAATACCGCAAGTACATTGAAAAAGACAGCGCTCTGGCTCGACGTTTCCAGGAGATTATTGTCGAGCCGACAGGCAAAGTCGAAACGATAGCGATTCTCAAGGGTTTGCGAGAGCGTTACGAAGAGCACCACCGTGTGCAAATTACCGATGACGCGGTTGTGGCCGCCGTTGAGATGTCGGAGCGTTACATCACCGCTCGGTGCTTGCCGGACAAGGCCATTGACGTGATTGACGAAGCCGGAGCTCGCGTCCGTCTGTGCTCGATGACGCGTCCACCGGACTTGAAAGACATCGACGAAGAAGTTGAGCGTCTGAATAAGGAAAAAGAAGAAGCGGTTGCCAATCAGGACTTCGAAAAGGCGGCAGCCTTGCGCGATCAAGCTGACAAGCTACGCAAGAAAAAAGAGACAATCACGCGGGAATGGCGAGAGAAGTCACGAGAAACGGACGGTGTCGTTGACGAGGAGATCATTGCCGAAGTCGTTTCCAAGATGACCGGTATCCCGCTTACTCGATTGTCCACCGAGGACAGTATGCGTCTGATGAGCATGGAGGACGATTTGCATCGTCGTGTCATCAGCCAAGAACAGGCAATAAAGTCCGTCGCCAAGGCGGTACGTCGAAGTCGCAGCGGATTGAAAGATCCGAAGCGGCCAACCGGATGTTTCATCTTTGCCGGACCGACTGGGGTCGGCAAAACGCTGCTAGCGAAGGCTGTCGCCGAATTCATGTTTGGTGACGCCGACGCGCTCATTCATATCGACATGAGTGAGTATATGGAAAAGCACAACGTCAGCCGACTGATTGGAGCGCCTCCCGGATACGTTGGATACGAAGAGGGCGGGCAGCTGACCGAGAAGATTCGTCGGCGTCCCTATGCGGTTGTCTTGCTTGATGAAATCGAAAAAGCACATCCAGACGTGTTCAATATGCTGCTGCAGGTCATGGAAGAAGGACGATTGACTGATAGTTTCGGTCGCAATGTCGATTTCCGAAACGTCATCTTGATCATGACCACCAATGCGGGCGCCGAGGCGATTAAGAACGAAGCACACTTCGGTTTTCAATCGCAGGGTGAAGACGCCTCCTATGAGAGCATGAAATCGAGAGTGATGGACCAAGTCGAAAAGGTCTTCCGTCCCGAATTCCTCAACCGGTTGGACGAGACCATCATTTTCCGGCACTTAACCAAGGACGATCTTAACGAAGTCATTAACTTGGAAATTGCCAAGGTCCGAGACCGGTTAGCCGACCGTGGACTCGACTTAATTTTGACTGACGCCTCTAAAGAATTGTTGATCCGCAAAGGTACTCATCTGGAGATGGGTGCTCGCCCGCTTCGCCGCGCGATTGAGAATCAGATTGAGGACCCGTTGGCAGAGGAATTGCTTCTCGGTGTCTTTGTCGGGATGGATACGGTCATCGTCGATGGAATCCGCGACGACAACGACAAGGTCGTGCGGCTGATCTTCCGTGGTGAATTGAGAAACGAGAAAGAATCCGAAGCGGATCCAGAACCGGCAACGGCTGTCGCCTCCGACACTCCCGACGAGGAATCGGACGCCGAAGGTTGAGCCGGGAGCCCTGTGACCAGACTAGACGTCGATTGCGTTCGCGAAGGCTGCTCGATCCATAATGAAGCGGAATCGCGCGGAAGCGTCTCGGCCCATTAGATCGCTCATGACACGGTCGGTTTCCAATTGATCGTCAATCTCGACGCGGAGAAGTCGTCGAGTGCGTGGGTTGAGTGTTGTATCCCAAAGAATGTTGGGCATCATCTCCCCCAATCCTTTAAAGCGAGTGATCTCGGGCTTGGATCGGCCCTGGTGTTCCTCCAGGATCCGTTGGCGGTCGGCTTCATCCGCCGCCCAATAGGTCTCCTTGCCAATGTTAATTCGGTACAGCGGGGGTAGGCCTACGAACACCTTGCCGAGCGAGATCAACGCTGGCATATGGCGATAGAAAAAGGTGAGCAGGAGCGTCGTAATATGGTGTCCGTCCGAGTCGGCGTCGGCCAAGAGGATCACACGATCGTATCTCATCCTCGCCGGGTCGAGGTCTTTGCCTATCCCGCATCCGAGGGCGGTAACAATGTCCTGAAGCTCCTTGTTTTCCATGACACGTTTGAGTGTCACGGACTCGGTGTTGAGTACTTTTCCGCGAAGCGGCAGGATCGCTTGATGATTGCGATTGCGGGCCTGTTTTGCAGTGCCACCGGCCGAATCACCTTCAACGATGAACAACTCGGACTCCTCGCGGCCGTTGTCCAAACAGTCACTGAGTTTCCCTGGCAGCATCAATCGATTTGTGCCACCCATTTTTCTTGAAACGGCGGCAGAGGCAGCGCGTGACGCTTCGCGTGCTCGGGCGGCTGAAATGATTCGAGCGGCAATGGTCTCCGCGACGGATGTGTTGTCGTTTAGCCACTGTTCGAGAGCCGCTCGCACGCTGCTGTCCACGACGTTCTGTAATTCAGGGTTGTTCAGGCGCTCTTTGGTTTGGCCTTGAAACTGCGGATCATGGACGAAGAGCGATAGGATACACAGCAGCCCCTCTCGAATGTCGTCATGAGTGATTTTAACGCCACGTGGGATGAGTTCGTGCGTTTCAAAGTAGTTGCGAACGGCCTTAGAGAGTCCACTTCGCAGACCATTTTCATGCGTGCCACCGCTGATCGTGGGAATGCCATTGGCGTAGGTGCGTATATGTTCGTCCGTCGATTCAGTCCATTGAAGTACCAGTTCGAGACGTTCGCCGTTGAGCTTTTCCAGTCGGAACGGCGGATCGTGAATTGGCTTGCATTGTCGTTCCTCGGCGATCTTCGTCAGAAACTCAACGATACCGTTGTCGTGTTGGTACGTCTCTTTGCTGTTGTTGGTTTTGTCGGCAAAGTTGAACTTGATTCCCCGATGCAGGAAACTGACCGTTTCCAACCGATCGCGGATAATGGTCGACTGAAACTCTGTCTTGGGAAACACTGTTGGGTCCGGCGTGAAGGTGATAATCGTCCCCGTGCGGCGAACTGCGTTTTTGCCTCGGCGGAGTTTGGTGGTCGGTTTTCCCTTGGCGAAGTCCATACGGTATTCGCGCCCGTCGCGTCGTACGATGGCGATAAGTTCCTTGGACAGAGCGTTTACGACGGATGCGCCAACGCCATGCAGGCCACCGCTCGTTGCGTAATTTTTTCCTTCAAATTTTCCACCGGCATGGAGCGTCGTCAGAATGGTCTCCAGTGCTGATCTCTTGGTCTTAGCAAGCGTGTCGACTGGAATGCCGCGACCATCATCGGAGACCGTGATCGTGTGACCGTTTGCATGCAGTACGACCCCAATCTCTGTGGCATGGCCATTCATGGCTTCGTCGATTGAATTGTCGAGGATTTCCCAGATAAGGTGATGAAGACCCGGCGAGCCAACTCCGCCTATGTACATTCCCGGGCGTTTGCGAACGGGTTCTAGGCCTTCGAGGACGACGATGTCATCGCCCGTGTATGAACGTTGTGCTGTCGTACTCATGTGTTACTTTCGGCGAGCGGTTCAGGTGCCACAATGTCATCCGTGATGATCTTCGTGATCTTGCCATTTTTCTGAATCTCGATCCCTTTTCCTCCTCGCGATGTCGTGCGGTACTTGACCGTGGAGATCGTCTTCTTCGCGCCTCGATTGGTCTCAACAATCAATAAATCACGATCTCCATGTGAGGGTTTGTAACCCAACAGGCGATCACTCTTGGCCAACTTGATCAACAGCACGCCCTTACCTGGTCCGGAAAGGTAATTAACCTCTTCAGCGCGACATACCATCGCGCGGCATTGGTTCGAAACAGCGAGAATCGTCTCGTGGCCGTCGATCGCATGCACATCGATGATCCTTGCGCCTTTCGCTGGTCGAGCGAAGCGACGACCATTGCGTGTCGACGGTTCGGCATAGGCCTCGAAGCCGAACCTGAGTGCATAGCCATTGGAAGATGCCGCGAAGCCGTGAGTTGTGGGGCAGAGATCCGGGCGTCGAGTGTTGACAGTAATGTCCCCGATTGTCCGTGGATCGAACGACAAAGCGGACACAATCCGCTCGCCATCTTTTAGTTTGAAGAGTTTTTGGATCGGCTCACCGTACCCAGTCGTGGCTGGGATCTCGATCATGCGAACGGTATAGCAAGTGCCGAAACTTGAAAAGAACGCCACGGTCGAGCGAGTTGAACCTGCTACACAAGCGAGAATCCGATCACCTTCCCGCGTTCGACTCTTGGAGAGGTCGAGGATCTGTTTTTGGCGTTTCACCCAACCGTCAGCGGTCACGACGACAACGCAGTTTTCAGCAATGATGAAATCTTCCACTGAATACTCGGGTTCTTCGCCGACCGATTCCAGCGACGTTCGGCGTTTACCCTCGGGAGTCTTGCCGTATGTACTTAGCAGGTGGTTGATCTCCTCGCGCACCGTGCTCCATCTTCCGGAGTTCGTCGTATCGGCAGTGTCTTCGGCAAGCAACTTGCGGATCTTCCTGGCGCGAGACTTTTTCGCCTTCGCTTCGTCGAGGATCAGGTTGATTTCCAGTTTGGCAAGTCGGTAGAGTTTAAGTTCCAGGATCGCGTCGGTTTGAACGGCATCCAGCCCGCCCTTATCAGCAGGGAACCTCTTCATGATTTTCTGGGCGGCGTCCTGCTTGCCGTTGGACCGTCGTATGATCCGGATGATCTCGTCCAACGCGTCGAAAACCAGAATGAACCCATTCAAAATGTGGAGGCGACTCTTCAGTAATTGCAATTCATTCTCCAGCCGACGTGTGACCACGTTTAGGCGGAAATGCAAAAAGTGCCATAAGATTTCCTTCAAACCCAGTCGCGCCGGAAGGCCCAATTCCGGGTTCTCTGTTGGCTCCAAGCAAGTCATGTTGACGCCGAAAGAGGTCTGAAGCGATGTATGTTTGTACAAGTAAGCCAAGGCCATATCCGGGTCAGCGCCTTTTCTTAACTCCAAATCGATGCAAACGTCGTTTGTCGAAACGTCTTTGACGTCAAGAAGCAGAGGCAGTTTGCTGGAGAAGACGATGGTCGAAATCTGTTCGACGAGCGTTGATTTGTTGACGCTATAGGGGATCGAGTTGATGCGGAGGATCGTATTCTGGCCCTTTTTTGAGACCAGCGTCGAAGTTCCACGGACTTGCAGACTACCGGCTCCGGTTCGGTAGATGTCTCGCAGCTCTTCTTTCGAATTGGTAATCTGACCGCCCGTAGGAAAATCGGGTCCCTGGATGGCGTCCTTAGCGACCAGTTGGTAGTCCTTGATTTCTGGGTCGTTAAGTAACTTGAGTAGTGCTCGGCATACTTCGGCCAAATTGTGCGGCGGGATGTTGGTTGCCATACCGACGGCGATGCCCGTTGAACCGTTGACTAACAGGTTCGGTAGTCGACTAGGCAACACGACAGGCTCTTTGCCAGACCCATCGTAGCTGTCCTTGAAATCGACCGTATCGCTCGATAGGTCCTCAAGGAGTTCGGCGGCCACCGGCATCAACCGGCACTCGGTGTATCGGAAGGCGGCCGCATTGTCGCCATCGATCGAACCGAAGTTGCCACTTCCATCAATCAACGGCATTCGCAAGGAGAAGGGTTGGGCCATTCGTACCAAGGCATCGTAAATGGCACTGTCGCCGTGCGGGTGATAGTTGGCCATCACGTCGCCAACAACCTTGGCACATTTTCTGTGTTTGGTCGTGTGGTCCAGCCGTTGTTTGTGCATCGTGTACAGGATGCGGCGTTGGACCGGTTTCAGTCCGTCGCGGACGTCTGGCAGCGCGCGGCTGGTAATGACAGACATCGAGTAATTCAGGTACCGGCTCTGCGCAATTTCCCGAAGCGTCATCTGCCGTGTCGAATTCTCGATCAACTCCTTGATCGCGACGCCGTCATCGTCACTCTTTGCTTTTCGCTTGCGGCCTCCAGTTTTCGCGGACTTGCCGGACTTGCGAGCGGGTTTGCCGTTTTTGTGTTGACCATTGCGGCCCTTCGAGCTGCTCGCACGCCGTTTTGCCACGTTCGCGGATCCTTCAATATTGTGTGGCCTGAATGGCCGTTATAGGTACTTTCAGCTACAGGTGTTTCGCGAAAAATCGACCTGCTGCAGGTGACGGAATATGCCTCAGAAGTCCCGATCGAATCGTTGGTTCTTCGGGCACAGCGCGGAATTCCGTTTCACTGCCGACCTGTTTCGACATCGCGAATGTTGCCCCAGCCATCGTCGCGAAGATCACGCTTCCCGACCGGATGGAGGAATGGGGCGATTATAGCGACTTTGACGCCGTGGTGGGAGACGGAAGAGTGCGGACAAACGTCCGGTGAAACCGCGGTCGCGCTTCCCCCGAGCCCAAAACAACGGTACTTCCGTCGTTTTTCTCGCCAGCTGCGAGTTCAGTTACCGGCCCCTCGAGTCTTATTTTCTTGCCACTCTGTATTTAGAAAATCGACGGCCCGCCGCAACTGTTCAAGAGCCTCGGCACCCTCTCCCTCTTTTGCCAGCTGAGTCGCTTTGGAAATGTACATCCGACCGTCTCCATCCGGGTCATGCCAGCCATTGGCTGCGGCCTCTTGGGAGACGCGGAACACATCAGAAATCATCGCTTGCACGTCGGCGACCAAGTCCTCGCAATCAGCAACGGCATACGGGGCCTTGCCCATCCGCTGGCCCTGTGGAATCGTTACACCGCGCGACCGGTTCTTAAGTCTCCACAATGCGACTCCGGTTGCTCCCAAAAAGGCGGCGATGAACAGGATCGCCGCGAGGATCGGTTGTTGAACGATCAATGCTCCAAATCCGCCAAGTACGGCGATTCCCAACGCGACCCACGTCGGTAAGGGAATGGGCGGTTGGCTGATATTTGCGCCGATGGTTATCGGTTCAAACTCGTCTCGATTCGTCACCACGGGCAGGCCAGTTGCTTTGGCCAGCACGAGGGTGATATTGTCTGTCCCACCCCGAATATTTGCTAGGTTCTGCAGCAGTGACGCCGCGGCACGCAACGGCAGCGTCGACAAGATCGCCGAAAATTCGTCGTCGCTGACCAAACCGCTCAGGCCATCACTGCAGAGCAAGAACAGGTCGTCCTTCTCGACTGCGAACGGTCCTTCGAAGTCGGGCTGGACATGAGGATAGGGGCCAATTGACCGAGTGATGACGTTCTTCGGTATCGCGTCGGCAAGTACGTGCTCATCGTCCAATTGACCTGCCGCTCGCATCTCCCAAACGAGACTATGATCGAAGGTCAGCTGCTCCAGCCGTCGATTTCGAAGTCGATAAACGCGGCTGTCGCCAACATTCGCAACCAACGCACCCTGTGGTAACAGTACAAGGGTGCTGAGTGTGGTACCCATGCTGTTGAACTCAATGTTTGCCTGACCTCGGCGATGTACCTCCTCGTTGGTTTCCACGATCGCTCGGTAGAGAGCTTCTGGGGACGAGTCCGACGTGTGTTTGCGGTAAAGATGCGGAAGGTTTTCGGCAGCCAACTTGCTCGCCAGTTCCCCCGCCGCATGCGCGCCCATGCCGTCCGCGACCAGAAACATGTGCCCGACACTTGCCCAATCGTCCATTCCACTTGCCAGGACGACGGCATATTGGTCTTGGTTATTTGCACGTCGACGACCGATATCGGTCACCGCGACGTACTCAAGACAGTTGTTCCACTGACCTGCTTCCTGGGCCATAGTCTTCCCATTTGTACCAATCAAACCCGCGGAGAGAACGTCGAAAGGACGCTCTACAGCGGCCTATTTTAACCACAAACCTTCGAAGATTCATGAAATAGTGACGATCGATCGAAGCTATCTGGGGTTATTGATAATAGTCTTTCCCGTGGTCGGCGAACGGTTGAGCATGCTACGAGCGCCAATTGCCCCCCCAGGATCTCGGGCAATCTTGTCGGTAGCAATGTAGAGGTTGTCCAAAATCGCACGCACTTGCACGTTCATCAATTGGTCGGTTTCCCGCATCAGTCGATTCAGATTGTCATAGGCCTCGGAATTGTACACGAGTTTGCCAAGCGTTCCCTGCTGCCTGTTGATTGCGGTCGTCATGTTCACCAACTGTTCAAGGACTTCGTCCAATCGCCGAATTGAATTATCGATGTTGTCGACGATTTGCGGCCCCCGTTCGCCGAGCGGCTCGGTAAACCGCTCCAAATTCGCTAGGTTGGTATCTACACGCTCGGCGACCGTTTGGAACTCCTTCACGACATTTCGGCTCTCGGCGAAGAACAGCTTTGCTTCGGTCATTACGGTCGGCAGGTCATCCAACGCGGTCTTTAGGCGGACTCTCAATTCTTCGTCGCCAAATACGTCCTCGACGGCCATCATTGTAGAATTGAACTGATCGAGGGCCGTTTCGGCTTTCTGTACCACTCGGACGATCTGGTCGCGGTTGCCGCCCAACCCTTGAAGGCCTTTCAGGATGGTGCTGGCCGTCGATGCGGCCGTCTCAATTTCGGCGGCCGCGCGTTGAATGGAACCAAATGCATCGGTGAATCGCGATTCGAGGTTCACGAGCACTTCAAAGGGATCGCCCATGACTTTGCCCGTGCCGATAAAGTCTCCGTCCGTGAGCTGTTCGGTTGTCGGGTTCGCCAAGTCCGGAACAAACTCGATAATGGCGTCACCGCTGACAAAGTTGGCGGTCTTGATGCGGGGTTGTTCGGTCGCCTTGACGGGCTTGGATTTGTCAAGTGACAACGTAACCAACACGCCCCCGTCATCAGTCAATTGCACGCCCGAAACACGACCAACGAGGACACCACTTTTTCGTACAGGAGTTCCGAACTTCACTCCTGGTGCCTGGGGAAACTTGACATTGACGGTGTATTCCTTCGTCCAGAAATGCCGACCGGGCCCAAAAAGACCGACCAAAATCGCGAGCACTATCGCAGCTGTCAGCACCAAAATGCCGACTCGAAGACCGAGTACTTGATCATCCATCGCTTCCACTCCGCCCTTGCTGTAGTTCCATCAATCGTTCACCTGCTTCACCGCGAACAAACTGCGCAACTCGTTTGTCACTCGTTCGATCCAATTGGCTGGGTGGGCCATCGAACAGTACTTGGGGCTGGTCGTGATCGAGCCGGGTGGTGGGATACAACATGACAACTCGGTCTGCAACTTTTCTCGCCGTCCGCATGTCGTGTGTGACAATCACACTTGTCACGTCATAGCGGTGTCGCGTTCGCAACATCAATTCGTTGATCACATCACTCATGATTGGATCCAGCCCTGTCGTTGGTTCGTCATAAAACACCAACTCGGGTTCCATCACCAAGGCTCGTGCGACACCCACTCGTTTGCGCATTCCGCCAGAGAGTTCGGCAGGTTTTTTCTTGAGAACTTCTTCAGGAAGACCCACTTCGGCGAGCACGCTATGAACCTGTTCACGTATTCGTGCCGGACGGTGATTGGTGTGCTCTCGGAGCGGAAATGCGATGTTCTGTCCAATGGTCATGCTGTCGAACAAGGCGGCATTCTGAAACACAAACCCCATGCGGATTCGTTGCTTTGACAATTGGTGGTCGTCCAGCCGAGATAGATCTTGACCATCAAAAACGACTTTGCCCTTCGATGGTCGTACCAGTCCGACCATCGACTTTAACAACACCGTCTTTCCACAGCCACTTTCGCCGATTACGGCAACTGTCTCACCTCGCGGCACGGTAAGATCGATGTTCCTCAGGACGGTTTGGCCGGAAAACGTCACCGTTAACGCTGAGACCTCAAGCATCGGTTGTGACCCGCCACCAGTGCCTTCACTGATGGGACCCATGTCATCGGCGTTCTGTTGATTGACGGTCAAAGCAACGATGCTCCGTGAGGCCAAATCGAGACATAGAAGGCATCGAGCATGATATTGAGAATTAGATCAAGAACCAAAATTAACACAAACGAATACACAAAGGCGGCTGTGGCGGCGCGACCAACACCCTCCGCGCCTGGCGAACAGTGGAATCCACGATAACAGCTGACCATCGCAATCGTGCCCCCGAAGAAGGAGCTCTTGAAAACACCGCTAAACAAGTCGAAAGCACCAACGAACTCAACCGAGTTGACCGTATAGTGGTGATGGTCGATGCCAAGGATTACCACACTATAAAATGCACCACCGACAATTCCCATGAAGTCGGCCATCACTGTCAATGCGGGGATCAACAGGACGCATGCCATGAAACGGGGAACGACCAGATATTGAATCGGATCGGCTCCCATGCACTCCAGAGCGTCGATCTGCTCTGTCACTCGCATCGTTCCCAACTCGGCCGCCATCGCACTCCCCACTCGTCCGGCCAGCATGGTGGCAGCGAGGACCGGTCCCAATTCTCGCACGAGCGACATGTTGATTACGGCGCCGAGACGGGTCTCGAGCCCAATCTGGCTGAAGTGTGAATAGCTTTGCACGGCCAACACCATACCAATAAACGTTCCAGTCAACGCGATCACCGGCAGCGATCGAACACCGACTTGATAAAACGTGGCAATCAGATTCGCACGACCTGGAAATCGAATTACCATCCACCGTATTGTTCGACCGATGAAGACCGCCCACAGTCCAGTAGCTGTGATGGCGTCAAGCACCAGGTTGCCCCAGTCGGTGATCAGTTCAACGATCGCACCCCC
>DUDC01000269.1:0-11277 GCA_012959465.1 Planctomycetaceae bacterium
CCGTTCTCCGTCGTACCAGACGGGCCGATTGTCAGCATTGCTCGCACAGCACAGCTGACGGTTCGGGGCTGGACAACGCGGGAGGCAGCGGAGAAAGAAGAGCCTGCAAAAGGTTCAAAAAGTGATGGAGAATTGCCACAGCCGATTCTGTTGATCGTCGAAGTCGCAGCATCTGACGGTAGGACGCTGGCGGCGGCACAGCTCACTCTGTCAAATCCCCCAGCTGCCGGCCTGGAAATTGACCGTGAATTCCGCCGAGTCGAATCGCCATCAAAGAGCGAGCCATCCGACCCCAAGGATGAAAAAGTCACATCGGTACGCTGGGTCGCTCGTCTTGCCGAATCCATCGCCCTAAAGCCCGGCGAGATGGTCGTGCCGGTTAGCTTCTCGACGGAAGCTGTCAACGACGGCGAAGAGCCGAAGACCACCAGCCGCCTGGCAGTTATTCTGAGAACGACTGTCGAGTCGCCCGCAGTGGTGATGGCTCCATCGGGCCTGGCTCTCGTCGGCGGCGCACTCGAGTTGAGCTTGGGCCATCTTTGCGATCAAAGTGGATGTATCGAGCATTTTCATAAATCGCTCGCCAAGATCGACGGCCTCGGCGCTGTGCGTCCTCATCCGAGCTTGAAAGACCCACGAGCAACTGCCTACCTGCGCGCTCAACAACCCGTTGACGTGTGGGGTTTGCGAGAGAGTCTCCGAGATCACGGTACAGAAGTCACCGCAATGAAACCGCAGAATCTGCCCAGCTTTCGACTGCGTGTTGAACTGACCCGTTGGACGACCGATGACGTCACTCGCGACGCCGAGCGATTTGTGGCGTGTCGAGAACAAGCTGTCGAGGTCATCCGGCAACTTGGCTGGGCGAAGAACGTGCAGACCGCCGGCGGCGGAATCAACTTTGAACCAAACCGCGGAGCGGTCGATTTGATCGAACTGCTCAACGCTTTCTCTCTCCGCGGCGCGGCTCCCCGGGCGGTGTGGTTGGTGCCAACTGGCGTTTCGATGCCCAAGACAGCTCCACCGCAACTCGCTGGACCAAGCGGTAGTCCCAAGCAAGGTGGCTCACAGATTAACCCGCTTGTTGAATTCAACTTCAACCACACGAATGATGCCGGTTTGGATGTGCTCTCCTTTCTAGGGCAACAGAAGTGGGCCAGTCGGACCCAATTCGAATCGGGCTCCACGAATGTTGCGCGACTGGCCATAGCAGACCGTAGGTACGCCAACGTGATGGCGCTCATGCACGGGTTGCGTGCGGGCGGTCGTGTTCCCGGCCAGATTCGGCTGCGCGAATTCGGCGACATTCGTATTCAGATCGAATTCGCTCATATCTGTGGCGACGTCGACTACTCGAAACCGAAGCGCAAAAAAGAGAAAGAGAAGGACAAGGACGGTGACAAGTCAAAAACGGAACCAAAGAAACCGCTTGTGCCGAAGGCACTGCGACCGGCAAGCACGAGCAACGGCCGAATCGCAATCGAAGCCGCGGTGGCCAAAGTCGGCTGGGTTAAGGACGCCGTCTTCCACGACTACCACACCAAGCCTCACTTCGACGGGCCCCGCAAACTGTTAATTGTCATGCAGGCCCACGGCGATGACATGATCCAGGTCGAGCAGTTGATCGATGCACTCCGCGACGTCGGCTTTCCTCCGAAATCGGTGATCGTCAGTCGGCGTTTTCCCGGAATCCCGTTCGCAAAACGGTTGCCTGGCGACTTGGAACTAACGAATAGTGCTGGCAAAAAACAGTTGCTCGCCACGCTGAAGAAATCTGATCGCCCGTTGGCGCTGGCGTTTGTTTCACTCCAATGTTCACGATACAAGAAGTACGAGGCCGATCCCAAATACTATCAGTCGTTGAAAGAGACGATTGATAAGTACCAGGATCGAGTCGATTTCCAGGTGGTGAGCGCGAATTCGGATGACGAGTTTTCCGATGTGACAGAGTTCTGGAAAAAAACGGCATTGGCAACGCTTCCATTGCTACATGATGCAGATGGCACGCTCCGCAATGCGTTTAATTCGCAGGCAACTCCGGCTCCGCACCTGTTTGTTTTTGACGCGGACGGACTGCTGCGATACGCCGGCGATGCACACGATAACTGGGAAGCACCCGACAAGTCCAAAGACAAATTCTTGGACCAAGCCCTGGACCTAGTCCTGGTCGGCAAGTACCAATCCAATGGCGCCGTCTTCTATAACAAGTCGGTTTGCAATTGCTCGCATCCGACATGCAAGTGTCCTAAATGTGGGTGCGGCTCAACCTGTCGATGCGCGATTAAGCACTGCAACGTCGGCTTTTAGTTCCGACCGAGGTTTTTTCCGCGGACCATTGCCGGCGGTCGAGACTGAGAACGGCCGTGAGGAGACGGATCAGCGGCTGCAGGATCGTGCTCACGAAGCCATTGCCGCAGTGGCACGTCAGCATCCACAGGATCGTAAACGCCGTTGGCCGACAAACCGTCGCCGAGGATTTGTCGCCGAATCGGGTCAAGGCCGGCGTACAGATGCTGTACCGTCATGGCGTCTTTGGGTCGAAGCCAGCGATAACTGTAACCGAACCAAACCACTTTGCGCGTCATCTCCGACGTGTTCGCGCTGCGGGAATGCCAAGTGCGACGGTCCAACAACACGGCGGAACCGGCCGGTACGCAAATTGGTTCGGCGCCGTCCGGGCTGGATCGGCCATCCTGGGCGCAATCGAGTTCATTCCGGCGGTGCGAGCCAGGTACAATCAAGGTGTTGCCACGTCCGGACTCACTGACATCGGTGAGGTAATAACCGATCTTTAACGACAACCGGGGACGGGGATCAGATTCAATTTCGTCGTTGACCCTCATGCTATCCTGATGCCAGGCGACACTCCAGTTCTGCGCTGCAGCGTTCTCCGGCGGCGTAACGTCCAGGTGTGAGTGATAGAGGTAGATGTTCCAACCGAGAATGCCCCATACTTTGGGAAACGTCATCGTCAAGTCGATCAAATCAACGAAGGCGTCGTCTTCATGGACGATGTTGGAAATAGAAAGTAGTTGCCCCGCAAGTTCCACCGAGCGGTCCCGCGCGTCCACGCGATCCACAGCCGCGATCAACCGATCGTTCATCGACCTGTCCAACGCATCTTCGACAACCAGGTAGCCGTTCGATTCAAAGAACTCACGTTCCTTATCGGTCAACCTATTCGCCAAACACTGAATGTCCATCAAGTGTGCCTCCGTTTGTCATCTACGGCCGGTAAGCGCTAGCGGCTTGTTTATTTAGTCACATTCTCGAGCTTTGCCAACATAGCGATTCAGATCACTCCAGCAACCCGGCAAACTTCATCTCCGCCTCTAATCGAGTCACTTCATCGGGCGGCATCGGCTTCGTCGGCGCACGTGGATGCGTGCCGTCGAAGCCGAGCAGGTTTAAGGCCGCCTTCACTCCTGCCGCCAGATAGGGCAGCATAACCGCATCGATTCGCTGAACTTTTTCCTGCAGGTCATGAGCCTCCTCGAATTGACCAGACATTCCCAACTGCAACAACTTGCGTAGGGCAGCTGGCCAGATGTTGGAGAACGCGGTCGTTGTGCCGTTGCAGCCAATCATCGCTCCCTGCAGCATCAAGCTGCCGTTACAGATCCAGAATCGGCGGTCATCGGGTACATGCCAACGAACGCGCGATTCAAAGCGGACGTCGTGATCCGTCACATACCCGAACACATTGTCCATCGCTGCGACACAACCAATGACTTCCGGTTCCGCGGCAGCCGCGCCGGCGGAACCAAATCGTTCAGGACTGTTCTGGTGCATAAGAAGCACGGGAACGGGACATCGAGGCAAGACTTGTGTGAAATAATCGACGACCGTCAATTCAGTTCTTGGAAATCGGATTCGGACCAATTCGGCGCCAACATTTACAAAATCCTCGGCACGTCTCAATGTTTCGGTCACTGAGGGACAGTCGATGCCGCCCATCAGACACCGCCTACCGTTGAGTGTTTCGCCAACAGTGCCGGCCACTGCGAGCTTTTCTGTTTCGCTCAGAAACCACTCCTCTCCCGTCGCCGAACCGACTAGAAAACACCCGATTTCTGTTTTCAACCAACGCTCGATGTTCTTGGCCAACGCGTCGTGATCGACTCGGTCCGAAGAATCAAATGGAGTGACAATCGGCACATTGATGATCGGATCAGAGTCCGGTATCGGCATTGGGACGTCCTCTTTGTAAGTAACGTGTTGGCTGTGACGTTGGGCCTTCGGAAGTGAATCAATGAAGCAGCACTCGCACGGTAGCAAGATGCCAGAATGAAAGTACTCAAGGCAGATCTGTGGGGCTCGCGGGCGGCGCTGGCGGCCATAGCCGCGGGCCTTGGTTGAGGGTCAACCCGATTCGCCGGAGAGCATGTAGACCAGGTTGACAGAGGCGGCGGTCAACTCCCCACCGCTGCGCCCAATTCAGCATCGGACCTTGGACAAAACGGAGTTGATTGAATTCACGTGCCGGCCGATAGAGAGACCATTTCCTGACATATTCACGGCCCGTTAGGTCACGAGGAAATCGGATTGCCGGCTGGTAACTCAACAAATAGACGGTCAGCAGGGCCGCAACGAGCAAAGGAAGGATAAGAATGGAAGATAAACTGCGGTCGCCCAATATTCTAGTCCAACAATTCATATTCTGAATTCAACAATTAAACAGTGCCCAACTTTTGAAAAACACCAAGTAGCAAACCGTTATGACACGCCCTTCGATGGAAGTAAAGGCGCGAATGTCCACCAGTAGTGACTTGTCTCTCACCTCCGCTCAGTCTTCGATTCGCACCAATTTCCCGTAAATCGAACCCGCGGTAATTCAGCCGTTAATCCGACCGCGATTGTTGCCGATCTGAAACCGCTTGACCCGATTCAATCTTGCCGGACATTGATCTTCCCCGCGGACGAAACTGTACCGTTTTGCCCTCGTCGAGCATCCCGATGTACGCCGTTGCCCATCCCATATTTGCCTGCTTTCTCCTGCAGCACTACGATGCAACCTAGGATAATCGGTACCCGCCACGACCAAGGCGAGATCGACATCGGTGATTTCCTCTACAAGGCCAGGTGAAGGCGTTAGTCTGGGGTTTTGGAATGTGTGCCACTGGCTGAGGCAGCAATACAAGCACGAAGCTAGCGCTTTCGCATTACGTCTTGCAGCGCGTCACGGAGTTGAGGCCATTGAAACTCGAACCCATCCTCCGACAGCCGCTTCGAGATGACATAGCGACCGAAGAGGGCAAGATCTGGGTCGGTGCGGAAGAATAGCCGAGCGCCAATCCGTACCATCCACGAAAAGGCGGGAAGACCCACCGGCATGCGAACCGCCCGACGCAGTTCTCGCATGAACTCTACTTGAGAAACGGGGTGCGGTGACGAAGCAATATAGTTGCCTTGCATGGTCGAGTTCACTAGTGCCCGCTCGAATAGGCAATTCATATCCGCTTCATGTATCCAACTCATCCCCTGAGTTCCACTTCCGACTCGACCGCCCAATCCCACCCTGGCTAGAAACCCAAGTGTATCGAGAGCACCACCGCCGGCCCCGCGATTTCGTCCCAACACGAAACTCGTTCGTAGAACGACTCCTCGTTGAGTAGGAAGCATGCTCGCGTGGAATGCCTCTTCCCATGCTCTTCCTACAAACGGTGCTAGACCAACGCCGAACGCGGACTCTTCCGTACAGATCGACTTCGGCGGATCGCCATAGATGTGCGCTGTGCTCATCTGGACCCATACGGGCGGAGGCGAATCGATGCTCCGCATGGCCTCGCCCAAAACGCGTGTCGACTCGACTCGCGACCGCAGGATTTCGTCCTGGTGATCGGGCGTTTTGATACATGCGACGCTGCGGCCGGCAAGGTTGACCACTCCAGCGGCGCCATTCAACTCATCTCGCCAAGCATCCAATGTTCGGCCGTCCCACGACCGATGGCGCCACGGACCAACGTCCCGCGGGGCGTTGCGAGACAGAATCACGACGGAGCCGCCGAGGCCGGCGAGGTGGTGAGCGAGAGAGACGCCCAAGAACCCGCTACCACCAGCAATGACGATCTTTCTCTGATCAAGGGAACTAGTCACGGAACAGTCTCCTACGGTGCTTCCTCCTACGGTGCTTCTCTAAACAGAACCGTAGGAGCGGTCGCTAGTTAACGTCGATTCGGATCATTCTGGACGATCGCATCTCGGTCCGTTGCCACTTGCCTTCGAAATATAATCACAACAATTCGTCGATCAGTTGGCCGAGAACAGCATCGACCAGCTCATCATGAAGCGATGCGTCATCGAGCTCGATCGCAATCGAATCGTCGGTGCTCAGTCTCGGACGATCCGGCAAGCTGGCAGTGATTCTGCCAACGCGGCGATGTGTTCCTCGGTCAGGCCTGGGCAATTGGCGATCACCAAATACTCGAGCGATTCTAAATTCGCCAACTCGTCGAGGCCTTTGTCGGTGATACTCAGACAGCCGTTTAACGTCAGTTCCTGCAAACTGATTAAACCGGCAAGGTGGCTTAAGCCAACATCCGTGATCTTTGTACAATTGTCCAAGTACAGATCCTCAAGACGGGTCTTTTTCCCTACATGAGCCAGACCGTCATCTGTCAGATTCGCACAATCGGCCAGATTCAATGTCTGCAACCGCGGCAACGAGTCCAATACCGACAGCCCTTTCCCATTTAGTTTGGGAGTGTTCCACAAATTCAATTCCCTCAGTGCTTTCATGTTTTCCAGGTTTACTAAACCCTGATCGGAAAAGTTGTCGTTGTCGCCCAAGTTCAAATAGGTCAAGCCCGTATTGCCGCGTAGGTTCGTCAATCCCGAGTCCGTCAACGCGCCGATACAACCCAAATTCAAATACTCTAAGTCCGGCAACCCCTGGAGAGCCTCTAAGCTCTTGTCGGTGAGTTCCATACAATAAAACAGATTGAGCGTCCTCAACCGCTTTTTGCCCTCAAGATTGATAATCGCGGCATCAGTCAACTGAAATGACTCCATCATATCCAGGTGATCTAACGAAGCCGGTATCTCAATTTCACCACCCTTGAGTGGCCAATTGAAACCCATTTCCAGTCTTTTGATATTCGTGAGGTTTTTGAAGAGAGGGTTGTAGCCTTTTGCGGTGAGGCTGAAATACCCGAACAACCCCAGGAATTCCAATGACTTCATTCCTTCCAGGTATCTTAAGCCGCTGTCGGTGATATCTCGATTCGCACCCCAGACGCGACTGCCGTTCAAATTCAAATACTTGAGCGACGTCAACGGTCCCAAAGGAGCAAGATCGGCGTCTTTCAAGCCGCCACTCGTGTTCGAGATGTCCAAGTACTCCAACCGCGTTAGGGCCTGCAGCCCTTCGCTCTTAAATCCGCGAATATCTCTTACCTGCAGCTTCGTCAACGACGGTAGGTTACGCAACGAGGAGTAGACTTTGGGCAAGTCGACTCTTGTCGAGCTGATGTCCAAACTCACCAGATGTTCCAACTTAGAAATCGCCTCGATGCCTTTATCAGTAATCCGATGACATCTCGTAAGGTCGAGTGTTCTTAATTGGTTCAGATTGGCTACATGCGAAAGGCCCTTGTCAGACAGTCGGTTACAGCCCGAAAGATCTAAGTCCGTTAGGCCTGTCGCTGTGCAAACGAGTTGCAGTTCTTCGTCCGTAAGATCGGAACCCTTCTCCTGCAGGAGTTTCTCCGCAGCACTGACCGTCAGGACGACGGGGGCAGGTTGGTCTTGCGAACTGGCTTCCTCCTGCGAGAACGCCAGGCCGACAACTAGAACTCCAAAGAGAAGTCGTAGTGCAACGCATTCAAGAAAACAGCTGCTCATACCAATAACTCGCTCAATGGTCCACGCTGCTCTTCGGCTTTACCCAAGGCCATGTCCGGTTGCCCGAACAGGTCCTGCGGGACACCTGCTAAATGACACAAGGTAGTGAAAAAATTGCAGATCGTGTGATTGTGGTTCTTGCTGCCATACTTCGGATAGGCCAAGTAACGCCCCTTCGAATTGAGTTTTCCGCCCAGGTTGCCCAATACAAACATCGGCCATTCATAACCATAAGAATGGTGGTTGGCGGCGTTGTCGCTAGTGTAAACGATAAGGGTATTATCGAGCATCGTGCCGTCGCCCTCGGGGACCTTGCTGAGCTTGGTCGCCATCGTAGCGATCAGCTCGATATGAAAATTGCGGATCGCGTTTCGGCAATCTTGTGAATTGAGTGTCGCGAAGCCGGCGCCATGGCCGATGGCGTGGACATTGTTTCCAACACCGATACCCGAGTAGACCGAATCGAGGCCATCGGCGTGGAGCGTCGCGACGTTGGTGAGTCCCGAAATCAAAGCCGCTGATGCCATATCGAAATGGGCTTCCAGGTGATGAGTTCTGAATCGGGACGTGTACTTGTCATCGAGTTCCGGAGCGTTCTCTTTCAACACTTTCTGCATCGAAACCAGTTTGACACGTCTGTCTCTCAGGGATTCAAAGCCGTTGAGATAATGACCTAGCTTCTCCGTCTCCTCCGCCGGCAAGTTCTTTTGCAATTTCTTAATGTCCTCGGACATTGCATCGAGAACGTTACCCGTTCGCGTGTATTTTTTCTTTAGATCTCCGCCTTCCAGAATACTGCCGAACAGATTCTCAAAAGCGCTCATCGGGTCTTGTTGAAAGGGCAACTGCTGGCCCTTCCCCTTTGCCGAGATCGAAGGGAAAGTGATTCCTTGACTACCTTCCCCCATCTTAAAGCCGACGTGGTTGAAGACCGACGGGAGTTTCTCCGACAGGTGGCCGTCCACAGTTGCAAAAAGCGGAGGCGTGTGCGGCGCTGCTTTATAGCCTCCCAACGCTCCATAAAACGCGCTGTGACCCGCCAGCGTCATTCGTCCGCTGAGCCCTTGAATGATCGTCAGTTTATTCTTGAACGGTTCCAACGATTTCAGACTCTCGGGAAGTACCTTACCCTGAAGCGGTTCATCCACGAGGGTGTCACCGCCGTGCTTCAATCCCTCAGGGTTCAGAAACTCACCCTGCAAACCGCTGCTCTTGACCACGAATACGAGACGCTTAGGCAATTGTTGCCCTTCGGCGGCTTGTAACATGTCGAGGTGTTTCAGGAACGGCGAGAGCGCCACGGCTCCAGCACCTAAAGTCACACCTTTTAATGCAGTTCTACGAT
This sequence comes from Planctomycetaceae bacterium, assembly GCA_012959465.1. Classification (GTDB taxonomy): domain Bacteria; phylum Planctomycetota; class Planctomycetia; order Pirellulales; family Pirellulaceae; genus UWMA-0346. The sequence continues at coordinate 9,188 of DUDC01000269.1, forward strand.
CGAGCATGTCCTTGTCCTTAGTTTACTTTCTATACAAAAAAGCGTCCGATGTGAGCAGGGCGACCAGAAGTTCATTGAAACTGCCTTCGTTATCGACGTAGGCTTGATCCATTGCGATGAGCGTTTTCGAATCACTCAACATCTCATTGCGTCCCATCCAATAACGAAAAACGTGACGGACAAAACTCTGCCTGACCAAATCGGACTTCGCCAGTTTTTCCATCATCTCTCGCACGTCCTGGACATCTCCGTCGAGAGACTGGTCGCCAGTATGCGTGATACTTCCCTTAGTATTGACAGGTTTCTCTTTTTCAAGTGAGCGCCAGCGTCCGACGTGATTGTAGGCCTCGAACGGCATACCCAAGGGGTTCATTTTCTTGTGACAGCGCCAGCACTCTGCGTCGTGAACCACACTGAACCGTTCTCTTAAGGTCTTGTGCTCGTCATCAGGTATTTGAGCGTCAACGGTAATTGGCACGTCCATGATGATGCCAGCCAACAGTTTTTCCCGTATCCACTTGCCGCGGCGGACGGGATCGTTGTCGAAATTACCGCTATGGGCCACTAACCAACTGGGTTGAGTCAGAATTCCGCACCGTTTCGGTGCTCTAAAGACCTTTCCATTCTGACGAACCGACGCGTCCTCGCTTTTTTGTTTGTCGTAGGCCTGTTCAAATGGATCCAAGTTGTAATTCTGCAGGTGGTGGGTCTTACTATATTCTTCTTTCCCGCCGGCTCTCTTGATCTGATCTTCAGGATTGATCCCATTCCAATAACTCGCAACAACCTTGTCGGTGGTCAACAATTCATAGAGCACATTTTTGTCTTCCGCCAAAATGTGCCTCACGAGGCTGTCCGTATCGTATTCAAGCTGAGAAACAGCCCGCGACGTAAATTGTTTAAAATCCTCTCGCTTCGTAAATTTGTCGACGTCCTTGAAAACTTCGTGAGCCTTGTAGTAACCAAAGAACTCGCGGAAAAACTGTAGAATGCGCGGGTTGGGCGTACTCAAGTAGGTCCGGTTGTGATTGGTGAGCCAACTGTTCTGCTTACCGTCGAGCATCTGTCGAACGACTCGTTCAACATCGGCTCTCGTCTTCAGCTTCCCATCCTTCATTTCCCGAACCAAAGCACTATGCCCAGCCGCCCATGCTGGCCGAGGAGTCGACATGACTTGTTTGATCGGCGGCTCACTATCTTTTGTGTAGACGTCAACTGTATCGATTTCGTCGACGCCGAATGTCGGCTTGTTTTGAAAGGCGTAGTTGATCGCATGGGTCAATTCTTGCGGGGACAAGAGGCGACGGCCGTGGGAATCCTCTTCCCCTAATCCCAATTCCATTCGATAAACAAATTCCGGTGACAACGTCACATAGATCAGCACGGCCTGTAGGGCCATTGTATTGCCCAATTCGGCATTTCGTTGGAACACCTTGGTCCAATAGTGTCCGTATTCTTCCTTCTTTGGCTGCCGTCGCAAGAACAATGTAAATGTCACGTCGAGCGCTTGATTGAAGTCTTTCCGATCCACCGCTCCCTTCGTGTTCATGATCCTCTTGAAGACAACCGGGATTCGGCCACGAAATTCATTGGCCGACGTGGTGACGCCACCCACAAACATCGCCTCGTTATTGCCAGTGCGACTCCCTTTGTTTTTGATCTGCGTGACGATTCGAACCTTCTGGCCAAGCGTTAAAATCTCGGCCATCGTTTCCGCGTTGACCATCAGAGCTTCTAGCGATGACTGGTCGGCAACGATCGAAGCGTAGTCTGTGAAACCCGACGCGTGGTGTACAAATTCAAAAAAGGGATTCGCGTACTTCGCGTCGGAAAAATACCGATGAGCCAGAAGTTTTCCTTTGTGAGGGCCCCGCTGGATCAGATGGCTGCCCGTTCCACCGATCTTGACGCTGTACCAGGGCGCCCGACCATAGGCGTTCTTCCAAATGGCATCGTAAATAATCGGTCGCTGCCGCCACAGTCTGGCCGGCGTATAGGGCATCTCGGTGACCGAACCGTCAAACAGCATTTGATGGTCGACATAATTGCCGAACTGGGGTAGTAACATCTTCTCGTCGAAGTTGAAACCG
>DUDC01000269.1:11287-14178 GCA_012959465.1 Planctomycetaceae bacterium
GGGGACTACCGCTTCGACATGCGGCCGAGAGAGGGCGGCGTCGATGGCGGGTTCGTGGGGGTCACGGCCGAACCGCATCAGCTCGGCTTCGATACGACTCAAGAACTCGGCTTTCTTCGCTGCGTTCGGTTGCTGCTCGCTCTCGCTGGGCGGCATTTCGGAAAACTGAATCTGAGCGAAAATGTCGTTCCACAATCTGGCCGTCTTGTCATCGGACAAGTCGTGCAAGACCGTATCCAAACGCAATTCGCCTTCTTGCTTCTTCTCCCCATGACATTTGACGCAATAATCCTGGAAGAACTGAGAAGCCTCCGCCTTGAACGCATCCTTGTCCGGCAGCGGGTGGCCCTTATCTACGGCAACCGTTTCCGCCGGCGGACTGTCGCCAAACACGGCCGAAAGCGATCCAGGGATGAACAAGAAAAACAAAGGAAACGCTCGCCTCAGCAAGACAAACATTCTACGAGTGAACCTGTTCTTGAGGACATCCATGTAGTTACCTTAGCCTCCAAGTCCAACCTTGAACACACGCAAATTTTAGTGTCGAGCTACAATCCGCAACCCGACAGGTGAACGATGCTTGCGGTAACTGCGGCATCTCTCGCTCATGCGTTGGGTTGCGGATGCTGCCAGCCAACCGAAAAATTGGATTTTGCCGCCGCACTAATCCTATTTTGTCAGTCCTAACATCGCCGTGCCAAAATCTCGGCCCGACATGAAGTAGAGGTGCGGCCTTCCCAAGTGGTGGTAGGGACGTTGTGCGCCAACTGTCTTCCACTCTTCCAGGTGCTCCCGCCATCCCTTGGAAAACATGGCGTCCGCCGGGGTGTGTTACAACAATGGCCAAGGCGTGAAGGAGGATTTAAAGAAGGCAGCTGAGTGGTTAACGAAGGCTGCCGAGCAGGGGTAGGAAGAAGCGAAAATGTCTATATCCAAAGTACTGACCAAAGAGAATGCTGAGCAGTTTCTGGAAGACGATGAATCCGTGGATCTCAGTGAGTTCGCGGCGATTGAGGATGTGGCAGCGGAGCCTGTCGGACGCGGCAGCAGAGATTCTCGGCAAGGGACGACGGTTTCAACCTGTTTGCGATGTGGATTGGGTCCGCTGGCGTTTGACCCAGCTGCGCCACCGTGTGTGTAAATAAACAAACCACGTCACGAATCCCATGATTGGGAGTAAGAGTACTGCCATGATGGCGGCCAAGGCGAATCCATTCTGGGATCCGTACAGCCAACCCCAAATCAAACACGCCAGCATGATCAATGCTGGAACCGTCGCACACCCACAACATCCATAGGTGGTTTTGCGGATCGTAGACGGCACGTTCCACAACATATGACTCTGGCAGTGTCCACAACATTCCACTTGATACGTTGAAGTTACATTCCCGTATTCATCGGTGGGCGTGACGGTTTGTTTCCCGGGGTACGTGTGTGTCTGACAGTTGGCGCACCAGGCCAATGTCGCATCGGGTTCATGCGAGCTTATCTGGTCGTCCGGTACTGGGGGATTTTCTGGTTTGGGTTCGCCACGTTTCTTCAGCTTTTGCAGAAAGGACCCAATCGCGGCGATGGCGAGCACGATCAGGATCAGCAGAACGCCCTTGTTTTCGCCAAGAACAAATACGGAAAGAAATAGAGCAAAGCCTGCTGCGCCCAAACCCAATCTTCCGATGATCTTGTGGATCACGTGAACCTGGGTAGAGTCACTTGATAACTTGAAAATGACAGTTTGAGCCATTGCAAGAGTGACGAGCGTAATCACGACGGTGAAGATGACAACATCGATTGTCTGCATAGCTCGTTGCCTTTTTGGAGTGCCCCCCTAAACTTGATCAAGCACCGGCAGACGTTTCATGTGTGGCCCCGTCGGTTTGCGAATCCAGCTGCTACCAATATAGGGCCCTCGGGTCACCCGCCACAACTCGCACGCATCAACGCCACGATGCCAGCAGCTGAAACTCCGGGCGAAACCGGTATCGCTTTTTGCGGCCGGACCGCTCGCTCAAAATTCTCATCGGTGGTTTGCAGGTAGTATCGCACGTCAGGTCGAATATAATACCGTGCGAATAATTGACGGATCGTCAAACTGCGAGGGGGAAAATGTCACCAGCATGATGTGTTTCAAACAGATGGTCATGACCAAAGGATGTCGTTAAATGCGTTACGGAATTCTATCGATCGCGATTCTGCTTACTGCGAGCTCGGCCGGGGCTTCCGATCGGAATGTCGAACGTCAGCGACTCGATTTCTTTGAATCGAAGATCCGGCCCGTCCTCGTCAAACATTGCTATGAATGCCATGCCGCTGATTCCAAGAAGCTTAGTGGAGGTTTGCTCGTTGATTCCCGGCAAGGTTTACTGGAGGGTGGCGAATCGGGGCCTGCTGTCGTGCCAGGCGACCCCAAAGAAAGCCTGTTGATCTCCGCTCTGAAGCATGATGACTTCGAGATGCCTCCCAAAGGGAAGTTGTCCCCAAAGGTCATTGCTGATTTCGGAAAATGGATTCAAGATGGAGCGACCGATCCACGTGGCGATACCAACCAAGTTGTCAGGCCGAAGTCCATCGATATCAAAGCCGGCCGGAAGCACTGGGCTTATCATCCACTCCAGGCACCCGCCACCCCCAAGATCAAGAATACAGCCTGGCCGAGCAACGACATCGATCGCTTTATCCTCAGCAGGTTGGAAGCGGCGGGTCTGTCACCTGGTCCCGATGCGAAAAAGATCGTCCTTGTCCGTCGCCTCTATTTTGACCTCATCGGCCTGCCTCCTACGCCGGAGGAGATTGCCCGGTTCGTCAACGACAAGTCGCCCATGGTGTATGAGAATCTCGTTGACCGGCTGATGGAATCACCACGCTTTGGTGAACGTTGGGGGCGCCACTGGCTT
>DUDC01000270.1 GCA_012959465.1 Planctomycetaceae bacterium
ACTGGTTGGCTTCCAGCCAACCCCCAACACGAGCCCACGGAGAATCCGTGGGGATCCGTTGGCGTGTTCGCTTGCAAGTGACCGAGACAGCCCACCCAGTCGTTCAGATCATCGATCGCAATAAGCAATCCGTTGGGCCGATCTTCGGCAGCGTCTGCATGTCCAACGAATAGTATCGACAAAAAGGAACGTCGTAGCCCAGTAGCGGCAGAACATGATGCAAGCGACTCCAACGTGACTTCGGATTTGATAAACAGACTATGCTAGCCAAATCATTGTTGGCTCACCGGATTGGCGGTTCTTGGTCACTTTCGGCGAAAGTGACCTACGTGTCGAACTTAGCGTGATAGCGCCCTCAGGAACGCGACGAGCTGATTCATTTCCTTCTCGGACAGTCCCAGCGGTTGGATGAATCGGTCCAGTGTGGGGTCATCTGTCGTACCCCCTTGGTTGTAAAATCCGATCACCTCTTCGAGTGTACGCAAGCTACCATCATGCATGTAAGGCGCCGTCCGGCCAACGGCACGAAGGGTGGGAGTCTTGAATTTTCCCTTGTCCAAATTTCGTTTCGTCACTTCGAAACGGCCCAAGTCGCGGCCTTCCTTTCCGTACCCGATACCCGTATTGTGAAATGCTTCGTCCGAATAGTTGTTACCGGTGTGGCATTTCCAGCAACGACCACGACTCTCGAAGATCCATAGACCCTGCCGTTCGTCGTCGGACAGGGAACCGTAGTCGCCTCGCTGAAAGAGATCTACAGGCGAATCGCCCGTCAATAACGTGCGTTGAAAACTGGCCAGTGCTTTGGCCAGATTTTCCGATGTGATGTACTTGCCCCCGGTCTCGGTTTGCTTTGTTCTATCGGCTTCGGCAAACGCGTGGCGAAAGAGTCTTACGTAGATTGAGTCATTACGTAATTCGACGATGACGTCTTCAAGAGAATGGCCAAGTTCTTGTGAATTGACGATCGGCTGGAGCGCCTGCTCCTCTAGAGTCGCCGCTCGACCATCCCAAAACTGCCGAATGCCGAGTGCACGGTTCATCAGTGCCGGCGCGTTCCGGCGTCCTGTCTGACCATGAATTCCAACGGCCTTGGGTTCTGGTGATGCGAATCCATGTTCAGGTTGGTGGCAGCTGGCACAAGACAACGTGCGATTCTTGGACAATATTGAGTCGAAAAATAGTCGCCGACCCAAAGCTACTTGTTCTTTCGTAAGTGGGTTATCTGGTGGAGCGCCACCAAGCAGCTTGAGCTTCTTCATCGCTGCGTCGAGATCGATTTCTTTGGGCAACGTATCTTTGGGGAGTACCGGTGGGCGCGAGCGTTCCTCGGCGACACTCGTAGAAGCAAACAACCACACGGCTACCAGTACGGCCGCCACCCGCCTTTGGCCGCAGCAGGCAGTACGCATGATCATCGCTGCGTTTCCGAAAGCGAGAGGAGCGGCTTCGCTTGAGTCGGTGCGTGTACCGAAATCTCGACGTCGGCGAGCGAGGCTTCCGCAACAAGGCGCTCGATTACCCTGTTGAGTTTGGCCTCGTCGAGTCCCTCTGACCGATATTGTATTTTCCCTTGCGCGTCGATCACGATGATCGTGGGCCACTGCCCAATGCGATAGATCGTCGACATAGCGCCGTGCGTTGTGCCTCCGTCCCACACCGAACGCCACATAAGGTTCGACTCTTTCTGAGCGCGTTTGCATTCCTCACGCGAGTCGCTATTGACGCCGATGAGTGCAAAAGGCTGGTTCCTGTACTTGCCGACCAGTTCTCGTTCGTACCCGTACATCTGGCGACATGCTGGGCACCAATTACCCCAAAAACGGAGCATGATGACTTTGCCCCGATAGTCCGTCAGTCGAAACACGGCACCATCAGCATCTTCACCTACAGTCGGCGGAACACTGCAGCCGATTGCAAGGTTCCTGAAGAAGTAAAGCGACTCGTCGGCTGCCTTGGCAAACGTCGTTCCGCGATAGGGAAGTTTGCCGTATTTTCGCTGCAGATAACCAAGGGCTGCCTCACAGGTTTTTCGCCGCTCGTTATTCCCCGAATACTGGGCAAAATGGAGCAGGGCAAGGGCCCGCACTTCTTGTCTGGGGTGCTCGTCAATCACTTTGACAAACGTCGGCTGCAGATCTACGAGTTTTACGTTGGCCAGACTAGGCAGTACATCGGCGATGCTCGGTTCGGTGACGTACGCGGCAAACAATGCATTGATGTCGGCCGTGGCACCGTTGATCAATGTGAGCCGTTCTTCTGTGTCGTTTGATGCCTTGAACGCATCGACAAATTTCTGATATCTCGTCTCGTAGCTTGCGACCAGTTGACGTGAGGTCTTACGGTCCTGCGCCTGGCACTCCGCGACAACGGCCAACGCAGCGATGAAGAGAAGAGTTCGAGTGAGCGAGTGCCAATTCATCTCCAACCCCTCGGTAGCATGTTCCCAAAACCAGCCCGTTCACAAAGTGGGCCAAGACCTGAGGTTACACCCGTCCTTCTCGGAAATCAATGGCAACGATCTGTGCAGATTGACGAGTATTCACTCTCGTTGACGCGTCGGGTTACGAAGTCCACTACTCCGGACCGCGACGCGTTAGCGAGGGACGCCTCCGAAGTTACTTCAATCGAAGTAGTCAACGACGTGTTATCATGACGTGCGAACATCGTGGCAAAAGAACAGGAGAACAGGAGAGCAGGAGAGCAGATGAGAGTTTTTCTAAAATGGTGCGGTTGGGTCGTTGCCCTAGCGATGATCATATCGCCTCTAACGGCCGCCGAGCGTAAGTTGAATGTTCTGTTCATTATTTCCGATGATCTTGGCAGCCAGTCCCTCGGTTGTTACGACAATGTCCAATGCCGATCACCCAACATTGACGCCCTGGCCGGACGAGGCGTGCAATTCATGCGGACTTACACGCAGTATCCGGTCTGCGGCCCATCACGCGCTGCCTTGATGTCGGGAATGTACGCTCAGGTCATTGGTGTCACGTCCAATGGTGGGGCGACGAACTTCACGAAAAACCTCGGCAGTCGCCCGTCGATGTCGCAGCACTTCCTGAATCAGGGTTACTATGCGGCCCGCGTCAGCAAGATTTTTCACATGCGAGTGCCGGGTGATATTACGGCTGGTGTCAACGGGCCCGACCACGCAGCGTCCTGGACGGAGCGATTCAACTGCCGGGGACCGGAACAATGGACCGCTGGCGTGCACCAGCACCTGACCAACGAGAAGCTCAAGCCTGACCTCAAACGGCAGATTCATTATGGACTGGGATACGGTGGCGCTTTCTACGTCGTCCGCGGTGAGACTGATGGTGCGGAACAGGCGGACCACAAAGCGGCAGCGAAAGCCATCGAACTGTTGGAGCAAAGGGCCGACGATCACAAGCCCTTTTTTCTCGCGGTTGGACTGGTCCGACCCCATGTACCGCTAGTCGCGCCAGCATCTTTCTTTGAGCCCTACGTCGCCAAACAAATGAAACTGCCCCCCGGCGTGAAAGATGACTGGAACGACATACCCAAAGCAGGTATCTCAAAGAACAGCGAACGGAGTGGACTGGATGCTGACGCGAAAAAGCAACAGGTACTTGAAGCGTATTATGCGTCGGTGACGTACATGGACGCACAGGTGGGCAAGATGATCGACGCAGTGGATCGACTCGGCCTTCGCGACAATACGATCATCGTCTTCACGGCCGATCATGGTTATCACCTGGGCGAGCACGATTTCTGGCAGAAGATGAGTCTGCATGAAGAATCGACTCGCATCCCGTTGATCATTCACGTACCCGGTAAAAAACCGAGTAAATCGCCGGCGCTGAGTCAACAGATCGACATCTACCCAACTCTCGCGGAGTTATGCGGACTCCCGAGACCGGAACACGTGCAAGGAAGAAGCCTCGTCAAATCACTTGATGACGCGGACCACGTCGTGCACGACGCCGTCTACTGCCTCCGCGGTCGCAACGACCATTTGCTCCGCACCGACCGCTGGGCGCTGATTCGGTACGGGCCCGGTGGCGTCGAACTATACGATATGCACGCCGACCCTCATCAATTCACCAACCTGGCCGACAAACCCAAATACAGGGACGATCTCGCCGAGCTTCAGCGTCAGCTCGATGCAAAGCTCAAGGCGATCAATCCGACGGCGTCGCGTTGAGTTTCGGCATTGCAGTTTCCGCGTATCGGGCCACCAGAGAAATTAGCAACTCTAGATTGATCGGTTTTGTGGTGTATTCGTCGCAGCCGGCGTCGATGTACTTTTGCCGGTCGCACTCATGGCGTGGGCCGTCAGTGTAATGATGGGACTCAAATAGCTGGCCTCGCGCAGTTTTCGGGTCGCGTCGTAACCGTCGAGCACTGGCATTTGCATGTCCATCAAGATGACATCGAACGGCTTCCGTTCATCGCGCGGTTTCAATGCCGCATCGACCTTCAGCTTGGCATCGCCGGAGTCCGCATCGATCAATTTAACCACTAGATCGACCTTACCAACTTTGGTGAACTTGATTGCGTTACCGGTAAGATTGATCACGCGGAGGTTAACGACAAGACCCGACGCTAGTCGGCTCATTAACACTGGCAGAGCCGGCCGAGGTCGTCATTCGTGGCGCAGGGCTTCGATGGGGTCCATGTACGCGGCTCGGCGAGCCGGGTAGACCCCGAAAATGACGCCAGCGGCGAGTGAAATGAAAAGTGACAAGACAACGGACCAAGGCGCAATCCGCGGTTCGAGTGTGTAGACGATGGGGGGTAGTAGGTCGGGGGAGAGCATCGTAATAACGGTCCGCAAATATCGAAACAACGGACTGCACAACAGGCCGAATAACACTCCCAACAAACCGCCGCTGGCTGTCAGTACAACGGTTTCTGTGAGAAATTGGTGGACAATGTGCTGCCGTGTCGCGCCGAGTGCGCGGCGAATCCCAATCTCACGGGTTCGCTCCGTCACCGTGGCTAGCATGATGTTCATGATGCCAATTCCACCGACGAGAAGTGAAATGCCAGCGATCACCACCAACAGCACGTTAAACATCGCTCGCGTTCGCTCCGCCTGACGCAGGAGTTCTTTAGGGACGACAACGGCATAGTCCTCGTTGGGGTGGTACTTTTTCAGCAACGTTTTGATGATCGCAGCCGTCTCATCGACATCCTCTATGTTCTCGACGGTGACCGTGATCTGACTGAGCTCGACCTGTTCGCCCTGAAATTCACCACCGACGCGCTTGACCACCAGATCGCCAACTCGTTGTTCGAGAGTCTTAAGCGGGATGTAGGCATCCATGTTGTAGTCCCTGGCGTCCAGGCTACCACCGATCGCTGCCGAAGCCATTCGAGGCTTTGTCTGTCCGATCACTACATAGAATTCGCTGCCGACCCAGATCGTTTTGCCAATTGGGTCCTCAAACGGAAACAGTTTTCTTGCTGCGCCGTCGGCCAAGACAACTCTTTTTCTTCCGTGGTCACGGGGATTAAGCCACCGCCCTCGCGCGACCTCGAGTCGATTCAATTGAATATAATCCTCGACACAACCCACCAGTTTTGCGTCGGCCGTTCGGTTTCCGACTCGCAACTCGAAGCGGACTTCACGCATGGGAACTGCGCGGCGAATGCTGGGGATGTTGGCGACCACCCGCTGGTAGTCGTCTCGCAGCAGGCCATAGATTTTGACACGACTATTGGCGTTCTGCCCTTCGGCGTCGGGGTTCGGCTGTTTGGTTCGCAAAATGATGTTTGTGGCGCCAAGTTCTTTGATCTGCTGCTGGGCCCGGTAGCTAACGCCTTCTCCCATGGCTACCAACCAGATCACCGTCGTCGTGCCAATGAAGATACCCAAGGCCGCCAACGTGGCCCGTGTCTTCTGCAAGAGCAGGCTTTTCAATCCCAATTGGATGGTTTGTAAAACGGAGTTCTTCACGAATTCATCGATCTCTGATCTAAGAAAATGCCCGGCATATTGACGAAATTAGCATTTGCCAGCCGTTTGGCATGGCAGGAAAATCGAACGTCGCCTTCACGGTGTCGCGCCTTTTTTTCCGTCTTCTGACGATATGTCTGCTGGCCGTTTGTCGGCACCCGCCTTCGAGTAGGGTTCCGCCCGCTTTGCTTTGTGGGGTTTCAGTGCCTTGGTTTGGGCTTCTCCAACGTAGGCAAGCGGATTGAGCACGACTTCATCCCCTGCCTCCAGACCGGCTTCGACGACGATGAAGACGTCGTTGGTATCTCCAAGATGGAGGGCACGACGTTCTGCTCCCACGGCTGTCTTGACCCAACAAAAGTCTCCTTCGGCAGTCTCCAATACAGCCGCCACCGGGATCGTCAACACGTCTTTGTGCGTAGCGATGATCACTTCAATTTCGGCGCTCATGCCGGGCTTCAGGCCAGCCACTGAGGGCAGCTGAATGACAGTGTCATATTTCACGACGTTTCCCGTCCACCAGCCAGCGGGGCTCGTGACCGAAGCCACCGACGAGACTTGGGCGTCAAGCGCCCGGTCTGGCAGCGTCACCACGGTGGGCAACCCCGGCTTGATGCGGCCGATGATCGACTCGTGAATCCCTACCTTTATCTGCATGTTGGAGAGGTCAGGCATGAGCAGCAGTACTTGATCCTTGTGTACCGATGCACCCTCTTCAATGTCGGGTGCCTGTTTCCACGCCGCAGCCGAGGGATAGATCACCAAGCCGTCTCTTTCGGCGCGCATGACGCACTGTTCTAGTTCTATCAGTGCGCGGTCCCGACGGTGCGCATCCGCGAAGGCTCGCTCTTTGTTCGCCTCGTGTCTTGCCGTGTCGGCATTCAAGTTGCCCTTCAACGTTTCCAGTTCAATTTTCATCGTGAAACGGCTTAGGATATCGATCTCAGTCTCTTTGACGCCCACATTCAATTTGGCCCGTGTGACCTCGAACTCTTTCCTTTCGACTTCTAGTTTAGTTACGAAGCCACGATCGGCGACCATTCTAGCGTGCGAAAATATGTCCTGGGCCTTGCGTAAAGTGGACTCGGCAATGGCTAGGTCTTTTTCTAGTGTCATCAATTGTGCGCGATACTGTCCGTCCAAGTACTGGTCGATTGCCAGCGTTGATATTGTCACATCGGCGTTGGATCGATCGGCTGCGGACTGTGACCAATGCGCATATTTTGTGCGTTCGTTGATAGCTTCTTCGATAGCAAGTGTATCCAACTTGACTAGTACATCGCCGGCCTTCACTTTCGTACCGCCCTCGATCACCCAGATGACCGTGTTCTGGCCGCGGACTTTGCATTTGATTTCTGTGTTGTCAGCGCTCTCAAGAGTCCCCTGCTCGATGACGGTAACTAACAGATCACCACGTTTGATCGTGTGAGTCAGTCGGGGGCCGATCTCGCGCTTTGAGCTAGCGCCTTTGATTATCGCGACGGCCGATGCCAACACGGCGACTACACCCATTGCCAACAGAATGAGCTTCCAACTGACGCCGTGCGAGGGATCATGTTCCGGGCGATTCTGTTGCACCTGTTGGGTTTTTCGACGTCTTCGTGTTTTTGGAAATACGTCAGTCGACATGATCGGTCTCCGCGGCCAGCGGTCGTTTTGACTTATCGCCAGACTCAACCGCATCCTCGGAACGCTGCGTTGAATCGCCAACCGGTTTCAGCACTTCTTTCTGTTCGTCTTGAATGAATTCGATGGGATTGAGCAAAACCTCATCCCCTTCCTGTATGCCGGCTTCGACGACGATGAACACGTCGTTGGTGTCGCCAAGTTTCAAAGAGCGGCGTTCTGGTCCCGACGCCGTCTTAACCCAACAGAAGTTCCCGTCAACAGTCTCTACCACCGCCGCGATCGGCATCGTCAACACGTTTTTGTGTTCAGCAATGATCACTTCTACCTCGGCGCTCATGCCGGGCTTCAAGCCTTCCACCGCGGGTAGATCAATGATGGTGTCGTACTTCACCACGTTTCCAGTCCACCAACCGGCGGGTCTCGTGACCGTAGCGACCGACGAAACCTCAGCGTCCAGCGTGATACCTGGTAGTGTTACCCTAGTGCGTAGCCCTGGTTTGATCCGTTCGACGATGGACTCATGGATACCGACCTTTACTTGCATCTTTGAGAGGTCGGGCATTAGCAGCAGCACCTGATCCTTGCGGACCGTTGCACCTTCTGTGATGTCGGGCGAATTTTTCCACGCCGCCGCCGACGGGTAAATCACCATTCCGTTTCGTTCGGCCCTAACAACGCACAGCTCTAACTCGGCCAACGCGCGATCGCGGCGGGCTTCGTCCATGGCGAGTCCCGCCTTGTCGGCCGTCTGCTTGGATTCGGATGCGGTCAAGTTGCCATTCAGCGTTTCCATCTGCATCTTTTTGGTGAACCGTTTGAGTATATCGAGTTCGGTTGTTTTGACCTTTAACTCCAACTCAGCTTCTGCGACCGTGAAGCCATTCGCCTCGACTTCCAATTTGGTTAGGTAGCCACGCAAGAACAACAACTCAGACTGGTCAAGCAGTTTCTGTGCGGTGTTTAGATTCGACTTGGCGATGGCCAAATCTCGCTCGAGTGACTTTACCTGCAGGGCATACCGGCCTTTAAGGTACGCCGATATGGCGATCTTTCCTTTCTTGACATTGGCAGTGGATCGTTCGAGCGTGGCTCTCGCGATATGAGCATTTGTTTTTTGCAGACTAACGGTCTCTTCGATCGTCTTTGTGTCCAACCGGAACAGCAGGTCCCCCGGTTTCACCTCAGTACCGCCCTCAATCATCCAGATGACTGTGCTGTAGCCCCGGATATTGCACTTAATTTCCGTATTGTTAGAGCTTTCCAGCGTTCCTTGTTCACGTACCGTGACGAGAATGTCGCCACGCTTGATCGTGTAAGTTAGCTTGGGACCCGTGTCACGCGATGAACTGGCGTCGGGAATGAACATGGCAGCAGACGTCACAACGGTCGCCATCACAACGAGAAGCAAACCACGTTTCCACCAGCGGCTCTTGAAACGATCGGACCGCCCCCACGTGGGTGGTGGGTTTTGACGGCGCTCGTTTCGGGAAAGCTCTTCAGGCAACACGATCGGTCTCCACTGCCAACGTCATTCGCTTGTCGGATCGTTGGATCGGCGAGCGGGCTCGCTACACGCTCAACCGGGTGATTGTCGCGATCTCCGGTTCAACTCTCGTTGTAGTGTGTGCACGGTCGCAATCCTGGCACGCTGCGCATAGGACCGTACCCCTATGCATGACTACTTCCGCAACTTGCTGAATTACCAGAAAATCTCCAGTTTCCTAAGTGACTCGCCCCAAAACTGCGGGCCTCACGTTGAGTTGCCGGGGGGATGAATGTCGTTTGTGCCGGGGCGTCACAAACCTATATGACACCTCAGGTTTCGACCAATAGGGGCCATTCCCTGATTTTACTCGGACCTAGTCGCAAGAGCAACGTTGCACGAAGGATCATAGTCCCGACAGACGTTGATCGGCATCTCCGAAGCGGTCGAGGGTGACACCCATTCGATCCATGATCGACAAATACATGCTGCAGAGTTTTCGGTTGTCATTGAGAAAATCGGGTCGAGCCGGCAATACTAGCACGAAGCGCAAGCGAGTGAACATTGATCAGAATCGCTGAATCAACACGGTCTTCAACCGCATCGCATCACCACCGGCGAGGGTGAGGTATTCTGTATTCCAAAACTCGGCATTGAGATGAAGTGACAATCCACCACCAAGATTGAGTCGATTGCCGGCGTACCATGTCCAGTTGAGCGTGCGGCCAGTTGCGTTCCCGACCAGATCGCTATCCAGAGGATTGTCGGCCGTCATTCCGATTGCCAACGTGTATTCTCTCCGCGCGAATTGAATTTCCGTCCAACCGCCACTCGACTCGATTTCGCGGCCGGTCGTTGTGTTCACTCCCTGTGCAGAACCGCCCTGCCAATCGCTCAAGTTGCGACCATGCCAGGCCTCGCCACGCCAGGTGACTGCGGTCCACAGCGGCACAACCCAGTCGATTCCGACACCCCAAGCGGTAAAATCGTCGTTCCCCATGATGGGGGCGTCGACGCTCTCAAAACTGACAAGACTCCAAACGCCTAAACCTGTCGTCTGGTCCGGCACCCAACTGCTGCCGTTATGACCAACGCGGAATTGTAGCGCCGGGAGCCCCGAGTCCTCGCCATCGCGAATTCCGTTTCCGTCGAGGTCTTGGCGATCGATAGCACCGCCAGAAGAAATCGAACCGGCAATGACCCACCGGTTTCGACCACTGTTGTTATCGGCCCACTTCAGTCGAACCATCGGTCGCCTGTCGCCCAGGTTACCGGCATTCCACATCAACGAGTCGTCGTTGATCATTGGATTGAGTGGGCTGATCACGTCCCATTCTTGTCCGAATAAAATGGAAAAATAGTCCCACTTCAATTCTCCGTATGCCAGGCGAATGCGGGGTACGGCTCGCGAGTCGCTGGCGATGTTGATCAGCGTTTCGAAGTCGATTTCAATCTTGGCGCTCAAGTCAGCACCGCAGAGACATGACGATCGTAAATCTGAAAGTCGAGGCCAAGTCGCGTCAATCGGATGTTGACGTTGAACTGATCGTCATTGCCTTGGACGGGGACCGAGTTTGGTCCCACTGTATTGGCCGGATCTTCGGAGACGGCAAAAAAAGGAACGACCGTGTTACTCAACTGGCTGTCGGCATAAACTAGATCACCGCGACCATAACCGTAGAGTTTCATCGTGCCGCCACTACCGATTGTGACTTGAAGGCGATCGCCAAAGAACCCTTCCGCCCCGAGCTCTTCCGTGGGTGGAGAAGGTGATCGGAGTATCGGGCGTATTTCCGTCGCGCGGCTGACATCTCTGAAGGCGGACGGTGAAACCTCTGACTCGGATCCCAGTTGATTTAGTTCGTAGTCCAGTTGCTGCAGACGTTGCCGATAGGATGCCCGCAACGCTTCCAGTTCCGGACGAATCTGTTGTGACTCGATGGCTTGGTACTGCGATCCAAACGGCTGAAATTCAACTCGACCAGATGGTTGCCCAAATGCGGTGGTTTCCACAACCACGAGGAACAACAAAAGCAACCAGCTATAGCGTTTTCGTCCTCTTTCCACCACTACCATGACTCCGTTCGCTGGCACTACCTACATTCCGTTTATCTCGGTGTTCTTCAACCGCCAACATGAGCCAATCCTAACAGCCCACCTTTGGATTGATTCGTCGTCGCCGCTAGTGGCGTATTAGAGAGGCACGCCTTGCGACGCGTTCCGCAAGCAGCACTTCTTGAACTTCTTGCCGCTTCCGCACGGACAGCGACTATTGCGGCTGATACGCCGCGGACGGCGGCCCGTGATGCCGGGAAGGAACTTGGCGGTGTCCTGGCGAAACATCTTAACGAGCATGTGATACAGTTCAGGGTTCTTTCGCTTGAGAGCGTCCGGAGCCTCGAAGAAATACTCGACCAGTACGGCGAAATATTCTGCCTCATTCGTGTAGGCGTACGGCTTGACGTGCGATTGCCTACCTGGTGGGTCCGCTAACTCTTTGCCAACCCATTCAATCCACGTGCGGGCAACGTCGGCGGGTATGCCCGGCGGGATTCCATCGATCGCTCCGTCAGCACCGTCGACCAGGTGAGCGAACTCGTGGATTCCGACGTTGTCTTTGTCGGCCTCTCTGTCGAAGCCACTTAATAATGCTGGTTTTGAGAGAATCATCACGCCGCTCAAGTGACCTACTCCGACCATGCCCAGCGTGTTGCGGGGGACATCGCCGTCCGTGCGATAATCGTCGTTGAAGCTGCTTGGGTAGATAAGTACCTCGCCTAACCCCGAATACTCCCAATCGTCAAAGTTAAACACGGGAATGATCGCGCTGGCGGCCACCAAAACTCGCGTGGTTTCGTCCACATCCGTGCGAATGCCAGTAATGCGAGTTTCATCGATGAAGATCTTCACCATCTGCCTGAATCGATCTTGTTGTTGCTCATCTAAGGCGTTGAAGTAGGCGACTCGCGATCGTAGGATTCCCTCCCAGACGGTAGGGAATGGCTGTTCCATGAGATGCAGGCGACGTACGTTTCGCCGACGAAACCACCAGTACGCAACCGGTCCCAGCAACAAGCCTGCAAAGAACAAGGGGTGCAAGAACCCCAATGCGGCGAAAGCAAACAGTGTCACGAAAGCGAACGTAACAGCAAGACTCTGGTTCTTTCGATTCGACTCTGGCGTGACGAGCATAGCGACTCGAAAGTTCTTAGGAGCGAAGATCCGCGATTAACGATGCCGTTATAGACGAACACCAGGGGCGACGCGAGTGTTACCGTTGACATTTGTCAAACCAATTCACGAATCGGTGCCTGTCGTTCGAGAAGGTATTGCGGTCGGCCATTGTGGTCAGGGATTGTCGTGGTCGACACATCGATCCCAAGATTGTGATAAATGGTTGCAAAGACTTCCTGCATGTGGACGGGCCGGTCATCCGCAACTTCCGCCAGTCGATTCGTCGAGCCGATCACTTGGCCCGTCCGCATTCCACCGCCAGCAAGCAATGCCGCGTGGACACTTGGCCAGTGGTCTCGGCCGGCCCGTGGGTTGATCTTGGGCGTGCGGCCAAACTCGCCCCAGACAACCACCGTCACGTCTTTGTCGAGACCCCGTTGGTGCAGATCCTCGACCAGCGCGGCGATGCCCCGATCAAGCAGAGGAACGACTTTGCGGGCATTGCCGAAGTTGTTACCGTGCCAATCGAAATGCGCAAAGCTGCAAGTGACGCAACGAGCACCCGCTTCGACCAACCGACGAGCCTGCAGGAAGCGGGACATAATCGCTGGGTAGCCCTTGTCGAGTGAGTATCCGAGTACCTTCGGATCGTCTTGGCCATAGCGGGCCCGGACTTGAGGATCTTCCCGTTCGAGGTCCAGTGCTTCGGCCAGCCTTGACGAACTCAACACGTCCAACGCTTGTTCGGTGAAAGTATCATCGAGGCCCGTTTCGAGCGCAGTTTGTGAATTGCGTCGAAAACGGTCGAGACCAGCGAGCAGATTAGTCCGGCCGGCGAGACGTTTTGATGTGACGTCGCTCAACGTCATGTTCCGCATGGAATCGCCGTCGGCCCGAAAGGGGGCATGCGACATTCCGACGAACCCCGGCCCTTTAATGTTCCAAGGATCGTGAGCCATCTTGTGCGACAAATCAACATAGGGAGGCACAGCCGGGTCGACTGGTCCAAAGAGTTTTGACAATGAAGATCCCATGGCAGGCCAGCCGCCCTGAGGTTGACTGCCGCGGAAGTGGTGGCCGGTACAGCATTCAAATGAATCGTGACGTCCTTCGGCGCCGACCAGCGACCGAATCACCGCGAACTTGTCCATCATGCTCGCCACGCGAGGCATCAACTCGCTAATCTGGATGCCAGGCACGTTGGTGGCAATCGGGTTGAACTCACCGCGAACTTCCGACGGAGCGTCGGGCTTCAAATCCAACATATCTTGGTGGGGCGGTCCACCAGCCAAGAAGATCATGATCACCGCCTTGTGCTCCGAACGCTCGCCACTTTGCTGTTGCGCTCGCAGAATCTGCGGCAGCGCGAGACCGCCTACCGCCAGGCCACCGATCTGAAGGAAAGACCGTCGCGAAACTCCGTCGCATAGCCGAATGGGATTGCCTTCGATTCTTAGCATCGTTTGGGCTCCCTCTGGTAGTGGTGTTTAAAGCTCGATGATAGCGAATGACAGCTCAGATTCAAACATGTTTCTCTTTGTCCCGAAACGAAGACGA
>DUDC01000271.1:0-4973 GCA_012959465.1 Planctomycetaceae bacterium
TCGGAGGCTTGTGCAGGATCAGAATCAAGTGCCATTCAGCCTCTATTGCTCGCTGAGTACCGAGAACCTCCGCAATGCTCTGCCGCATCGATTTAGGCAGTTCCCAATTGTGTGGGACCACGATTCTCTATTCCGGTCTCTTTGGCATCGGCTCTACCTTGTATTCGTTCCGCTAGGTTTGACATCGAATAGGCCACGACCTACTCGAATTTCTTCGGTCAAAGAACGATCTTATTTAAAGAAATAGTCAGAGTTTTCACTCGTTTCGCTGAGAGTCACTTCTTTCGACAAGAGTCATACCGGATGCAAGTCGAATATCTCGACGTCGACTCCGGATGCATAGTGGGAAAACTCTGGCGAACCCTCGCAACCGATCAGCCCGGCTGTATGTACGAGTTCGTCGTCCACCTCGAGTACCTCCACGGCTTGTGCCGGGTATGGCGAGTGATGGACCTGTCCCACAAAGATTCTCTTTCGGCGTTCAAGGAAGAGGAGATAACGCTCGAGAAAAAAGAACTCGCGAGTGCCGGGGCGCGACGGCCCAAGCATCGGGCCCAATCGATACCTCACACTGTGCCGTTTTCCCGTTCCGCGTCGCACCGTTCGATACTGTATTTCTTCGCCCTGACGGTCGAGGCTCATATCCGCATGATAATACGGCAACCCCCAAAACTTTCGAGCGGCCCACACCGCTAGCCCAGACGCGGCTTCCAGCGAAAGGAAAAAGACTCCCGGTTGGTCGTTGTGGTACACATAGGTGCGGACGTTGGTCTCGAGAAAGCTGAATGCACAACAGGCCGGCCACCAGCGAGGTCGTACACCTTCCATCACAAAAGGGACCACGCCCACATAGGCAACACCGTTGTACAGATCCAGTTCCAATGCATCGGGAACCAGTAAACGCAGTTCTTCTATCGGTACAGGCCAATGCATGAATAAGAGACTTCGCCAGTTCTGAAACCCGCGAACGGTTTGGTTTGGGCGACAAGTTGGTTTGATTCGTTCAATCATCTTTTGCATTCTCGTTTTCGCGTCGTCTATCGAGAAAACGACGAAGTCATTTCGCAGCAACACGCAGCGACTGATCCTACCAAAGAAGAAGCGGTCTGGAGCCCGTACCGCAAATTCACGAGCACTTTAACCGGCCAAATATCATCGACAATTCCCAAACCTCGTTTTACCATGAACGAGATTGCTTTTGCACTACGTAATTGCCTGGACCTTCGCCCCGCTGATGCAATATCGAGCACCGAACGCACTTGCGGACGAAATACAAGCACGAACCGCAAGCGAGTAAGTCTCGAGGACGGCAAACAACTCACTCGCTGTCGCTCTGGCGCTTCGTGCTTGTATGCTGGCTCGTCAATCAAAACATCGTGCCCATAGCTACGCCAGACAATCACTCGGCTGTAGGAATTTCCATTCCAATAAGCGGCCAAACGCAGCCATTCAGAAAGGGCTCGTGGAATAAAAGTGGCAATGGAATTAGCAACCAACTGATGGTCCAAAGTTTCCCCCTCCACGGCACTCCACTGATAGGAACGGCCATACGTTCCCGTCGTCGCTCGACCGACATTGCGATCGACTGAAGAGCGAAGTAGAGTGCCGGACGTCCGTACCCAGCATTTACGGGAACACTTATCGCCAGTTCGTGCAGCAGCCCCGAAAACAAGAATGCGACGTTCGTTGCCATCCGCGTACCGACGTAACCTCGCAAAGGCCGAAAAACGCCAAGAGCAGTCATTTCAGAAAAGGCGAGATTCCAACGCCGTCCCCAAAATTCGGCCAAACTCTTCGATAGCAGGGGAGCTCGAAACAGGGCTCGGCAATTGACTCCCCGTATTCTCCATAGGCCGGCCAAAATGTTAAAGAAGCCGAAGTGGACCACTAGGCTCAAGCCCGGCAGCAAAATGATTGATGCTGCAATGCGGCGTGTGGTTTCAGGTACGGATTCCAGCGGCGCGATCCAGATAGCACGAGCCGCAACCACTAGCAGGGCACCCGCGATCAGCCGTTTCACTCCCAGCCAGCAAAGGGCACCACCACCGCTTCGTCTTGAATTCGATGGGCGAGAAAACAACTCGGGCCTCATGCCGAACCACAGTGCAGCGAAACGGCACCAGTTCCACGTACTCATTTTTGACTTGTCTGCGGCACATGCCTCGACCGACACAACCGACTTCATGCAATACAACAACACACCGATGATCGCCAGCATGCGAAACCCCGCCGGTTGATCGCTGGTGAGTCTCTCGACTCCAACGACCCCAACCACCACCATCAGCCATGCGGAAAGCCGAGCCGAGCCGAGCGAATGAAGACGTGTGATCGCATAACCAATCACCAGAACGGACAGAAGGATGGTCACAACGACCACGACAACGGCCGTGCTCTGAGGTGTGTAAGCGTTCAAGCTGACTGTCCCCAGATATTGAGCACGGTGGCGTATCCATAGGTCGCTGTGAAAAACAGAAACAGACCGACCAACACGATCTCCGCCAGTTGAAATTGCAACCCCTCAGGTGCGTCACTACGATCGAAATAGGCAAACTGGATCACGACGCGAGCCCCCCAATACACTGTAATGAACCCGGTCACCGACGCGGCCAATGGTGAGCCATCGATTATCCAATCCGCAGCAAATGCCGAAAGCAAACCAAAACAAAGATTTGTGGTCCAAATGTAACCGGCATACGTCCAGAACACTTGCCGCGTCAGCGGACGGAGCTTTCCTACATCTTCACTCCACCCCAACGCTTGTGGAATCCGAAGACTGCCGGCCACGATGGCAAGTTGTCCGATACCAGCGAACAAAATCATGGTCGGTAGCCATACTGGAACATCCACAGTTCATCTCCTAAGCTCGGCGACGTCGGCAGATTGAGCCTGACCCAGAAGGGACCAACTAAGGTCCAATCACAGTCTGCTAACTGCAAGTTCACGACGCGGATTAACTCGAAACGCCTTGGTTTTAGGTTAGAGCCGCAGTCACAACCCAAAACGCAAGCGAGGGCCAAGCTTCGATTTACGTTATACCACGGTGGACAGGTCCGTTCCCATCTGAAAACGCCGTAGAGAGCGTCGCACGAACCAGCGAGCAATCATGACGATCAACCCCAAAAATCCGGCGACGTACGCACCGCAGAACCAGATCAAATACCAACCGTCCCATTGAAACGTTTGTCCCGGCATCAATGATTGGGAGGCGAGATAGACCCACCACACACCCCAAATAACGGCCGCAATCACCGAAAAACCCAGCAGTGAACTGGCCTCGGAGTATCGGCGAAGGATGATGAGGAATCCCAACTGGGTTGGAAACAGCATCGTGGTGGCACCCATCGCGGCGAAACCCAAGGCCATTGGCAAGGGCGACCCACCGCCCGACTCGCGAATCACGTCGGCATTTGTGGCGAATGACTGAATCGCAATCAGCGCGACGCCCACAACCAAGGGCAGCAACAGCCAGTGGCGCAGACTCCATTGACGGCGAATCAAGCCGCCCCAAACCCACCAACCGGGAATTACAAATATCATCACTCCCATCAGCGCGCCGTTCAGGAACGGTAAGAATGTGGCAAACTCAATGGCCAAAACACCGCTTGAGCGCTTGGGAACCCATGGTAGATATTCGACGGTGCGCGGATCGACCGTTTCGGCAAATCGAACTGCCTTACGATGATGTTGAGTCGTGTAAGCCCCCTCGAGGTCGGTCGGCAGCGAGGTCGTCTGAGTCTGAGCGTATGATCTTGTTCGCGACGCCGATTGTTGACCTTGCCGTCGCCATGCAAACGAACCTCTTTTGGGGTCGATTCCGACAACGGCGTTATTTACCAAACTGTGCAGCACTAGGGTTTTAGCTTGCAGTGGCTCGTCGTCGATACGCCAGACGCCGGATGGCAGCTCGAGCGGATCCCACAGCATTTTACCTTCTTGACGGCCCATGACCTTGGACTTGTATATCGAGTAAATCTCGTCAATACCGTCGCCGTTAAGATCGTCCACACAGTAGTTTTGCTGCACAGTCGCCGGAATTCGGGACTTTTCGACCAATTCCCCGTTGAACCATTCGAAGGCAACCAAGCTTGGTGCCATTGGCACCAGTATTTGGCCACTTCCGTTCTTCGTACGGACAAGGGTGGCACGCGTTGTTGTACTCCATTCTCTTACCGTGAGCTGCGCCTGGCCAATCAGCTCCCCACTGTGACCCGCCAGTACACTCAGTCTTCTCGTCGGCTTATTAGGAATCCGGTCGACGAAAACGACTTCGTAATGGCCGTCCGCGTCAAGATCGCCGATCGCAGCATGTGGTAATGGCTGGCTGCTCAATGGGTCAAATGGCGTTGACATTCTGTGTGACCAGATTTCTTGCCCGTTGGATCCGCTGACGACGATCATTTCACATACGGGTTGTCTATTTTCGTCTTCACTACCAACGGTAACGACGATGTCGCTTATCGCGTCATCGTTCAAATCGACAACGGGCAACGATAGCTGAACGGGAACAGGAATTGGGGCGTTGTTCTTGAGCATCCTTGGGCTCAATGATGTATCCCATTTGAGTTTTCCTGTTCCAGTATGGAAAGCCGCAAGGCGAAGTTGAACATGGTCTTGCTGGCGCCTCGAGTTTTTCACGCCTTGCGAAGTTTGCACGCGATATGCGACGAGGACTTCGAGCTTACCATCTCCATCAATATCCAGCAGCCGCGCATCCGGATACTCCGTGACTCCTTCTTTTGACGGAACCTGCTCCGCCAACCAAATTCGTCGCCCCGTGCTTCCAGAAATCAACTGGAGTGGAAAGGCTCTCTTTTGATCCTCAGGCCGCCAACCTGCTTGCGACGCGGTCACAAGAACGTCGACGACGCCATCCTTGTCGATATCACCCGCGGGCATGGGCAAGGCAACTACGTCGAGAAAGCCCAACATGTCCTTAAATGGCCAGTCGATGGTCCACCGAGCAATGCGCCGGC
>DUDC01000271.1:4998-71446 GCA_012959465.1 Planctomycetaceae bacterium
ATGGGCACGTCTACTTGAGTGGCAGGTTGAAAAACTCCCGCGGTCAATTCCGCGAACCCGTCTCGATCAAAGTCGCCCAGACTTTGAAACTCGCCTAACCGGCGCCACGCCGTATACGGCCCGCCGCGTACCGCTTCAACTCGTGTGCCACTTGGTGTAATTCGCGACAACAGTACGTCACCGAGACCGTCCCCGTCGAAATCGGCAAGCCGAAAGCCGGCGACACGTGTCGTGGTGGCCGTCACACGTGCAGCCGTCAGTGAAACGACGTCAATCGTCATTTGCTTGTTAGGTGCGCCGCTTGAAACAATGACCAACTTAGGCACATTCTGGTGGTCGGGTTCCCAGAGTTCGGAACCAACGAAAATCCGACCGGCACCTCGGTGTTTTGCGACTAGACGACGATGATCGGCATAGTCCGAGAACGGTTTGTGCCAATTGGACAATAATGCGCCGTCTCGACCGGAGAGTACATCAACAAAGAACGCGTGTTGTGCCGTGTGCCTCGATCGTTGACTGGCCGAGACGATCACCACTTCACGCACACCATCGCCGGTGATGTCCGGCAAGCCGAGCACTTTCTTAACCACCGCGGGCCCGCGGTGGCATATTTCCCGCTCCTCTTCCCAGTACGGTTCTCCTGACGACGCGTCAATGACCGCGACCAAGAGCGGCCAAATCTCCGCATTCGTATCGCTCGGCAGGACAATTTCCTGCCGCCCGTCTTGGTTCAAGTCGATCACCAAAGGCGCGTTGGGCAACAACTCGCCCTCTACCGGCGGGACACGACCGTGGCAGTACGAAACCGACCACTCCAACTGCCCTGTCGCCAACGCATAGCTTTGCAAACGAAGCGTACCCGCAAGCGAATTATGGATGGTCACGACCAATGCATGAACCACATCTCCGGCATGCGGATAGACGAATTCGACCGGCCGTATGGGCTCCTGGCCAAAATCCAAAACCGACTCATGCAGCACACCGCCGCCAATACGAAACAACTTCCCCTGGCAGACAAGTGCTATCTCGATTTGATTATCAACGGTCACCAATTCGCATTGCGATGCGAACTTCACGGTAGTATGACCGGCTACACTTTGAACGATCGGCGCTGTACTCGGGGAAACTCCGGGAATATCGACTGGGTTCCAGATCTCCTTTCCATCCTGACCGCGAATTGCTTCCAGTCGCACACCCGCACCATCGCGGAGAAAGAGCACAATGTCCTCGCGATCGTCGCCATCTAGTTTCGCAGCCAACGGCATCGCATCCAGCTCGGAAGCATCGTGAGTTCGAAACCACAAGAAGGAACCGTCGGAACCGGATTGGGCCAACACGGGTGTGTCGCCGTGCCGAGACCATATCCAAACAAGGTCGCGGATATCGTCGCCATCCAAATCCGGTGCAGGTGACAGCAACATGGGCCGGCCCGGCACCGTCGCAGTCGCCCAATTCAATTCGCGCCACAAATCACTCTGTTCGTCGGTCAGGAGCAGAGGAGGTTGATCATTGTCAATCACCAATGACCAAAGTGCACGACCAGTACCGCCATGAATTCGTCGCAGCGTTGTTGTTCCAAACCGCCGTTCGAGAACGACCAGATCGTCGGCGGCTCCCCCCCGCACGACCTCAATATGGTCCAGTTCACCAAGAGCGATCGGTTGCCAGAGTTTCTGTGTCGACAAATCGACATGGTAGGTAGCTTCACTCCCCCGTTCCACACTTAGCAACGACGACTGGCTGAACTGACCTGGACCGGATAGGCGCAGGTCATAATCGCCTTCGAAGAGTCGAATAGGGTCTGTGGTTGGAATGCTGAAGAATGCCAGTTCACGGCTAGAATCGGGATGGAGGATTTCACCGCGGAGTGACCCGCCAGTCGACTCGAACCGAACGGTTCCCTGGTGAGATTCGATATATAAGCTGCGACCAATGACAAAAAAGAGGACCAACACAATCAACGCCGTGACGGCGACCGAAATGGCATGGATTGTCCGAACGTGTATGCGACTTCGTCGAAGCAGTTGCTCTACGACTCCGATCGGCCGCGTTTGAATCGGTTCACCACGGAGAAATCGATCGAGATCATCGGCCAATTCCACGGCGGTTTGGTAACGCTGATTCGGCTCCTTCTCCAAACACTTCAGGGTAATGGTATCCAGGTCACGAGGTAGGTTCGGATTCAACAATCGTGGAGGAGGTGGGTCGTTCTCTATGACTTGCAGCATCGTGTCGAACGGCGTTTCGGCATGAAAGGGCGGGTGGCCAACAAGCATTTCGTAGAGCATCGCGCCGATGGAGTAAACGTCGCTCGCTGGCCCCATTTGATCGCGCCGGCCGGCCGCCTGCTCTGGTGGCATGTAGCTGGGTGTGCCGAGTGCCTGGCCAGTCGCCGTAACGTCGGACTCGGCGCCCATCTCTTTGGCTAGTCCGAAATCGGTTATCTGCGGCATGCCGTTTTCGTCAAGCAGCACATTGGACGGCTTCAAGTCGCGGTGGAGAATGCCGCGATGATGCGCATAATCAATGGCGTGAGCGACTGTCGCGGCATGCTTCGCGGCCGTCTTGGCGGAAAGTGGCCCCTGGCGGATAACGTGAGATAAGCTACGTCCCTCGATGTAGTCCATCGAGAAATAGTGCTGACCCTCGAATTCACCGACCTCATAAATCGTCACGATATTTGCGTGGCGAAGCTTGGCCGCAGCCTCCGCTTCGGTGCGAAAGCGCTCAACGTCGTCGTCACTCGCCAACTGACCGGCAAGGATCATCTTGAGGGCCACGACGCGATTGAGACTTGTCTGCCGAGCGCGATAGACGACCCCCATCCCTCCCCGAGCGATCTCTTCCAACAGGATGTAGTCGCCAAACTCACGACCGGACAACGGAGTGAGATCGTCAGCCGAGTCATCTCGACCGACGATGTTCGAATCTTCTGACGGTAGATCCGACGGTGAATTTCCACATCGCGAACAGACTCCGCCAGCCATTGGGGCGCCGCAATTCGAACAAAGAGCGTTGTCAGTCATCGACAGCTCAACTTTGTAGGAGTTCAAAACTAAACAAACGTGTCATTTTAATTCACGCCGTGGCCATTGACACAGTGCCAAAAAACGTGCAATTCCACCGACCCTGTGCTGGTGGATTGGGGGTTAGCAACTACCTGCACTTGGTTTAATCCGCATCGAGATTATCGAAAGTACCGATGCGATCCAGTTCGCTCAGTAGATCAGCCGGCGTTTCGAATCGGTCCTCAGGTCGTTTGGCGAGCATTTGCATGACAACGTCCTGAAATCTCTCATTGATCGACAGCTGATACTCCTTGGGTTTCGGCGGTTCGTCCTGTCGTACCATACGTATCAGGTCAGGCAACGAAGTGCTTTCAAACGGCGTCTGTCCAGTGAGCAGTGCGTAGAGCGTGGCGCCCAGTCCATAGATGTCACTGCGATGATCGACACCTTCTGGACCCCGAGTTCGCTCGGGCGACATGTACGGTACATCACCGATGATCTGACCTGGCTGAGTCACTTGTCTGGACAAGGTTCCTTCCATCGCCTTGGCCAGCATCAAGTCGCCCAACAAACACGCCTTGTCCCTATGCCGACGTAGAATGTTGGCTGGCGTAACATTGCGATGAATGATTTTTCTCTGGTGAGCTTCGAGCAATGCTCGGCCGATGTGAACGGCGACGCGGAACACTTCTCGCCAATCCAGCATTCCTTCGATGCCAATCCGTTGAATGACCTTGGTCAAGTCCTCGCCGTCTACGAATTCCATCGCGGCCCAGCAATAGGGTCCGTTCTTGCCGGCACCGTAGAGTTGGATGATGTGAGGATTCCGCACACCGATCATCGTATTCATCGCCCGCACGAAACGGTCTTTCTGTTCCTCTTGATGACTGGAGTCGGGAGTCAACACTTTGACAGCGGCAACTCGATCATGCTCTGTGTCGTGGGCCTTGAAGATCATCCCTGTCTCGCCTGCTGCGATGATCGCATCCAAACGGAAATGGGAGAGCGACTTGCCGACCAGCTGTTGTAGTGGCACGACTGCGGGTTGCGGCTGCGGCCGGCCGAAGGCCTGATCTCCGACCACCGTGTTCGATTCTTGGTGCGTGTCGAGCTGATATCGGAGCTGAGTGTCGCCAACGGCAAAGACGTCACCCGGTTGCAATTCGTACCGAGTGACTTTCTCGCCAGCAACCAGTGTCCCGGACGAACTTCCGTTATCCATCAACAGAGTCTTGCCGCCATCTACCTGTACTTGGCAGTGGACTCGAGACATTCGTGGATCATTAATTTGCGTATCACTTGCTTGTCCGCGACCGATCACGATTGTCTGACCATCGTCTAACGAAAACACGCGGCCTGTCTCAGGCCCGGCAATCAAGACGAGTTGGCGTTTCATCAGCAGTTCTCCGTAAGTTGATCGTTGGTCAAATAGTGGACAAGATCAGCTTCACCAGCCGCGCAACTCGGCCGACGGCCAAGCCACCCGCCTATGAATACACGTGACGATAGCAAGATGGGGCGATTTGATGAGTTATTTTGGCCGATTCTTGACGCCAACGGACGAGCTACAACGCGGCCAAGCTGGCCCAGCGATCAGGTCGCCGATGGAACTGAACGCTTGCGTAACCGACGTGTCAGCTTGAAAATCAGCAGGGCAGCCAGCACCAACCAACCGGTAAGATAGGCTCCCCAGAATAAATCATATACCAGTGATCGGTGGAATAACATTCCCGAGGTGACATCTCACCCAAACCGATCACCAAGATTACAGCCGCCATGATCCCCGAGACAACCACGGACAGTACATCATCCCGAGAGAACAAAAATTGCCAGACCGGACCAGCACATCAGATAAAGCGGAGAAAATTCCGATACCGCGTCGCTAGGCGGAACCCACCGCAAACGACGAATCCAGCGTGGTTCTGGACGGACTTTGGAGGACAACTATATCTTTTCATTGGTACACGAAAGGGTGGAACGCTCCGTCGTTGTCGGGGTCAGGCGTTGCCATGATCTG
This sequence comes from Planctomycetaceae bacterium, assembly GCA_012959465.1. Classification (GTDB taxonomy): domain Bacteria; phylum Planctomycetota; class Planctomycetia; order Pirellulales; family Pirellulaceae; genus UWMA-0346. The sequence continues at coordinate 10,024 of DUDC01000271.1, forward strand.
GATTATAACCACACTGCGCTCCAAGAGCTGCCAGCTGGTGTGGTACATCTAATTGGTTATCCAGCTCGTCTCGCGGGCGGGGTCACTCTGCCGTTGCCATCGGCCAGCCGGGAAGACGATCGCACGCTTGCAATGCCAATACCGCGAAAGCGCTACCATAGTTAGAAAGGTAATGGTAATTGTCTACGGTTGGTGACCGCGTGAACCACTTGCCACTCGATCGCTGATTCTCAAGGATCCACACAATCCCTTTCTTCAATTGGGGGTCGCTGATCGACCGACCCAATTCACGCGCTACCACGATCGCGAAACCAGTGGCGTACGCGTCACTCGTCTTCGTGTCATGCGGCTTACCGTCTTTGCGGACAAACTCATCCCAGTCCGCAAACAATGCCGCAGTTGACCATCCGCCATCCGGCAGTTGACGCGAGAGCAGATCGCGTAACGTCTTGTTTCGTTCGTCGGCATCATTCAAACCGTCGATTCGCAGCGATGCCCAGGCGACCATCGCTCGGTGATGAAGTGATTTGGATGGATTCCTGGCCAGGAAAGCACGTATCTTGACTAGGCCTCTCTGTGCCGCCTCGGTCTCCTCGTACTTGTCTGGAGCCAGGCCTACTGCCAATGCCGCCAGCGTAACACCGTAGTGCTCGTCGACCTCCATCGGCGGCCAACCACACATCGGCCAATTCCACCCGCCGTCGTCGCGTTGCAATGTCCACATCAGATCGAGTGCCTTGCGAGTGGTCACGTCCAGCTTGCCGGTGGTTTGCAGATCATTGAATGTCAAACCGACAGCAACCACCACTGACTGCACCGGACTCGGCGGCGCTTTCGCCCACCGCTTCTCGACGTGTTCTTCAAAAAACTGCCTCACCTCACCGGAATCCTTCAGTGCTGTGGCGAGAGCCGGTCTGGCAATGAGGTATCCCAAGTTCGTATGGCAGGTCACGCATTTGCGGGACTTCTGCCAGTACAACGAGGCCGTATCGAGATAACGAGCCGCTTGTTCGGCTGAGAATTTTGTCGCTAGCGGTTCATCCGGCGAGATCTTGCCAGGATTGGCCACGGTTGCCAGCGTTACGATTTGATCGTCAGACCAACCGACCGCACCATAAAGAAGGGTGATGGCAGCGGCAGAAAATAGCTTGACTGAGAGCCGATTCACATGCAACATCGTTGTCACCTCCGCTTCAAAATTGAGGTCAGTGGCCAGATTCGATCCGCCGATCACGGCATATTGGAAAACACTATTTAACGACACTACCAAAATCAACAACCGGAATGAACCGTTGCCAGCCGAATTGGGCGTACACCAGCCTCTTCGTGCGTGTCTTGGTGTGAGAAAATGATTGGTAATCACACAAAGGCACGAAGACACAAAGGAGGTGCGCCTACAAATTTGCATGTCGGTGTACGGACTTCAATCAACGAGCTTGACGAGCATGTCGGCTACATTGCGTCCAAGACGTTCCACACTCGCCTGTCGCTTCTCGTCCGTCATTCGACCATCGCTGTCGAAGGCCTCGAACGCTCTGGGAACGGCGATCTGATCAGGCAACACGATGACGCCGATGCTGCTGAGAATCGATCGCACGTGAACGAGTCCCCGCAATCCGCCGAGTGCACCGGGCGATGCTGCCATCAATGCGGCAACCTTTCCACGGTAAGCAGCCAGTGGCGATTCGCCCTCTTCGGCCCGCGATACCCAGTCGATGGTATTTTTAAGCAGAGGGGTGATCGAACTGTTGTACTCTGGACAGGCGAGTAGCAAACCGTCGTGCTCCATGAATGCCCGCTTTAGCTTCGTTGCGTTCTCGGGCGTTCCGTTCTCGGCTTCCAGGTCTTGATCGAACAATGGTAAGGGGAACTCACGAAGGTCCAGGATCGTGACCTCGGTCCCGGCGGCCCGAGCCCCACTGGCGGCAATCCGCACCAATTTGGCATTAAAAGAATCTTTCCTGGCACTGCCGGCAAACGCAAGGATCTTGGGGTGCGTCATCAAATCCTCATGATTTAGACCTTAGGCGGGCATAGAATCCTCTTGTTTTCACCCGCATTCCAGCCGAAGCCAAGGGGTGTCGCACATTTTTTCGGGCGTCGTGGCTCAAGAGTGCCCCTTTTCTGTTGTTGTGCGCATGCGGAGACTTCGAACGAACAAGGAGATGTTCTCCCGGGCACCTGCACATTCAAGTGAATTGACTCGCCGTCATTTTGGATTCGTTGTTTTGGTGAGAACAATTCGGTAATGTAACTGATCCTTGAACAACATCGTTTCGGGACCTAGCCATTGCGTGTTCACAATAAGAGCACCGAACGAGGCGCCGTCAATGATCAGTCAATATCGACGTGAATATGCGATAATATCGTTCCTCACACTGTTCGCAGTTTTGTTGCGCACACCGTCCATCCGGGCATTTTGAGTGGAGATAATGCTAGACCCAACACGACAGCAGCCGATCGGCCCACTCTTCACATCGCCGGACTGCGACTCGGCCCGTGAGTACTTTCGCGGCAAGCCTAAGGGCATGGTCGACAAAGTGATGTCGGTCAACGATGCGGTGTCCCGTTTCGTCAGTGACAATGACTACCTGGCATCCGGTGGATTTGGCTGCGATCGCATCCCCTCGGCTGTCATGCACGAAATCGTTCGCCAAAAGAAACAAAATCTCGGACTCGCCGGCCACACGGCCACGCACGATTTTCAAATCCTTTGTGCCGGGAACTTGACTGGAAGAGGACAATTACTCGACCGCGTCGATTCAGCGTACATCGTGGGACTCGAGGCGCGAGGATTGTCTCCCCATGCGCGACGAGTGATGGAGCTGGGGGACGTTGCGGTTTGCGAATGGACCAACTACACTCTCGCGTTGCGTTTTCAAGCGGCGGCGATGGGGGTACCGTTTTTGCCCGCGCGTTCCATGGCTGGCACGGACACTTTTCACCACAGCGCATCCGCCCAGATCACCTGCCCCTTTAGCGGTGACTCGCTTGTCGCCATCCCCGCCTTGTGGCCCGATGTTGCAGCGATTCACGTGCATGAAGCTGACCGTTTCGGCAACTGTCGAATCCGCGGCACATCGGTCACCGATTGGCATGTTGCACGCGCCGCAAAGAAACTAATCATCACCTGCGAACGGCTCATCGAGAACGATGAAATCCGTCGCGACCCGACATCGACCGTGATCCCCTTTTACTGTGTTGACGCTGTCTGCCTGGTCCCATTCGGAAGTTATCCTGGCAACATGCCCTACGAGTATTTTTCGGACGAAGATCATCTGCGTCTGTGGCTCACGGCCGAGGCCGATCCGGCAGCTCATCTAGAGTTTCTCGACCGGTTCATATTCGGTCTGGGTGATTTCTCCGAATACCTGGAGGCGTGTGGCGGTTCACGACGAATGCAGGAATTGCGGAACGAGGAATTGATGGAGTAATGCAAATGGCAGAATTCAATTCGATGGAGATGATGATCTGTGCTGCGTCGCGACTGCTCGATGATGGTGCCATGGTGGTGGTCGGCACCGGTGCGCCATGTGCAGCCGCCATGCTGGCTCAGAAAACGACTGCACCCAATTTAACATTGATGTTCGAGGCGGGCGGCGTGGGCCCCCTCTTGCCAAGAATGCCGATCAGCGTCGGCGATTCCCGCACTTTCTATCGTGGACTCATGGCCACAAGTATGGGCGACGTGATGGAGACGTGCCAGCGAGGACTTGTCGACTACACGTTTCTCGGCGGAGCTCAAATCGACATGTACGGCAATCTGAACTCGACGCGTATTGGCAGCGACCACCAAAAACCTTCGGTTCGTCTTCCTGGCAGTGGCGGGGCCAACGATTTGGCGTCCTTTTGTTGGCGAGTTTTGGTCATCACGCCACATGACCGGCGGCGGTTTGCCAAACGTGTAGACTTCATCACCACGCCCGGTTTTCTGGACGGACCAGGTGCGCGCGAAAAAGCCGGTCTACCTCCCGGGACAGGACCTCACAAAGTCATCACAAACCTCGCCGTCATGGGATACGAAGAGAAATCAAAACGAATGCAGGTCGAATCGCTACATCCCAATGTCACATTGGACGAAGTTCGCGACAACACGGGTTTTGAGCTGCTGCTAAAGGATCCATTGGAGCGAACGCCGACACCGACCGATGAGCAATTGCGCGTGCTGCGGGAGGAGGTCGATTCGGAACGCTACATTATCGGTCGCAAATAGCCAACTCGGCAATCGACTCAACAGCTCCGATAACTATCAAGGCTAGAACCGTGTGGTATACTTAACGAAACGTGACTTGGCCGGTCTCCGATCGTGCTATTTCACGGTAAATTTACTAACAGTAGACGCCCTAGTTTGTCGGAGTCGGAGAAAGTGGCATCGAAAAACTCGGGCCAATCAGAAGCGGGACGAAAAGGCTGGACCTCTAAACGCCTGACAGCATCATTCCTGTTCGCTGGCATGGTCGGCATCGCCGCTTTTTTCGTCGTTCCTCTCATCATCGGGCCTCCTCCTTCGCCTCCTCGACCAAGTCCCGGCCCCAGGGACGCGCAACCGAATGGACAGGTTAGCGACCACCCAGCGGAAGAAACGTGGGAGACCGAGGATTTTGCCGCTGCTGCAACAATACAACTGGAGCGGCTGAGCAGTGCGTTGAGGGACCCAGCTGAAATCGCCGACGTTGATTATTCGGCGCTGCTCACCGCTGAGTTTAGCTGTAGCCCATTACGGCCAACTCAGATGAAGTCTGAGTTTTCGGACGGAACGACACAGGTGTTTCGGGGCTCCGTGAACCAATCGATTGTGAAGGGAGAGGTAGGGCTCGTTGACTCCCTGAAGGCCTTGGCGAAACCGTTCATCGGCAAAGAGGCGCTTCACGCGAAATTCAAGATCATCGCTGTCGCCCTTGACGGATCGGCGGTTGAAACGAATGTTGTCTATCAAGCCAGCGGCCACACGAACGCCGACGCTGTTCAACAATCGGCCGTGTGGCATTGCCGATGGCAGACGCAAGACGGTTCTAAGTCACCATTATTGGTCAACATTCAAGTGACAGACTTTGAGGAAGTCGTTGGACAATCGCCTCACGGGACGCTCTTCGCCGACTGCACTGAGTCAGTGTTCCGCAACGATCCGCAGTTCCGCGACCAATTTGTACGAGGCATCGATTATTGGCGTTCCGCCATCCAGTCCCAATACGGAGTCTACCCGTATGGCCACCACGGAATAGCTATCGGGGACGTCAACGGAGACGGCCTCGAAGATCTTTACGTTTGCCAACCGGCCGGATTGCCAAACTGTCTATTCTTGCAAAACCCCGATGGTACAGTGACCAATGTCGCGGCCCAGATGGGAGTCGATTGGCTCGATCGATCGCGAGGCGCACTGCTGATCGACCTCGACAACGATGGCGATCAAGACCTGATCACGTCCATCAACGAAATCGTCCTTGTCATGTCGAACGAGGGCAGCGGCACATTCAAAGAACGGACAGCATTTCGAACAAATGGCGACACCGGTTCGCTCGCCGCTACCGACTACGATCTGGATGGTGATCTAGATATATATATCGTCAGCTATGGCAAACGATTCATGTCCGATGGAGAGAGCAGCGGACCGATTCCGTATCACGACGCCAACAACGGCGGTCAGAACGTGTTGATGCGGAACGACGGAAAATGGAACTTTCTAGATGTAACAAGCCAATGCGGCTTGAATGAGAACAACACACGATGGAGCTTTGCAGCGAGCTGGGAAGATTACGACGGCGATGGCGACGCGGACGTATACGTGGCCAACGATTTTGGACGCAACAACCTGTACCGTAACGACGGTGGCAACTTCACTGACGTGGCTGCTGAAGCCGGAGTCGAGGACATTGCAGCGGGAATGTCCGTCGCCTGGGGTGACTACAATCAAGACGGAAAAATGGACTTGTACGTGGGCAACATGTTTTCGTCGGCAGGACAGCGAATTGCTTTTCAAGGACGATTCCACACCGCGGCAAACAATGAAACTCGCGAACAGTTCCAACGACACGCTCGCGGCAATTCACTTTTCTTGAACCTCGGCGATGGAACATTTCGCGATGTCAGTGAAGAGGCGGGCGTGACTCTGGGGCGATGGGCATGGGCCTCACCCTTCATCGACATTAACAACGACGGCTTGGAAGATCTCGTGGTGGCAAATGGATTCGTCACCGGGTCGAACACGGGCGATTTGTGAAGTTTCTTCTGGCGGCAGGTCGTGTCGCATTCACCCATTTCGAGCGGCGATCGGGACCAAGAATATCGCGATGGCTGGGAGGCGATTCTCGATCTCGTCAATACTGGAGGTTCCTGGAGTGGTCACGAGCGAAATCGCTGCTTTCTGAATACGGGCGGCGTGCGTTTCGCAGATGTGTCGGCCACAAGTGGATTAGATTTCTTGGACGACAGCCGGTGCGTAGCTTCCATCGACTGGGACATGGACGGCGATCTTGATCTCTGGTTCGCCGCTCGCACTGGACCTCGATTGCGATTCGTCCGCAACGACACACGTGACCAAGACCGGATGGACAAACATTTTCTGGCCGTAAAGCTGATCGGCAAGTCGAGCAACAGGGACGCCATCGGAGCGCAAGTACGTTTACAAGTCGGTGACCATGTCCTAGTCAGAACGGTCCGTGCTGGTAACGGTTATTTGACACAATCCAGCAAATGGGTTCATTTCGGCTTGGCCCACGCGACTTCATTTGACCAGTTAAGCGTTCGGTGGCCGGGCGGCGGCGTCGAGGTTTTCGAGGGCGCCTCCGTGGACGCTCGCTTCGAGCTCACCCAAGGCTCGGGCACAACCGATTTGTGGAAATCCGCCGATCGCAAGGTCCTATTGGCGAGTTCGATTACGCCAACACAAAATGACACTCCACCACACCGCGTGGTATTGTTGGACCGAGTTCCAATGCCGAAGTTGGACTTCGTCGACTTGGACAACACCCCTCAGACGCTGCCGGGCGAAGGTCGTGGTCCGGTGTTAATCAGTTTGTGGGCGGCCTGGTGTGCACCATGCCATGTAGAGTTGATGGAAATCAAGAAACACGAAGCTCGCCTGCGCGAGGCGAACCTTAGAATTGTGGCCTTGAGCGTCGATGGCCTTCTTGGCGACGCATCCGATCTATCGAAGGCCAAGGCGATGGCGAACAAGCTTCAGTTTCCCTTTGAGATGGCCGTAGCAAATCCGAATCTGCTCGAAACACTGGACACCTTCTCCAAGGTACTAATCTCCTTGCGGAGCCGAACCACCGTCTTGCCGTCGAGCTATCTGTTGGATGAGTTTGGTCGTTTGACTGTAATTTATCCAGGCCCTTTGGGCGTCGAACAATTGCTATCCGATGTTGCGATGATTCAATCGCGACCGACCGATGAGGTGGCATTTCCATTCCCCGGCCGGTGGCTTGAGAAACCCCGGCAAATGGGTGCCTTATTGACTGAAATTGCCAACGAATTTCAAGCTCGTAAGAGCTTTCCAAACGCTACACTTTTCGCCGGACTAGCCGAAGACCTAGCCACTCGAGATAGTATTGCGCCAGAACAAGTCGCCTCGTTATCGGAGATTTTTTATCAGGCCGGCACGGATAGTGTCGGAAAAGAGTCCTGGGAGCGTGCGCGGCAACAGTTTGAGGCGTGTGTTCGTCTGCGACCCGACTGGCCCGAAGCGCATTCAAATCTAGGCGTCGTCTTCCGACAACTAGGCCAAAGCGACCAGGCCTGGCAACATCTGCAAATCGCCCGTGAACTGTCTCCCGGCCTCATCCAACCGCATCTAATCCTGGGCATCATTCGCCTAGAACAAGGGGAGCCCCTCGACGCCACAGCCTATTTTCACGCGGCACTCCGACTCAAGCCGGACTTTCCTGTAACCCTCAATTATATGGGTGTTGCTTATGCCAGGCTCGGCCAAAGGCAACAGGCGATTAGTCACCTCCAACTGGCAACCCAATATGGCAGTGCCGAGGCAGAAAAGAACCTACAATCCGTCCTCGACGGAAAGACGCCATGAAAAAGTGCTCGCTACAGATTGTAATCGTCCTGCTGTGCGGCCATTGTTGTTCAGCACAGGACGCTCCCACAGCAAAGTCGCTCGCGATCGGCAAGATCCGCGAGTGGGGAGGAACCGTACAAGTTGACGAACAGTCACGAGAAAAACCCGTGCTTCGCGTCTCCTTAGCGGCGAAAGACATCACCAATGATGATCTCAGTCACCTGGCTGCATTTCCCAACTTGGAAATGATCGACGTCAGCGTCACGTCGGTCAGTGATGACGGCCTGAAGTATTTTCAGTCTCTGAAGAAACTCCGTGCAATTGACTTGGGAGAAACGCGAATCAACGGTTCTGGTCTAGTCCATTTGAAAGACCTGCCTTTAGAATTGCTCGGGCTGAATGGATCGTGGACCAACGATGCGACAATAGAGCCGTTGAAACAACTCAGTGTCTTGCGGCGACTGTCACTTAGCAATTCTCGGGTCACAGATGCGGGGCTCAGAGTCTTGTCGGAAATGAAGCAGTTGGAGCAACTCGACTTACAGGGGACGCGAATCACGGACGCCGGCCTCGCATTTTTAGCGCAACTCCCGAAGCTAAACACCATTAATATCTCCGGGACGAACGTTACCGACGAGGGCATTCGCCTACTGGCTCAGAACAAGAGTCTAACGGCCTTGGTGGCCGACAATACGTGGATCACGGATCTCGGTCTTCAACACTTGCGTGCATTGCCACAACTTGAGATGCTCTGTGTCGGCCTCAGTCGCGTCACCGATGACGGCCTCTCCGATTTGTCTAAACTGACCAGTCTGAAGACTCTGAGCCTTTCTGGCACTCCCGTCAGCAATAAGGGGATAGAGCATTTACATACGCTTACCAACCTGCAGCAACTCATGTTAAATCTCACCCGTGTCGACGACGCCGGCGCCGCAAAACTCGGCCAGCAACTTCCCGACTGCAAAATACAATGGTGAACTTCGCGCGAAGCAATACCATACTGATCGGTCCGGCACTCAAGAATTGTCATTAGCTACGGAGTACGCATGAGAAAGTTACCGCTCTTGACCGGTCCCTCGTTGCCGGCGCTGGATCCTTGAGTCTCGCTATTTTAAGCGGTTCCATCGTGCGAGTCTTTGAAGTGTTTACCGTTCGCCTCAGTGATCCGCTCGAACAAATTTTGGGGCGCTGGCAGATTTACAGTTCGTCGCCGTCTCCAGTATAGCGATGGTGGACTGGCGGAGATCATTCAGTCGACAACGCCAGCGGTCACCACCGAAGCAGCCTGATCGCCGCGGGAGCGTGAGTGCTCTTCCTGGCAAGTTTAATTCGAACGGACAAGTCCGCACCGAGTACTCCATCCATGCTGGGCGTGCCGGCGGCGGCCGCATCGATTGTATTATTTCTTATCTCTTCCGTCTTGTTGTTCGGTATTTGGTTCAACGCGAGTGGGATCGAATCATTCATTACCGGTTCGTCGTTAACGCCCATTCTGGCAAAGCTAGTCGGTCACATTTCCGGCGTTTTTGACAAGTCGTTACTTTTTTATGTGGCCGTCGCCATGCAGGGCTTGATGGAAATTCTCGGTTCCATCTCTGTCGGCCAAAGTGCGATCGCTGACGCGTAGGGCTACGGAAAGCCCTCATCTTCACCACGTCAATCGGGCCACGCACTCGCTCCAGATTGATGGGGCGTTTTCGGTGGCATCCAGCTGGCAACGCGTTAAGATGACTTCCACTTGACGATGTTTGAAAGGCGGAGCGACAGCCTGAACACTAAACGCATCACACGGGAGCTAAACCATGAGCCAATCCGCTCGGCGAGAGTTTTTGAAAGCGGCCGGAGTCGGAGCGATGGCATTAACGGCGTCAAGTCAAACGGCTCAGGCGTCCGCCAACGAACGGTTAACGCTGGCGATCATCGGCCCCGGCGGCATGGGGAGTTCGCACACTCGATTATTATCTGCCAGAAAAGATGTCGAAATCAAATATGTCTGTGACGTTGACAACCAACGAACGGCAAAGGCTGCGGAACTGGTCGCCTCGTCTAGCGGACGGAAGCCTGAGCAGCTTGGAGATATGCGTCGAGTTTTTGACGACAAAGAGGTGGACGCGGTATTCATCGCCACGCCGGACCACTGGCATGCGCCGGCGACACTTTTGGCACTAGATGCGGGCAAACATGTGTACGTCGAAAAGCCCTGCTGCCACAATATTCGCGAGGGTCGCCTAATGTCGGACGCCGTGGCTCGAACCGGCAAGTGCCTGCAGGTCGGGACGCAAAGTCGCAGCACTCGCGTGATCGAGGATGCGATGAAGAGAATTCACAATGGCGAAATAGGTGAGGTCCTTGTCGCCAAAGCTTGGAACAGTCAGAGGCGACGGTCCATTGGCAAAACCTCGCCAGGCCAACCTCCCAAACATCTCGATTTCGAGAATTGGATTGGTCCGGCACCATCGGTGGATTATCGAACGAATCTACTGCACGCGAATTGGCGTTGGTGGCACGACTTCGGTTGTGGTGATATCGGGAACGATGGAGTGCACGATATCGACGTCGCTCTTTGGGGTTTGGGAGTGGACACTCACCCGTCAACCGCCACCTGCCTGGGCGGCAAGTACTTCTTTGACGACGACCAACAGTTCCCTGACACGCAATACGCAGTTTTTGAGTATCCAACCAAGGGTGCACCCGCCGGTCGCAGCAAGCAATTGATCTTCGAGCAGCGTATTTGGTCGCCGTACAAGCAAGAGGGTTATGAAAACGGAGCCACGTTTTACGGAACGGACGGAATCCTGATCCTCGGGCACACGCAGGGTTGGAAAATGTACGGTCCACGAATGAAGTTGCTGGCGGAGAACAGTGGCCCGGTGGAGCTAGCTCGCCATCATACAAATTTCCTGGACTGCTTGCGGGGAACGCAGACGGTCCTGAATGCCGACATTAAGGCCGGACACCTCGCGGCAACGATCGTCCATCTGGCGAATATCGCCGCCCGGACAGGAAGTGTCTTGCAGTTCGATCCGGAGCGGGAGACGATCACCAATAACGAGGGTGCGAACCAATTGATTCGACGCCAATACCGCACTCACTGGGGAACGCCTCAAGGCGTTTGATAATTTTACCGACAAAAAATGGACACTCGACGGAGTGTCCACCCCGACGATTACGGCAACCCGATCCCACAGCGACGGACGCCAAGCGTCGGAACAAATGTCTCTTCCCCTGGCCCATGCAAATGTGGAAAATACCATCCGACCCAATCTACTCACGGGAAGGACGGAGCCATGCGAGTCTGGTCTGCTGGCATTTCTTGTTGATCGTATTGGTTGTGGGTTGTAAACCGGCCAAAAAGTATAGCGGGCCCATCTCCGAGTTCCCCCATGTGATCACCGGGGAAACTGAGTTCTATACGTCGGGACCACAGCAAGGTCAACTCGCAGATGGCGTCTTCCGTGCAGGTACGAAGGTTCGGGACATCGAAGAGGCCGGTAGCTACGTCCTAGTACGAACAGAAGGTGACGTTGAGGCCTTCGTTTCGTCCGACGCCGTCATCGAGCGTGTTCCAGGCGATCTATCTGCGGTTGTTGCAGGGAATAACCAATTCGCTCTGGAGCTGAATCATCAACTGCGCCGCCATGAAGGGAACCTCTTCTTCTCGCCGAGCAGCTTATTACTCGCCTTGGCTATGACGTATGCGGGGGCACCGGCGCCATCATGTTCCTAGGGAGAATCACCAACCCAATAGAATAAAATCAGGTGATAATTCCCATGTTCGCGAGAGTGACCACCGAGATCCGTGGCTGAACTTGGAAGGGACGTCGACCGTCTGCTATGATGATGAGCCATGAAGGACCAATTCGTCACGCTAACCCGAGGCCCTGAAATGAACCCAATCACGCGACGCGAATTTGCTCAAACAACAATAGGCTCCCTACTTACCTATTCGCTGCTTGAGACAATTGTCCAGACCGACGTGTTGGGAGATGAAGTGGCACCCATCGCAGATCAGTGGCTCAGAGAGCTACAGACTTTGGGACAGGACATAAAAGGTACGAAGATCAGCCAAGTCCAATGGCAGAAGAGTGTCGAGGACCTCTTCAAAAAAATCGATCTCGCCGACATCACCAAAGCAATCAATTACGAGCAGCTGGTGAAGACCACAAAATTCAAAGACCGCGGCGAGCACAGCACACGGCCCAAATTACCTCAAGTAGAGGGGCTACCGACTCGCCTGATCTTCGGCACGCAGGTCTTTGCGCTAAAGAAGAATCGTTCCGTAGTGCCTCACGGGCATAACAATATGGCGACGGCCTTCGTGATTCTCGATGGTAAATTTCACGGCCGACATTACGACCGGCTTGAAGATGATAAGCAGTCGATGATCATCAAACCCACCATCGATCGACAATTCGGTCGAAGTGACTGCTCGACGGTCTCGGACACCAAGGACAACGTGCACTGGTTCAAGGCGACCAGCCAAACGGGCTTCATTTTCAACATCCACGTATTGAGCGTGAAGCCGGGTAGAACCGGCCGCGTCTATGTCGACCCCGACGGCGAGAAACTCTCGGGTGGCCGAATTCGTGCTCGCATCATCAAATCGGACGAGGCCTACAAGAAGTACGGGTAGAGCCACACAACATCGCGAACCAAGTTGTTAAACGACGATCTGATGCCCTGCGATGGTCAGAGACTTTACAGTGGCGTCCAAGTCTTGTTGTTTCACGAGCAGATAGTCGGTGTCGAATGTCGAAACGGCAAATACGCTAATGTCTGCTGCGGCCAGCGTGCCGGTTAGTGTGGCGATGACGCCCACAATCGAGAAATCAAGCGGGCCAGCAATTTGCAGACAACGCCAACCAGTCTCTTTGCGTATGTCTACGGGCACATCTCCTTGAAGGCAAATAATCGACAATTCGTCCGGCGTCCGACTTATCGAAACCAACTCGCCCTGCGCCCATTCGGGTACAGCTGCCTCCTTGTCGAGGCGGCAGACCGCGTAGAGGTTCGATAGGATTATTAATTTGAACGATGACCTACCGTGAGCGCGATCCCAGTACCCGTCACATTGAGTGACAGGTTGAGGTGGGTATTTGGGAAAGCTCGTTTCGGTCTGCGATAACTTGCAGAGCAGAAACGTGGATCCCGCACCGGATACGACTTCACGTACGTTCAAGCAGGATCTGCATAGTGAGTCCATCAATGTTGATCTTGCTCCGCTTCTCCCCAAATCTGGACATCACCGGTGTCACCAATTTGAATATGAATGATGTTTGGGTTGCAACAGACGGAACAATCTTCGACGTACTGCTGACTCGATCCGGCTGACCAATCAATCGGCACGACGATGTCTTCACCACAGTACTTGCAGATGTAGCTGGCTTCGTTTTCCATCCTCTATCTTTCCCTGTCGGCTTGAGTTGACGCAGTGACATTCTACATGATCGTTCTGAGCCGAAGGCGCTAGCCTCGAGTTTCAAGTCACACGATTCTTACCAAGACCCGACGCTAGTGCGTTCGGCTCACACAACTTCCGACAGTACAAGTCCAGTCGCTATGGTATGCTAGATACAGCACGTGAATAAACCGCTCCAACCAACTCCTGTCGACCGATTGCACGATCCGGCGCCCTTCAGAATGAACTCACTACACGTCACCTTTTTCGGTATCGCCCTGTCTGCGACGGTCGCCTATGCCGCCGACCCATCCCCGCGAACGGATGTGAAGACCATCACCAACTCCGTCGGCATGAAGTTGATACGGATCGAATCTGGTAGCTTCCCAATGGGCAGTCCAGTTTTGGCATTGGGAACTCAGGAGAAACTTGAGTATCCGGAACATCGAGTACGAATCAGCCAAACTTTTTACATCGGGCTGACCGAAGTGACGCAAGGCCAGTGGCAAGCGGTGATGGGCACGCAGCCTTGGCGAGAATCGGAACCCACGCCCCGAGGATTGAATTACCCGGCAACGTCGATCAGTTGGGACGATGCGGTGACCTTCTGCAAACGTCTAACCGCGAAGGAAGACGTACGATACCGGTTACCGACGGAGGCGGAGTGGGAGTTCACCTGCCGTGCCGGGTCGACGTCCGATTTTTTCTTCGGTGATGACGAGAACCTACTCGCTGAGTACGGGTGGTGCGCACCGTCGCCTGGCCCGTCGCCCAAACGAAATCACGCCCAGATAGTCGGAACCAGACGCCCAAATCCATGGGGAGTCTACGACATGCACGGTAACGTGTGGGAGTGGTGCCATGACCGTTTCGGAACGTACGAGCATGCGGCTGTTGTTGATCCGATGGGGCCGACAAAAGGTCTCATGCGAGTCTATCGAGGTGGCAGTTGGGCCAGTGTTGCCAGCGATTGCCGTTCACCCTACCGTAGATTCAGCCCTCCCAAACGCCACTTCCCCGACATCGGTTTCCGCATCGCGCGTGACGAGGCGGTTCAAGTCGACAAATCAGCCAGCACGCGTTAGCGTCCGGTTCTTGCCACAGGCCCACGTACTATCGGCCACCGGTTTACCGGACACTATGGGGTAGAGCCCCTGGCACGCATTTCCAATCACTCCTAAAAACTGGCCTCTTTGCCGAGTTGCCGGCGGACGATCACCCATTGCCCGGCGTGCATCATCCAGTGAGCCGACTGCCCCGCGATAACCGCCCCAACGGTGGCTCCAAACTTCTGGATGTTCTCGGGCGCCGCCGCTTCCAATTCTTCATCACTCAACTTGTCCAACAACGCCAAGGTCCCGGATCGCTGCTCGGCCATGTATTTCAGATACTCTTCTTTGGTGGAAAAATCACCGGCGTCATCACTCGCGGCCGTTTCTTTCGTGTATTTCTCAGCAAACCCTTCGGGCAACGAGGGCATCGAGTCCGCGCAGACCATATTATTCAAGTTGTGTTCAGCCACGATGAGATGGCCAAGTTGCCAGGCAATGTGGTTCGCATTGTCGACCGGACGTCGCAACAGATCTTCATTGGAAAGACCCTCCAAGTACGCTTGCACGACGAAGGTGGGCAACTGCAATTCGGTCTTAATCTGGCTGGCTATGGTCATTTGTTTCCTGGTGTTTCTGTATGAATTCCTTGCCTCGGTAAGGCCCAATATCTTATCATATCGCACCGCTGAGCTGAGGACGGTCGAACCGATGGGCCGTCCATGCGATTTGTACCGAGGCACGCCTTCTCATTGGTTTGCATCGACACGATACGTGTGTTAGATTTCGCGAGCTGTCTACAGAATTTCCATTCAACTGGTATACGGGCGAGTGTATATTGTCACGCCGATTCGGTATCTCCGTTGGTTTTTGGACGGCAGTTGGGCTGTGCCTTCCTTTCGCAAGTGCCGCGGAAGCGGCCGAGAAGGAAACAGACGTCAGGCAAGCCCGACTCTGCGTGACAGCAGCGGACCATAATCGACCAGAGGCATTTCCCGGTCTAGGTGACTTCGTTGGTTGGCCAGGCGGAATCGATCGAATGCCAAATGGTGACCTATTGCTGGTTCATTCGGCAGGGTACTGGCATTCATCATTCGCTCAACCGCGGCTAATTGAAGCTGAGCTCCGCAAACGGTGGTTGGAGAGTGGCTGGCCACTCGAATTTCCCGCCCCGACAGGCGGGCGGACCATGGCCTGCAGATCAACCGATGGTGGCAAAACGTGGTCAAAGCCGCGGACAATCCTTGACCATCGACTCGACGACGGAGCTCACGCCGTTTTCACATGTCGCGACGGGACGGTTCTCTGTTTTGTAGGAGTTCAAGCCTCGTGGTATGGCTACACCAAGGCGCCCGCTGCTTTTCGATCGGACATCGACGGACTCAACACGAAACAATTCGTCATCCGATCAACGGACAGTGGTTTGACGTGGTCTCGACCGATCGGACTCGACAGCCCCGGCAGTTTTTACGAACGGGCTCACGGCGGCCGCCCCATTCAACTCGCCGATGGCGGGATACTGTGGGCAACCTACTACCAAGAGAGCGGCAGCAAATTCCTCCGAGGCGCCATTCGACGCTCCGACGACTCCGGAAAGTCATGGCGAGTCATCTCAAGGATCATCCGCCCCGACAACAACATCGACGAACCGGCAATTGCCGAACTAAAGGACGGCCGGCTGATGTTGGTGACGCGTCCGGACGGAGCAGTATTCTATTCCGATGATAAGGGTGTGACATGGAGAGACAAGGGAACACGTGTCGTGCCTGCAGGAAGTGCAAAATTCAAGGCGCCGCAGCTAATTGTGCTGCGCGACGGGACGGTAGTGGTGGTGGCGACATGCAACAACCTGCGAGCCTGGATCAGCGGGGATCAAGGCAAGAATTGGTCGAAGGACATTCCGCTCGACACATCAAGTTACGGGTATCCGGGTTCATGGATACTCGACGATGACACCATTCTATTGCCATACTGTGCCAGCGGTCGCGCTCCAAACCGAGTCTACCTCATCCGCTTTCAAGCCACCGCCAATCGGACAGAGATCAAGTTCTTAGGCATTCAGCGTGAGCCCTAACGTCGACCAACTCGATCGGCCGCACGATTATCTCAGATATTGCAGCGAGGCTACGATCATGGCGATAATAGGGCATGCGTTGGAATGAGGAGAGATGACATGCGGTTGTTACGAATTGGGTTGTCCTGTGGACTACTGCTTCGGGTTGGGTGACGACGAATTCGTGGGGCAAGTGGAAGTCGAGAGCAAGTGGCCAGGGGGCTATGGTCGGATGACGGTTGCACCGTTCCCCAGCGAGTGACCGAAAGTAGCCATTTCCGATCCAATGTCGGTTCGACCGCCGACATGGACAAAGTGCAGGAACGTAAAAGAATGGGCCTGCAATTTCACGACTGATGGTCGACGCGTATTGCCTAAGGTAGTAGAGCACCTACTCACGTGGCTATCTCGTCGAACGGGGACAAGATAACGATGACCGAGACACAACTGAACGATTGGGCGAAGACATTTCAACGCGATGGATTCGTTGTTTCCAAAAAACTGTTTGACGACGAAGAAATTGGCGCCTTACTTCGTTATGCAACGGCGGACGACCGCCTAGGTGCGGACGCGTACACGCGAAACGACTCGACCGGCGCCAAAAGCAAGCTCGCACTCTGGAATGACCTCGCCGAAGACTCGCCCTATGCGGCGATCGCTCGTTCGAATCGTGTTGTAAAGACGATGGAACAACTGCTGAACGACGAGGTCTACCATTACCACCACAAAATGATGTTGAAGGAACCGAAGGTCGGTGGAGCCTGGGAGTGGCATCAGGACTACGGCTATTGGTACAACTTCGGCTGCCTCTATCCCGACATGGGTAGTTGTTTGCTTGCCGTTGACCGAGCTACTCGCGAAAACGGCTGCCTACAGGTACTTCGTGGCTCTCACAAACTTGGGCGAATCAATCACGGCACGACGGGTGAACAAATGGGAGCGGAACAAGAACGTGTCGACGAAGCGCGGCAACGACACGAGCTCGTGCATTGCGAACTGAGTCCTGGCGATGCGTTGTTCTTCCATGGAAACTTGCTACATTGTTCAAGCAGAAACGAAAGCGACTATTCACGTTGGTCGCTGATTTGCTGCTACAACACTCGTCATAACGATCCGTTTATCACCGGCGGTCGGCATCCGAATTATTCTCCGCTTGAACAATGGTCGGATGAAAAAGTACGGAGCATTCTCCTCGAGCGCGATTGTGAATCACGGCCTTCCCATTCGAACGAAACAAATGAGGGTATATTGTGAGTCGGATCGCCATGCTGGGAACAGGACTGATTGGATCGTTCTATACCGATTCATTACACAGCAATCGGGGCCGGGACCAAGTCCGAGTTGTCTATTCAAGGTCCGCCGACCGAGTGCGTGATTTCGCGGAAAAGAGGAACATTCCACGGTTCACGACGGACATGCAAGAAGCGATCGACGATGACGAAACCGACACCGTGATTGTCGCTTTGCCAAATCATCTGCACGAGCAGGCCGTGATGGCATCGGCCGAGGCCGGTAAGGCCGTTCTCTGCACGAAACCCCTCGGCCGCACTGCCGATGAGGCACTGCGAATGCTAGAAGCTGTCGAGAAAGCTGGTGTCTTTAATGGGTACCTGGAAGATCTTGTCTACACGCCGAAGACCCTCAAGTCACTCCAAGCTGTCAGCGATGGCAGCGTGGGGAAAATTCTCTGGGTTCGTTCGCGGGAGACACATCCAGGACCGCATAGCGACTGGTTTTGGAAGAAGGAGTTTGCCGGCGGTGGCGCGATCGTCGATTTGGGATGCCACTGTATTGAGATCGCACGCAACTTCATCGGCAAGGACATCCGTCCGGTCGAAGTCATGTGCTGGGGCGACACGCAGGTGCATCCCATCGAGACCGAGGATCACGCAATTGGACTCGTTCGCTACGAAAACGGTGCCATCGGACAGTTCGAAGTAAGTTGGGCGTTTCGCGGTGGCATGGACCTAAGAGACGAAATCGTTGGCACCGAAGGCACGATCTGGCTGAACCACTGGTTGAGAACCGGTATGGAAATGTACACCGCCACTGGCACATCCAGCTATGTGGCAGAAAAAGCGGAAAGTACCGGTGGTTGGCTATTTCCTGTCGGAGACGAATCAGGAGCCTTGGGTTACGTGGAGATGTTCACCGACATGTTCAACGCGATCGAAAACAAAAGTACGCCGATGGAGACTTTCTATGACGGATATGTCGTGAATGCGATTATCGATTCAGCCTACCTTTCAATGCAGTCGAAACAGTGGGAGTTAGTGAACCTGCCCGTGTGGCGTGGCCGCGAAAATGTTGAAAGCGTTAAGAGTTTTCGAGAGTTCGACGACCAACACTTGCTAGTCAAGGAAGAGAAAATGCCCAACGGTAAGACGAAGCTCATCCTTCGCCACAAACAAAGCGGCGACATTAGCGAGCGAATCAGCGACTAACCACTTGAGCAACAGCGGGCGATCGATGGCAAAAAAAGACGAAATTGCCGCGTACGGAGATGACCTGGCCTATATCCACGATAGCATGCCAGATTTTGCCGAGGGGTCGGCACCAGGTCTCCTCAGCTTGTTCGCCAAACGCGGTCTGGATTCCGGTTTGGTTGTCGACATGGGATGCGGTGGTGGAATATGGGCAGACCGCCTGGTCACTGCAGGATACGAGGTCGTCGGCGTGGACATTTCGCCCTCGATGGTCGACATCGCCCGCAAACGCGTGCCGGATGCATCGTTCCATGTGTCATCTTGCCTGGACTTCGAAATCCCAAAGTGCAAGATTGTCACCGGTTTGGGTGAAGTCCTTGGCTACCTCTTTGACAAGACGAACTCACCGAAAGCACTTGCTCAAGTCTGCCGACGTGTGTTCCGCACATTAGAGCCCGGCGGGCTGTTTGTTTTCGACCTTGCCGAAATCGAAGTGGACCGAAACCGTCCCAAGACGTACTGGGAAGGTGATGACTGGACGTGCCTGGTGGAATTCGAGGTCGACTACAAGAAGAACATTTTGACTCGAAACATTGTCACTTACCGTAAAGTTGGCAAATTGTACCGCCGCGGTCAGGAGGTTCATCGACTCCAACTCTACCAGCGGGCGGATGTGATGGCCATGTTGAGTCGAGTCGGTTTTAAGGTGCGCTCGGTTCGCCGCTATGGCGACTATCGCCTGTTGAAAAACCGTATCGGGTTCATCGCACGGAAACCCCTATCAGCCAACCGAAGCTGAACGGAAAGAATGCGAGGCGCATTCATGTTATTCCCGCTACCACTGACGACGTTCGAACGATTAGTGTTTTTTGACGACCGTCCTTCCGCCCCCTGGATTGTCTGCTTACGCTTGTGTTTTGAAGGCGAATTGGACCGCGACAAGGCGCAAGAGGCGACGCAAATCTCGCTGATCCGCCATCCATTGCTGACGTCGTTGGTCGAGCAGGTTGGGCGAGACCTTGTCTGGCAACCGGCATCTAAGGAGCTCGCTGAAGCGAAACTACAATCGGTAACTGTGGATGGTACCTATCCCAATCTTGGCTACATGGATATTCGTCGGGAAACCGGCTTTCGCCTCTTCGATTCCATGAACGACGGATCGTCGACGCTCTATTTTGTCTTCCACCACATTTGCCTGGATGGCAAGGGGGCGTTTCAGTTTATCGGCGACTGGTTGATCGCCTACGATCGACTCTGCGGCCTCAGATCGGAATTGCCCGACTTCCCAAAACTCGATGAGCAATTGCTCGCTCGGCGGACATTCTACGGACGAGACCTTTGGCAACGGGTCAAGATGATCCCGCATCAGTCGGTCGGCCTGTTGGGAGCAGGCGAGTTCGCAATGCATCGGCCACAACCGATCCTACCCGACGCGCCGACAGCTGGATCAGATGAAGCCCCCGAGGGCTTTCCACCAGGAATTGTCCATCGTTTCGAACCGGACGAATTGGCGGCGATTCGTTCCGCAGGAAAAGACAAAGGTGCCACGGTCAACGACCTATTGATTCGCGACGTCTATCTGGCTTTGAATCGCTGGCGAATCGCAAATGATGTCAACGAACCAGAGTCTTGGTTGCGGCTCATGATACCGATTAGTGTGCGATCGGAATTCGAAACCGAGATGCCAGCAACGAATGTCGTCGGCTCCGTTTTTGTCGATCGACGCGGCCGGGATTGTGACGATGAGAAGTCGCTATTGGAGGGTATTTGTCGACAAATGCACACCATCAAGAGACACGAACTTGGATTTACTTTCTTGTGGACGTTGTGGCTGCAGAGGTGGTTGCCAGGTGGGTTGAAGAAAATCGTACAAGGTGAGAAGTGCTTAAACTCCGCAACTTTTACCAACCTCGGACGTCTCTTTGAAGATCTGCCGTTGCCGCGTCGTGATGGCTTTCTCAGTAGTGGAAATATGGAATTGCTATCCGTTGATGGAACGGCTCCGTTGCGCCCAAAGAACTACGCGGCATTTGCCGTCTTTACCTATGCGAATCGAATGTCAATAAGCATGCATTACAACGCAACGGCCATTCCGAGAACTTCGGCAGAGCTTCTTTTGGAAATGCTCGTCTCGGCAATTCGCGAATCAAGTCGTTCCGATTAAATCGCCTGTCGTTCTGTCTGCGTCCGTGCGTTGCACCTAGTCTGTTGGGCTCACTGTGCCACACAAGTCCATTCAGTCTGGCATACGCCGTTGCGCCAGTCAGCAGGTGTGGGTTTGTGTCCGTGAATTTCGATAAGTGTTGGGCTTGGTCGGTCGGTCCAGCAGTGAAGTTCCGCGGAGATTCCTTGAAGAAACGTCGACCTTCGAGCGGACTTTAACGCCCACGCCATCTGACCAACAACTGAAAGAGTTTTGATCAGAGATTTGTGCGGTACGGTGAGAACTGTTGGGCTAGGACGATACGCCAAATAGTGAGTCGGCAATCTGCTGTGCTGTCCGATCGTTGAGTGAGCCGTCGCTAGCTTCTCCGACCATCGCCGTTAGATCATCGTTTTGCGATGGATCACCTGAGCAGGCTGACGCCAAAATATCGGATCGAAACGTCAAGATAGGACCATGGCTTGGCAATCCCGGGACAACCTCGGATACCTGTGATTTGCAGACGGTCAGTCGCCACTGCCCACCACCTGGTCCAAGTACATTCAGGCCAAATGATACGGGCTCCACATGATCACCGTTACCGCGAGCTGAATCGGGGACCGAGCATTCCAGCTTCGACAGATACTCACTTACCCAAAAATCTGTGGACGGCTGGGTCTCGCGCCGCTTGCCCCAACGATCTTCCTCCCCGTAATTCCAAAACCGATGCAACATCGCTACATCAATTACCGGGCACGGCAAGTGTCCCGCCATCCGCCGGAGTTCGCTGACATCAAAACAGGGGTCCGAAGCCTCGTAGGGTTGGTAAATTGCCTTGTTTTCATGTAACGCTTGATCGATGTCACTGATCGGAGCGTGCTCTTCCGAATCCTTGCCAGCGAATTCAACGCCACGAGAATTAAAGTACTTGTACCCCGCATCGACAATCTCACGTGGCGTCAACGGCTGTTCGGGCGCCAGGTGATAGACGCCGCCATGGGCGGCTGGTGTGTTGAACAGGTGACAGATCACTTTCGACACCCAATCCACAGGGACGATGTTGCGTGGCTCGTCGCCCGTCATGTTGAGGCGAACGGGTGTGTCACGGACGCCGTTGTCGTCCGGGTGAGCATTTCGCACCAACACGCTGATCAGTTTCAAATACATGTACAAGCCGTGATATGTGTTGGTATATCCGGTTTGCGAATCGCCAGCGATTACTGCCGGTCGGTAGATAGTCAGTTGATCTAAGAAGTCAGCCTCGCGAATGAGTTTCTCCGCCAGGTACTTACTTTCTTCATAGTCGTTACGAAAACCGCAATGTGGATCCAACTCGTCTTCCATTACCCTGTCTTCACGGTTGCCGCAGACGTAGGCGGTCGACACATAATGTAAGTCGCGCAAACCGACGCGACTGCAGAAGTCCAACACGTGTTGCGTTCCACCGACATTGGTTCGCCACGGATCGGCACTTCGGTCCGAACCGTAAAAAGTCAGTACGGCCGCATTGTGCAACATCGTGTCGCAGTGCGCCTCGACCCACTGCATTTGCCGAGAATCTAAACCGAGGTTCTCTTGGCAAACGTCACCTTCGAGGCAGACTGGGCGAGGCAACAGCTTCCCCAGTTCCTTCTCCCATCGTTGCAATATGGCCTCCAGGCGTTCCTGAGGCGAGTGGTGCATGGTGGAGCGAACCAGGACCACCAATTGACACCCCTGCAACAGCAGGTCACGAATTAGATACCGCCCGACCAGCCCTGTGGCCCCTGTCAAGAAGACGTATTTAGACAATGATGGATACCTTCTGTGGTGATTACGTTTTCTTTCAACGGTCCTCCCGTTGGTGGCCGGAATTTCCCGGTCGTCGTTCTCGTTCATCCGGATGTTGAGTGTAGAAAATCCTAATTCACCGATGCCACTGAGTACAACACCTCATAAGGGGGGTTCCAGGACCAGAACGGCGGCCAAATCTTGCAACAACCCTGGATTTGACGCATCGGTCTGATGGATGGCACTAAACTGACTCGAGTGACTTGACCTTAGCGGTCCCAGAGCTCCTTCCGGTTGCGGAAAGTCTGCGTAGACAGCCAAGTGGAAGTTGCGTACCTTGTCCGTTCGCTTGCCCCTCAAAACCGCCCCTCCAACCCCTTCTTTGTCGCAGATGGACTCGCTGTTCTCTCCGTTTCATCGTTGGTTGATCCTTGCCACGTTTCTTGTTGGCAGCGTTTTCGTCGTGATCGGTGCCATGCGCGCGCTCGAGGGTAACTCGAATGACGTGGCTGACTGGTTGCCGGACCATCTAGAAGAGACACGTCGATTGCGAGAGTATGCAAGCCAGTTCGGCAGCGACGAGTTCATCATGGTCAGTTGGCCAGGCTGCACACTCGACGATCCTCGGCTGACGGCATTGACGGCTGAGCTAAAGCACGTCGCTCCCGGCCAAACGATGGCAATACGCCGAGTGGTCAATGGGGCCGAAGCTATTGAACAGCTACAAGATGAGCCGCTTGAGTTGACTGAACAAGAGGCGTTAGCGCGAATGGTGGGCCTGTTGGTTGGACCCGATCTAGAGACCACGTGCCTGGTAGCTCAGCCAACCGACCACACTGCTGAAGCCCGACGATTGGCGGTTGAGCGAATCTATGACGCAGCCGAAGAGGTTGAGGGATTAACATCAAAACAACTTCGCATCGCCGGTACATCGGTCGACAACGTGGCAATTGACGAGGCCAGCCAAAAGAACTTGATGGTTTTGGGAATGCTCTCTTTTGTCGCCTGTTTTTTCTTCATGACAATTGGTTTTCGCAGCCTGCCGTTAGCATTGATGGCCTCTCTGGTCGCCTGGTTCAACCATCAATTCACATTCGCCCTCGTGCATTTCACGGGCAGGCATATGGACAGTGTATTATTGATGGCTCCGTCCTTGGTCTTCGTACTCAGTGTATCGTCGGCGGTACATCTGACGAATTATTACGGCGCGGCCGTCCGCGAACACGGCTTGCCGGGCGCAACTCGACGGGCAATCGGTTACGGTTGGTCACCATGCCTGCTAGCATCGCTGACAACGTCGTTGGGCCTGGTCTCTTTGACAGCCAGCTATTTAGTACCGATTCAAAAATTTGGCATCTACGCAGCTCTCGCATTATTGTTTGGTACCGCGTTCCTGTTCCTCTTGCTGCCCGTTCTGTGGGATCACATTCAATTGAAGGGCTGGGCACGGCGACAGGACAACTCGGCGAAACAGAGGAGTACTGGGCCGCGCCCAAAGAGTTGGCAGCGTTTACTTGGCGTGACCACACGGCGACACATGTGGATCACCGTCGTCGCCATCGCGGGTCTGGTCGCATGTTATTTCGGCGTGGTTCGCTGCCTGCCCTCCGTCGCATTACACGACATGTTCGACGACGACGCCCGGATCCTTCGCGACTATCGCTGGATTGAGGACAAGATCGGTCCGCTCGTCCCCGTCGAAGTCGTGGTCAAATTGCCCCTGGTGGAAGAAGACCCCGAGCCGTACGCCACGCCGATGATCGACCGATTGCTTGTAGTCCAACGAATCCAAAATCGAGTCAGGGAGATTGAAGGCGTGGGCGCGGTCGCCTCCGTGGCAACCTTTGGTCCGTTTCTACCAGACACCGACGTCACGGGGTTCAGCTTTCGGGAGCGCGCTCGCCGCCGGACGATCGAAATGCACTTGGCCAAGAACCTCGACAGTTTTGCCGAACTTGATTATTTTCGCGTAGTGGGCAATGAGGGCTGGTGGCGGATCAGCGCGAACGTGCCGGCGAGTGGTCAAGTCGATTACCAACGCGTACTCCGTGACTTGGAGCACGAAGTCAACGAAGTGCTGGTCGGTGTCCGAGCTGAGTTCCCCGACGCGCGTGCTTTGTATAGTGGCGGTCTTCCGTTGATCCAAAAGGCACAAGAGCAGATGTTGATCGACTTGATCAACAGTTTCATTATGGCATTCGGCCTGATCACAATGGCGATGATCGCCATGCTCATGGGATTTTCCTGGCGCGAGTTCCAGTCAGCCTCATCGGTATCGAAATTCATGTTGATCGGTTTGCGAAACGCCGCTGCCGGAGTTGTATCGATGATTCCCAACGTGCTGCCCTGTGCACTTGTGTTTGGGGTCATGGGCTGGCTGGGTATCAAGATCGAAGTTGGAACAGTGATGACCGCCACTGCGGCCATGGGGATCGCCGTGGACGACACGCTGCACTTTATCACCTGGTTTCGCCGTGGCTCAGCGAAAGGCTGGTCTCGCCGCGACGCAATCCAATACGCCTTTCAACATTGCGCGGCTGCAATGATACAAACTTCGTTGATTTGCGGCCTCGGTCTGCTGGTTTTTGTCGGTAGCGAATTCGGCCCGATCAAGCGGTTCGCTTGGATGATGTTCTTCATGTTGACTTCCGCACTGTTAGCGGATCTGCTGGTCTTGCCAGCACTACTGTATGGTCCGCTCGGCAGGTTATTCGCGCCAACTCAACACCACGCATCAGTATCTCGCGTAAGCGAACCGGATGCAGATTAACGCGACCTTACGTTTTTACTCGTGACAGGTAAACGGACTGTGGACACACTTTTCTGGACCTTTTGGGCGGTGGTCGCACTCTCGATCGTGTCGCAGTCCGCGATCACTTTGCTGTTCACGAGGGTCTTGGCAACTTGGAGACGGGTACCTCTGCCCGATGACCAATGTCCGTCAGCCACCATCGTGCTCTGCCTGCGCGGTGGCGATCCCTTCTTGTCGGAATGCCTGACCGCCGTATTGAACTTGGATTATCCGGACTATGAGTTGTTGGTGATTGTCGACCACCCCGATGATCCGGCTTGGTTGCAAGTCGAGCAGGCTGTGGCGGAACAAGGAGCGACGAACGTCCGAATTCAAGCACTAAAAGAACCGCTGACGACCTGCAGCTTGAAATGCAGCAGTCTGTTACAGGCCGTCGATCAGCTGGATGAGTCGCGTAAGATACTTGCGCAATTAGATGCCGATACCATTGCCCATCCAAGTTGGCTTCGCGAATTGGCCGCCGCCTTGGCGGATCCGTGTGTCGGTGCGGCGACCGGGAACCGCTGGTACATGCCCGAGCGAGTTTCGGCCGCGACATTGGTTCGGTACTTATGGAATGCGGCCGCCGTGGTGCAGATGTACTCGTATCGTATCGCTTGGGGCGGCGCCATGGCCATCAAGACCTCCGTACTCCGTGAGGCCAGTTTACCGGATCGCTGGAGCCGTGCGTTTTGTGAAGACACCATGTTGATGGGCGTGCTGCGACCGCTCGGTTTACAGGTCGCCTTTGTTCCGTCGCTTTTGATGGTCAACCGCGAAACGTGTGACATGTACGGCTTTTACCGCTGGTGCTCCCGGCAGCTCTTGACCGCTCGACTATACCATCCGTATTGGGGACTGGTCGCGTTTCACGGAGTTTATACAACCGTGCTGAACGTGGCGGCTACCGCTTGGTTGGCGGTCGCACTCTGGGGCGAGCAGTATTCACTAGCCGGAGGCATCGCCGCTGGTTTGGCGGCCTATCAACTGATGAACATGACCATGCTGGCACTGTTGGAGGCGTCGGCCCGCCGTATTGCTAAGGACCGAGGAGAGTCGGTTGATTGGCTCGGATGGCGCGGCGCCTTGCATACGCTATGGGCCATCCCGTTGACGCAGTTGATCTACGCGGCGTCGTTGTTCTCTGCCTGTTTCACACGGCACGTCGAATGGCGCGGCGTGACATATCACATTGGCGGACCGTGGCAAATCAAACTGCTCAAATACGAACCTCTCCAAGGGGAATCGCAATCAGACGCCAGACAGAATTCTCTCTGAGCCGAAGAGTCTCTACTGCACTGCGAACCGAAACGGCTTCCCCATCTCGATAGTCCGCTCCACTTTGTTGTACCAGCCTTGCGGTTTGTACTGCGAAGTATGCAAGTAGCATTGAACACGTACTTTTTCGCTTCCTTCGGTAAAAGTAAACAGACGGCTCATCGGAGTTGAATGCCGATGGCCATGGCAACGGGTGAGCGCAGAAACGTTGACGAAGTTGACGTCCCACTTGCGTTCGATATGACTACGTCCGCCTTTCTGATCGTCGGGACCGGTGTGAGTGTGGCCACCGAGCCATAGATCGATCGCACCTCGATTGTCCGACAAATACGACTCGAACGCCTGCGCGTCGGGCTTGTCCTCCAACCAATACAAATAGGACGCTCCACGTGGGCCACCCTCTGGAAAATAGCCGTGGTAATCGGATTTCCATTTTCCGTCGCTGGTCTTTGTAAACCCCTCCCATTCCCCGGAGGCGACGGTGGTCTGCTTAAGCATGTGATGATGGCACGAGATAATGATCGAATCCGGGTTTTTCTCGACGAGATCTTTCCACCAGGCAAACGTGGCGCTCGTCACCGCTCCGGCTGGGAATCCGCCGCGGTCACCGCGGCCAACAGGTGGTCCAATATCGTTTCGGTCACTCATCATGGCAAACAGTAGATTGCCAGCGCGGAATGTGTACCGCTCCCACGTTCCCACGACAGGGTAGGGACGGTTCATTGGATCGACACCAGACGACACAGTATTCTCGCCCGTCGGATCGAGCCACTTGCGAAACCACCACTGCGTCCTCTCATCAACGAAAGTCGCGTCGTGATTCCCCGCCAAGTTATAGAACTGTTCCCGAACGTGTTTTCGGGCCGCACCAAACTGCCGCACGATTTCCTGGCCCTCATCGTCTTTGGGCGAACCTTGGTTTCCGGATGAATCCCCCAAATGAACCGCCACGTCCCAATCGAACGCTGGGCCGCCGTCGTCACCACCCCGTTCACTCTGGCGAATCGCATCGGCCAGACTCTCTCGTTTGTGATGCCGCAGGTCGGTGCCGACATGAGCATCGGAAATGGCCCACAGTCGAAAGACCCGCGCGGTCTTCGCACCCGCCGCCACAGCCGGAAAGGCGACGGCGCCACCGAGTGTACCCACCGCGAACGCCTGTCCAGACCGTCGAGCAAACTCACGCCGACTAAGGGCATCCTCGCCGTAATCATGCATCTAGTTTTTCCTCATCATGTTTGACGACTCTTCCGAGCAGCTCAATTTGATGCTGGGACTTGGCTGGTTACGACGGAAACAAACCGATTCCCCGTATCAGTAACTTCTTCGTGCCTTTGTGACTTCGTGTCAGACAATTGTGATGCGGCGGCATCGCAACCAGCACAACAGCCCCCTTAGGCTCGAACCATAGCGCACTGTCCTAATCATCGTGATAGTGAGTGCGCCCTTCGCTCTTTGCCTGCCGCTTGATCTCTACGGCCAGTTCATCGTTCAGCAGCATCAGTTCGTATTGTTCATCGGCGATCGAATCGGCCGGCAGCGACGGGTCCTGAACCAACGTCACGGTGCGAGCTTGAAGTTCCTTTCCATCGACGACCAACACAATGCGATAGGTTCCATTGGATACAGGTCGGCCACCTCTGGTCCTACCACCGCCAGCGGGCCGACCGCCACCGGGCCTAACGGCGCCAACTCCGCCATCAGGTCGACCGCCACCAGCTCCGCCGGCAGGTCGCCGCTGGACCGATCCGGTCAAGTTCCACGATACGCGGTGCAGACCCGCTTCTCCCTTACCTGTCAGTTCGCTGATGACCTGGCCATCGATATTTTCAATGCGGAAGGCGACGCGTTCAGCTTTGCTGGGCAGCGAATACCATAGCTGAGCACCGCTCGTAGGATTGTTGCCGATGTAACGCCGGTTCGTTCGACCGCGGCGTAGATCACTACGCCATCGGATGACATCGTTCGGTTCGTGGAATGCGATATCCTTGGCAATGTGATCGGACTTCAATGACCGTAGGCCGGTGACATCACAGGCCCAAAGGCTGCGTCCGTGGGTTGCGACAACGATCTCGCCATTTGACGGATGCATTGCGACTTCGTGAATGGCCACCGTTGGTAGGCCAAGTCCCAATGGACTCCAGTTTTGCCCACGATCAAGGGAAACCCACAGAGTAAATTCCGTACCGAGGTACAAGAGGTTGGGATTCACCAAATCTTCGCGGAGGCAACGTGTTGATCCCCAGGGAAGGTCCTTGTGTAGAGGCTGAAAGGTCTCACCGAAGTCCTCTGAAACAAGTGCGTACGGGTTATCATCGTCGGATCGATGAGCATCGAGGCAGACGAACACTCGCCCCTCCTTGAATCGCGACGCTTCGATTGTGGCGACCCATCGAGGTTCGTCGATTCCGAGATTCTTGGTAATGTTGTCCCATTGATGCCCACCATCGCGTGTCACCCACAAGGCACCGTCATCGGTACCGACATAAAGCACATTGGGATTACGTGGCGATTCAGAAAGAGCAGTCGCCGAGCCTCGTTTGGTCAACGTGATTTCCGGCGAGATCGCCTGCAAGTCGTTACCACGATCAAGCGACCGGAACACATAGTTTCCCGCGCTGTAAAAAATCTTCGAATTGTGGTTGGAAAGGATGAACGGCGTGTTCCAGTTAAAGCGGTAGCTGACTCCCTCAACTAGCCGTGGGCCAATCGAGGCGCGCTCGCCAGTTTTGTGCAAGCGCATGATCGGGTGCTGAATTCGGAGAAACCAAAACGAGGCTGTAGCCAAGACCGTCGGCCTCGCCAGTTTTCAAATGACGTCGACCGATCCGTCCGTTTTGACTCTCATAGTAGACAAGGTCGGGGTCATCCGGGTCCACTCGACAGACAAACCCATCGCCTCCAGAAACAGAGATCCAATCTTCGTTAATAGCACCACCCTTCTTGCTGATCGCCGGACCGCTCCAAGAACCATTGTCCTGAAGTCCGCCAAACACCCAGTAGGGTTTCTTGGCACTAA
Source organism: Planctomycetaceae bacterium (assembly GCA_012959465.1). GTDB lineage: Bacteria > Planctomycetota > Planctomycetia > Pirellulales > Pirellulaceae > UWMA-0346. Next base: position 39,962 of record DUDC01000271.1, read on the forward strand.
TCGTGACGTGATAGAACTGACCGATGGCAGCAGTGTTGATATGGTCCCAATTATCGCCGTAGTCGTAGGTCACGTAGAAACCGCCGTCTCCGCCGATGACCATATGTCGGCCATCTTTGGGATCGATCCACAGGTCGTGGCCATCCGCATGAACACCGCGACCAAAGTCGCTGGTGAACGTCGTTCCACCATTGATCGAACGAAACTGAGATACACCCAAGACGTAGACGCGTTGATCATCGCTCGGGTCGACTCGAACGACACTAAAGTACATTGGGCGAACGTTCAGAGAATTGACGCGTTCCCAAGTTTCACCCGCATCGTAGGAGCGATAGACGCCGCCATAATCGGATCCTTTAGATCCCTGTTGATCCTGAATGTTTGGCGTCTGGCCAAAATACGAATAAGTGTAGGGACGCAGCGATGAGGTGTTTGAACGATCTCCTAGTTTGACTTCGACTTCGACCGTCTTTTTGCCTCGTCGAACTGCGACTTTCATCGTGTCGTTGGGTTTTCGGCTGCGAATCTCGGTGACCAGATCTTGGTAGTCGGCAACGTCCTTGCCGTCGATCTTCAGCACCACATCACCTTCCTTGAGACCGGCCTTTTCGGAGGGCCCCCCGTCGGTAATGGTGGTCAGCAGGGCGCCGCCCTTCTCCGCGTTTTCGCCTTGAATTCCCATGAACACGTTACTTTGAGCGGGCGCCTGTCTGCCGGATCCTGGCCGCCGCTCGAGCGTCACGGTAATCTCGACCGACTCCTCACCTCGAGTGACCTGTAGCTTGAGCTTGTCGCTTGCCGACATCCGGCGAACCTGGGCGATCAGTCCCTCGTAATCAGCGACGTCCTTATCGTTGACTTTGGCGATAATATCGCCTTGCTTGAGTCCTGCCTTAGCCGACGGACCACCTTCGGTGATGTTAGACAGCACGATTTTGCCTTCTTGATCGGCGCCGGTCACACCCAACCACACACTCGGCGCTGCTCGGCGTTGCGACGTACCAGGCCGCCCCGTCAGCTTGGTCTCAACGGTGACATCTTCATCACCGCGACGCAGTGCTAGTGTCATCTTGTCACCGACCTTTTTTTTCCGCAACACATCCAGCAACTCATCAAATACGCCAACATCTTCACCATCGATTTTCCGCAGCACGTCACCGACTTTAATACCGTCCTTTTCCGCAGGACTCTCTGGCAGCAACTGAGTAATGGTAGCTTGACCATCGATGTCACGACCGACCGCTCCAAGAAACGCGATGAACCGCTTGGGACCCTTGCCGATGTCTTCGCAATCGATGATTGCATAAATCGCGTGCGGCGACTTCGTTTGCCAGTCCATGCCAATTCGCCCGGTCATGCTAGTCGGCAGTCCGACCGAGAGTTTCTTCCAATTGGCTCCTCCGTCGGTCGTCTTGTATAATCCACCGCCCGGGCCCCATTTTCGGATGGGTTCATAACCATCGTTGCCCTCGGGCCTCTTTTCACTACCTGGCCAGCTATCAAAGCCGTCACGCAGTCGGTCCCAAAACGCGGCGATGATTGTATTCGGATCTTCCGGATGCATGATCATGTCGATCACTCCGGCGCGATCATCAACATACAATGCCTTCACCCACGATTTACCGCCGTCAGTGGTCTTGTAAACGCCTCTTTCGGAACTCGTGCCATACAGCCGTCCCTGGACACCGACGTAGACCGTGTCGGTATCGAAGGGATCGATCAGAATTCGACTTATCTGGTAGCTCCGCTTCAGCCCCATGTTCTTCCAACTCTTGCCCCCGTCGACCGATTTATAGACCCCATCGCCGTACGACACCGAGTTACGTGGATTGACTTCGCCCGTTCCGACCCACAGCACTTCCTTGTTTTTTGGATCTGCCGCGATGCAACCGATCGAAACCGTTGCTTCACGGTCAAACTGATGTTCGACAGTCACGCCCTGATTTTTGGTTTTAAGAAGACCGCCAGATGCCGTGGCAATCCACCACAACGATGGGTCTTCGTCATGAACGACAATGTCGGTGATACGACCGCCCATGTTGGCAGGTCCAATCGACCGCCAGGGGACGTCTTTTAGCCATTGCGATTCCAGCTTCATGCTGACGGGTACTGGTTCTTTTTTCGGTTCAGCCTTTGGCTCTTGTTGCTCGTCGTCCACATCCGTTTCGCCCGTCGACGATTGCCTCAGAGCCTTCATGTCGGTGGCAAGCTGTTGCAGTGCTTTCTCGATCGCATCCAGTCGCTTACCGGTGTCATCAGCCGACTTCTTCTTGCGATTTTTCTTTTTGTTATTCGGTTTTTTGTCCTGGATTTCGGCAACTGGCTTTTTGTCGTCGCCTTCGTCCGCTCGACAAACTCCCAGATCAGCAACGAGCACGTTGGCACAAAACGCCACGACGCAACCGAACAACCAAAGTCGACGGCAGTTGGATTTCAATGAAAACACGACCTATCCTCCAGGAAAATGAACAAAGGAGATCTGTGCATTCTTACTTTCGTCGAGATCAACGTCAAACGATTGAATTCAGAACCTGCCGGAACCGGCAATAATCGCTATTTTTGGCAGCAGTCGGAAGGTATAATCCGGCCGTTGTGCAGCAGTCTCTGCAGGACAAGTGGTGCAGCAAGTAAAGGATTGGACTCGCTCCGCGATGATGGCCTCAAAGCACAATCGAGATGGCGCCCTTGACCCGTATGTGTGGGCGACTGTCGGCAGTGAGGATGTCGATCTATTTAACACACAGTTAAAGGGCTTTGTCCCGCCGGGCGCGTTTGATGCCCACGCTCATCTCTGGCGAGTCGTGGACCTTGGCGTGTCGACGCCCTCGCTCGCGGCGGCGGGTCCGGCAGAGGTGACACGGTCCGTCTACGACGAACGACTCTCGATGTGGATGCCGGAGCGTCCGCCGTCAGGTGGGTTATTTTTTCCCTTCCCAACGCGCGGACTGGACATCGCCGCAGCGAATCGGTTCATGGCCGATCAGATTACAAATGACCCCACATCACGAGCGTTGATGATTGTCACACCCGGCCAAGACCCAACCGCGGTCGAGAGGCAGATCGTTGCCGATCGCTTCGTCGGGTTTAAGGTCTATCATCTGTTCGCAGATCGAGCCGACACCATGTTTGCTCCCACGGCGGAGTTCATTCCCGAATGGGCATGGGAGATCGCAGACCGACTCGAGCTGGTCATCATGCTGCACATGGTATTGCCACGTGCGCTTGCCGAACCGGCCAACCAGTCTTACATCCGCGAGCACTGCGAGCGATACTCCGATGCCAAGCTAATTTTGGCGCACGCCGCTCGCGGGTTTTGTGGTCAGCATACCGTTGAGGGCATCTCGTCACTTCGCGGCCTTGACAATGTGTTCTTCGACACTTCCGCGGTATGCGAACCAGCGGCCTTCGAGGCCATCTTAAAGATGTTTGGACCAACTCGGCTTTTTTTTGGTGCCGATTTTTGTGTTAGCGAGATGCGAACTCGATGTATCAATCTTGCCGACGGTTTCCTTTGGCTCGATGAAGTACAAGCGGATTTCCGTCGATCACGATTTGCCAGCCCAACGCTTTTGGGTATCGAATCGTTGTTGGCATTGAAGCAGGCCTGTCTCAACCAACATCTTACCGATGGCGATGTGGAGGAGGTCTTCTGCCATGGAGCGAGGCGATTGCTGGGTCTATCGTCAACGCAGAATGTGCCCGATGTGCAGGAGGCTTATTGCAAAGCAAAAAAAATAATTCCCGGAGGGACTCAATTACTGAGTAAACGACCAGAGATGTTCGCGCCCGATCAATGGCCAGCCTACTATCGCGAGGCACGTGGCTGTGAGGTTATCGATATGGAAGGCCGCCGCTTCATTGACATGAGCCTGGGCGGTATCCTCGCGTGCATCCTTGGCTTTAGCGATCCGGATGTCAACGCGGCCGTGATCCGTCGAGTCAATCTCGGCTCAATGGCGACTCTGCAAACCTACGACGAAGTCGAACTGGCTAAACTGCTCCTCGAGATTCACCCGTGGGCAAGCGCTGCCAGGTTCACCCGCGCAGGTGGTGAGACGATGGCGGTGGCCGTCCGTATCGCCCGGGCGTTTACCGGGCGTGACAAAGTCGCCCTTTGTGGATATCACGGGTGGCATGACTGGTACCTGGCCGCGAATCTGATGGACTCGCAGCGCGGTGCGGCAGTCGATCACCTTAACAGCCATCTGCTCCCCGGTCTCGATCCACTCGGCGTCCCCTCCGGGCTGGCCGGCACGACATTCACATTTCGCTATAACCGGCTTGACGAACTCGACGCGATCATCGAGCGGCACGGAAAAGAGCTGGCAGCTGTGGTCATGGAGCCAACGCGTCATGCCGATCCCGATCCCGGGTTCCTCGAGGCCATACGTGAACGATGCGATCGGCTCGAAGTGCCGTTGATTTTTGATGAAATCTCGATCGGCTGGCGATTATGTCTCGGTGGCGCCCATCTAAGACTGGGTGTTCAACCCGACCTGGCGGTCTTTGCCAAAACCCTTGGCAACGGTTTCCCCATTGGCGCCGTGATTGGCACAGCTGCGACGATGCAAGCGGCACAGGCGACTTTTATCTCCAGCACTTTTTGGACCGAGGGCGTAGGGCCGGCGGCGGCCGTGGCCTGCGTGAAGAAACTCATGCGCGTCGACGCCCCAGCCCACCTCGCACGAATCGGATCACTCGTCATACAAGGCTGGGAAGAATTGGGGCGGAAGCACCAACTGCCTGTGACAACATCCGGCAGACCAGAGGCGGTGATTTTGGGCTTCGACCACCCGGAAGCGGCTGCCCTGGCAACGCTGATGACAGCTCGTCTGCTGCAACACGGCTTCCTCGCCGGCGGTGCATTCAATGCCACGCTCGCACACCAGCCGCGACACGTCGAGGCGTATCTCGCCGCCTTGGATGAGGTTTTCCCCATATTAGCCTCGGCGATCCGTGCCGGGGATGTCGCTCAACGCATCGGCGGCCCGGTAAAGCACTCAGGTTTTACGCGGCTGACTTGAGAACCACGACCGGAGCGGATCTACGGAGAGCCAGTTACGCGACTGCACCGCTTTGTCCCTGCACGGCGAGTTCCCGAAAAATCGCCTGAATCGTCGCCAGCGAGCGCCCACCAATAAGCCTTGCATCATTACCTCGCTTTCACCAGAATTGGTTCATTGCCCTTGTCACGTGACCAATTGCCTCGTTCAAGTCGGACCATGCACAATTCTCGCAACTTTCTGTTCGCATTGCCGCTAGTCGGCATGGTTGTTCTTCTGGGTGCGATCGTCGTGCTTACCGGGTTCGGCATTCGAAAACCCGTGTCACCCCAATACAAGAAGGACAACGTAGTCGACGAGAGACCTACGATACCGCGCGGCGATCAAGTATCGCAGATGCGTCACTTGATCCCTCCGCGGGCGCCACGGGAACAGTATGTAACTTCCGATGCGTGTGTCGAATGCCATGCAGACGAGCATGCCAGTTGGCATCGCACTTATCACCGCACAATGACACAGGTCGCATCGGCCGACTCGATCTTGGCTCCATTTGCGGGTACGACCCATACCGCTTATGGGCAACCATTCAGTTTCGAACGAAAGGGTGATGATTGTTTCGTCCGAATGATCGATCCAGACTGGCAGGTCAAGATGATCGAGCAAGGTGTTGATACATGGAATTTCAAGGACCCACCTATGTCGTTACGGCGAGTTGTCATGACGACCGGTTCTCGAAATGCTCAGTATTATTGGGTCGAAGGTCGTAACGACCGTGAACCGATCCGAATCCCCGTCGCATACATCATTCGCGAAGATCGGCTGGTCCCATTGCACGACGCCTTTCTTCAGCATCCGTCCCGCGACGAAGATGAGGACCTGTACTATTGGGACCACCGATTCGGATTCTGGAATCGCGAATGCAGTATGTGCCATAGCGTCGGCGCCAAACCCGGGTTGGACCTTAGCTCCCAGTCGTTGCGCACCGAGGTCGCTGAATTCGGAATATCATGCGAATCGTGTCACGGACCAGGCAAAGCACATGTGCAGTTTCACAGGGACCCCACCGGCTCGACCATAGACACGGCTGATCAGGCAGCCATGTTTCATCCACTGGCGGCTACCCATGAACAGAGCACGCATATGTGTGGCCGTTGTCACAACGAAGTCTCGCCCTTGGACGTCAAACAGTACGCCATTCATGGCCTCCAATTTCAACCGGGCGATAAGCTGGAGGACTTCCTCAAAGTCTCATACTTCACCGACGGCGACGATTCGATGGCCAACACATACTGGCCGGACGCAACACAGCGAGTCGCGGGCAATGAATTCCTCGGCACAGCAACCTCGCCCTGCTATTTGCAAGGCGAGATGTCTTGTCTTTCCTGCCACTCGATGCACAACAGCGACCCCAAAGACATGCTGGCAGAGCGAATGGAGACCAATGACGGTTGCTTACAATGTCACTCGACGATGCGAGATGATATTTCTTCACACACGCACCACGCGGCCGACTCAAGTGGCAGCCAATGTTACAACTGCCACATGCCTCATACAGCCTACGGGTTCCTGGCGGCGCAAAGGACACATAAAATCGGTAGTCCACAGCTTGATGGAACTTTTAGGAGAACAAAACCGAACGCCTGCAATCTCTGTCATCTGGACGAAACTCTATCTTGGACTGCCGACCACCTAACGCAGTGGTACGACCAACCCAGTGTGACGTTCTCGCAGGACGAACAAGAAATCGCAGCCTCATTGCTGTGGATCCTAAAAGGCGATGCCGTTCAGCGATCGGTTGTCGGTTGGCATTTCGGCTGGACTCCCGCCTTGCAGGTATCTGGCCGCCACTGGCAGGCTCCGCTGTTGGCCCAACAGCTTGACGATTCGTATTCTGCCGTACGGTTTGTTGCCGAGAGCTCGCTGAAACGGCTGCCCGGTTTTGAACAATTTCGTTACGACTATACCGGACCACGTTCAGAACAAACCGCTGCGAAAGAGCGGGCGATCAACTTGTGGCAGTCTATTCGCCAATTGGACGATCTACCGACCGATAAAAAGACCTTGTTGAATCTTGATGGAAGTCTGATGTCGGCCGAAATCGAGCGGTTGCTGCGGCAACAAGATACTACTCCGCTGCAATTGGCGGAATAACTCGCCACTTTCCTCGCCACGATTCGGTCATTCCGACGCCACTCGCGTCTGCCAGGCCTCGAATCGATTAGCCAACTCTTTGACAAGTGCTGGTTCGCGCTCGGCAAGATCCGTCGTCTCGGTACCATCTGCCTCCAGATCGTATAATTGCCACTGGCCACCTCTCGATAGACGGATCGCCTTCCAACGTCCACTGCGGATGGCATGATGCCGAGGCACGCTCCAGCAAAGTACCTCGTGCGGCTGTCGCCGTTGGCCCAGAAAAATCGGCAAGAGACTCTTGCCCTCAAGCGGCAACGGCCTGCGACCCTGGAATTCCGCGGGATAACTGGCATCTGCCACATCAAGGCAGGTTGCCATGAAATCGATCACATGCCCCGTCTGTTTCGTAATGCCACCCTGCTCGCGAATCACCTCGGGCCACCGAACCACCAGCGGTGTTCTTATGCCGCCTTCAAAGCCATCCAATTTCGTCCCTCTCAACGGGGTGTTGCTGACGCTGGCCCATGCCCGACCGTAGGCGGCAAAAGTGTTGTGAGGCCCTGGCATCAACTCAGGACCACTGCCCGGTCGTATCGGCACACCGTCCGTCCGCCAGCCATCGTTCTTTGATTTTGGACCGAAACCAAACGTGCTGGCACTTGGCGCAAGACCGCCGTCCGGCGCGGCTCCGTTATCGGATAGGAACATGATCAGCGTGTTGTCCAATTCATCGCCGTGTCGCAGTGCCTCGAGCAGTTGACCGACACCCCGGTCGATGGCCGCGACTTGGGCCGCGTAAACTGCCATCCGTTCAGCCTGCCATTTCTTGTATGGATCGTTGGCCCAGTCGCCAATGGCCGGTGGTCGCGGCGAGAGCTTCCAGGAAGACGCAAGCAACCCGGAATCGCGCTGATTCTCGAATCGCACCGCGCGTGCCTGGTCCCATCCCTTAGTGCGATACCGTTCGCGGTATTTGGCCACTTCACCCGGTCGTGCGTGCAACGGCCAGTGCGGGGCGATATGTGCGACGTAAAGGAAAAACGGAGCCTTGTCGGCGACACTCTCTTCCAGAAACTGAACGGCGTGTTCGTTCAGGGCGTCAGTCAGATAAAAATCCACCGGCAACTGCAGCCGTTTCCGGTCGAGGAAGTACGGGTTGCGTTGAACCTCGTTGAAGTAGCTGATTTTTGCCTGGCACATTGGACCAAAAAACCGATCGAAGCCACGGTCGAGTGGCGAATCCCGACCCTGCCATTTGCCGACCATCAGTGTCCGATACCCAACCTGTTGAAGAACCTCGCCAATTGTGACGCACTTTGTAAAGTCTTTCGGCTCGTTCCAACGTTCGCCCGCATGTCCTATCTGCTGGCAATACAGTCCTGTCAACAACGAAGCTCGAGTCGGACCACAAATCGAGTTGTTATAGAATTGTGTAAATCTGAGCCCATCGCGCGCCATCGAGTCAATGTGCGGTGTGCCGATCTCACCGCCATAACAACCGATATCCGACCAGCCAAGATCGTCGGCCATCACCAAAATGATATTGGGCTGTCGAGGCGATGCCGCCGCGAGAGTCGACGGAAGGAAGCAAATAGGCAATAAGAATACGGCGAAACATCTCATCGTGGATACCTGACAATCAAGGCAGTTCCGGCCTCAGCGGCGTCTTGCCATCCGATTTTGCAACTGGGTAAACAGCATCGTGGTGTTCTAGCTCGGCAATCAATCCAGAAACCATACGTCGAAGATGTTCGGGCCGAGCCGCCGCCAGATTCTGCGACTCAAATGGATCGTCAGCCAGATTGTAGAGCTGATAGTGGGAATCTTCCGAGGCCTTCGATGGGTAATAATGGTAGATGACCTTCCAATCCCCCTCTCGGTAACAAGTGAAGTAGTTGCTGCGATGAGGTGCGTGCGGGTAGTGCATCAGGAATTTTTCCGGACGCATCTTGTCGAACTTACCGGTCAGCAGCCTGTCGAGTCGCAATCCATCAACCACATGCGAGTCGGGTGACTCGATATCTGTGAGAGCGAGAATCGTTGGAAATAGATCGTGCACGGCAGCCGGCTGATTCTGGATAGCACCGGCGACGATCGGGAGACGCTGTTGAAAGGCGTTGTCGTCGCTGGACTTTGCCCAGGCGGCGATGAATGGGACCCTCATGCCACCCTCGTAATGCGCACCCTTTTTCCCTCGTAGTGGTGCGGCGCAAGCAACCGCGTGCTGGTGACCGAGCGGTGCGTCAGAACCATTGTCACCAAGAAAGAAAACGAGTGTATTTTCGGCAACACCTAGAGTATCGAGATGATCGAGGACGTCGCCGAGCGATTTATCCATGCCCTCAATCAAGGTTGCGAATGCCTGAGCGGGCGCGGATTTTCCGGAATCCTTATAGTTGCCAGCGAAACGCGAATCAGAGTTGAACGGTGAATGGACGGCGTAGTGCGAACAATAGAGGTAAAAGGGCTTGGCAGCACGCACTGCCTCCGTCACATGTGATTTGGCTTCAATCGTCAACGCTTCGGTAAGAAACGTCTCCGTGCCGTGGTATTTATCCAGATGCGGAACAGCACTCGAAGACCGCTTCGTGCCCTTTCCATAGTTCTTCGTGCCGTAATAGCTTCCCGGCGCCCCAAACGAACGCCCTCCCACATTGATGTCGAATCCGAGATTCTTCGGTTCAGCACCAGGAAATCTCCGAGCACCAAAGTGAGCTTTCCCAACGTGAATCGTCCGATATCCCGCACTTTGTAACAATCGGGGCAATGTGACACTCTCCGTATTCAGCCCCTGCCAGTTCCATTGCGGAGGACCGAACGGGCCGCGATTGTTCCGATCGGGATTGATCCAATTTGTCGAGTGATGCCGCGCGGCATTCTGCCCAGTCATGATCGAGATACGTGTGGGTGAACAGACGCTCATGGCATAGAAATTACTAAAGCGGATTCCGCGATTGGCCAACCGTTCCATGTTCGGCGTGCGATAGTAATCGTTGAGTGGGTAGCGTTTCGGACTTCCTGTTTCATCCGTGAGGAATGGAACGGAGGTGTCCATGACGCCCATGTCATCGACGAGAAAAACGACAATGTTCGGTGGCGCCCCGCGCGCCGCAGTTGCGCATAGGCAGCTGATCACCAAGATTCGGACGGCCTGTTTGATTGTGAAAATCATGACGCTGATGTTCCTCTCACTCATCTGTTCATCGTAGTTCCAATCGGCTATCTCTCCAGGCGATCCAAACGCACCTTCAAGAAGTGTACGCCTTCATGGTTCATGAAAACGGTGCCGATGTGCCGATCGTCAAGTTGTATCGTACGCGCCGAGTAGTAACGCGCCGCGACGCTGATCTCCGGTAGAATTGTCACTGTGCGTTCCTCGTCCCACATCCTTCCACCGTTGGTCGACAGGTTGTATCGCAGACCTTTATTGTCGTTCCCGACACCCCAAGTAACCAACACCCGACCGTCAGTTAACGCAGTCAGGTACCGTCCTTCGGCGTTGTCGCGCGAGGTCGGTATCGCGGGAAATTCGCCAATCGATGCCCAACGCCCACCCTCATCATTCGAGTGTAGCAACAGCGGTCCCAGTGCAATGAGTGCCCCTGTGGCGGTCCGAATAATCTGTTGAAATTCGTGTTGCTGCCCGTCCGAACCGATCAGTGGAAATATCGTCAACGCACCAGTTCGAGGATCATAAATCCGGGGTGGCCCCACCCTCAATGGCAGCAACCAGCGATCTTTCGACCAGGGGAGCACATTGTGGCGAACAGCCCCCAAGTGCTTTGAATCGGCGAGCGGCCCAATTAATTTCTGTTCGCTCCATGACACTCCGGAATCACGGCTAATCGTGTAGAGTAGTGCCCGCTCGTAGTAACCATCGTTCGCCTTGTCATCGGCGATGTAGTTCCAAGTGACCAAGACGCGGCCATCGGGCAATAGGTCGGCACTCCCCGGATACACTTCAAATTTCTTTACTTCTCTAATCACATCTGGTCGGTGGGCCGAGGTCGTGATCGGCAGGGGCGTTGACCAGCTGTCGCCCATGTTCATTGACCTAGCACACATCAGCACATTCGCACCTTTGTAAACGACCACTAGAGTTCCATCGCTTGTTCGGCAGATCGAAGGATGAATATGGCCACTGATCCGTGCGTCCAGGATGGATACCGGATTATCTTCGGCACGAAGACCTCTCGAAAAGACGACGAAAAACAACGCAGCGAGAACTCCGATCCCGAACCATGCCCAACTGTGTCGTTCTGTTTTCATCGTCGTTTTCCGTTGCCAATCACCGGTCGCGGGTCCAACGTCTTCGCGCAATCAGTATACCCACCCCGGTCTCGCATCGCTCGCATCCGCAGATTTACGGTCTTTTTCGTAACTCAAACGATAACTGACGGTTACGACAATACCGATCCCGTGGGATCGCCGCCTGGGCCAGCGGTTTCGCTCACGCTAGGCCCTGCCGCATCTCGATCTTTGGATTCAACGTACAACGTACTATACTGAGTCGCGTCGAAGCCTACATTTTCTGCCTCGAGGTCCACGATGGTGCGAGTAGTAAAGTCGATCGATTGGGTAGTCTTAATTTGCGTGCTGGCGCTGTCACCCCTATTGGTCAGCGGGGCCGAGAGTGACGTCGTCGACCAACCGAAAGCCGCCTCGGTAAATCAACTTTCTCTCCGGAAGATTCTCTCGCTCAGTCGAAAAATCGATGCTCTCATCGAAACCGACTGTGCAGAAAACAGCATTGAATTAAACCCCATAACCGGCGACGAAGTGTTCCTTCGCCGTATTTACCTGGACGTCATCGGTCGGATACCAACCTACACAGAGGCAGTGCAGTTTCTCGACTCGGAAGATCCCAAGAAGCGCAGCAAGCTGATCGACAAACTGCTCGACAGCGAAGGCTACGTCAGTCATCAATTTAATTGGTGGGCCGATTTGCTACGCATCCAATCTCGCATGCGATACGGCACGGCGCAGCCGTACATTGACTTCGTCAAGCAGTCACTTCGCGAAAACAAGCCCTACGATCAATTTGTACGCGATCTGATCACGCCGGAAGGATACACCTGGGACAACGGGGCTGCCGGTTACTATCTACGCGATAGCGGTATGCCTCTCGACAACATGTCGAACACTGCGCAAGTATTTTTGGGAACCCAGCTGGTCTGCGCCCAATGCCACGATCATCCATTTGACTCTTGGACTCAACGGCAGTACTACGAATTGGCGGCTTTTACCTATGGCGTGGAAACTCGCGATCGACAGGCGCCGATGTATCGAGAATTCCAAAAGATGCGACGAGGCGGGGAGATTGAACGGAACATACTGCAAGCAGCTGGCCAGATTTTGCAGCCGCTCGCCTACCGAGTTCACGAGACGGATCGAGTGCTGCGACTTCCGAAAGATTACCAATACGACGACGCGAAGCCAGGCGCGCCCATCCAACCCGCAACAATCTTCGGCGACGAAGTGAAGGTCCCCGAAAATGCCAGTCGCAAAGAGGTCTACGCGAACTGGATGACGTCGTCCAACAACAAGCGGTTCGTGACGGTGATCGCCAACCGACTTTGGAAACGGACAATCGGCCTCGGTTTGGTCGAGCCCATTGACGATTTCAAGGACGGTGTCGACGCATCGAACCCACAGCTGATGGAGTTTCTGGCAAGGAAAGTGGTCGATCTTGAATTCGATCTCAAGCAGTTTCAGCGAATGCTCTACAACACGCAAACGTATCAGCGGGATGTCTCCGCCAAGGAGGTGCTGGCTGGTGAGCACTACTATTTCCCCGGACCCGTACTACGGCGGATGACAGCCGAACAGGTTTGGGATTCGATGCTGACCTTGATCGTACCGGTCCTTGACGAACGCCGGGGTATTCCCGCTGCGAATCGCTACGCTACTAGTGGCGAGGAACTAGTCGAGAAGGATATGAAGGAGATCCTAAAAATGGCTGCGGATCGCGCGAAAGTGCGGGAGGTTCAGTCCAAGTATCAGCGGGCGACCAGTGATTTACAACGACAACTGCGCGTCGCATATCGCACGCAGGACCGCGAGAAGATTACAGACCTACGCGACGAAATGACGGAAATTCGCAAGGAGATATACGGACGGCAAGGTGAAATGATGATGCAACGGGGTCGTAACCGAGCGGTCCAGAGCCGTCGCGAAACGGACCCGCGCTGGGCCGGCCTTTCCCGAGACTTTGTTCGCGCCTCCGAGACTCAATTACCGGCACGGCCAGGTCATTTCCTGCGACAATTTGGTCAGTCGGATCGCGAGACGATCGAGAATTCTAACACCGAAGCGACGGTCCCACAGATTCTCACGATGCTCAACGGACCAATGTTCAGTCAACTTTCAAATCGGAACTCCCTACTGTACAAAAATATTGCCGACGCAGATGGGCCGGTGGATACCTTGGATGTTGTCTTCGTCAGCATTCTCAGTCGGAGACCAACCGAGCGGGAACGCGAGATCACCCGCGAGCAAGTCGATAGCGGCCTCCGCGGTACAGGTGATATCGTCTGGGCTTTGATTAATACGCGACAGTTTTTGTTCGTTCGTTAACAACCGACGAAGCGGGCGGTTCTCTGCAACAAACATGGCGAACAAATTTGGAGCAAGTCATGAAACACCTACTCAAAAAAATCGACGACGTTTCCCGACGCGACTTCGCCACATTCGCCGCCCGTACCTTTTTGGGTGTGGGACTGATGCCGGTGGCGGCCGCAAGGACTTTGGCGGGGGAAAAGAGCAGCGAAACGGTCCAAGCAGAGTCAAAGGGCACGGCAAAGAACGTCATCTATCTGTACATGAATGGCGGCATGTCACATCTCGATACACTCGACCCCAAACCGGGCCAGGAAACGCAAGGGCCTGTCGAGGCGATCCGCACCAGCGCGTCCGGTGTCATGATCAGCGAGTACATGCCTCAATTGGCAAAACACGCTGACAAGACGGCCATTATCCGCTCCGTCAGTTCGACGCAGGGAGCCCACGAACGCGGCCGATACTTGATGCGGACCAGCTACACCCAACGTGGCACGATCCGGCATCCGGCAATGGGAGCCTGGGTGTTGCAGCTTTCCGGCCGAACCAATAGTTCACTACCTGGCAACGTCCGAATCGGCAACGATAGCAGGCACCCGGGCGCGGGATTCATGGAAGCTCAATTCGCTCCCCTCCCCATTGGCGATCCAACCGCTGGCTTACAAAACAGCAAACTCTCACGAGGAGTTACGCAACAGCAGTTTGCCAAACGCATTGGGTTGGCCAACGAACTCGATGGCGAATTCCTCGCCCGCTTCGATCAAAAACAAGTTCGCAGTTACACCGATGCGTACGATAACGCGATTCGCTTGATGAGCAGCGAAGAGCTTGAAGCGTTTAATGTCTATCGCGAATCGGAGGCAACTCGAAACTCGTACGGCGATAATCCGTTCGGCCAGGGTTGCTTGTTGGCAAGGCGGCTGGTTGAAAACGATGTACGATTCGTCGAAGTATCATTGGGCGGTTGGGACACTCACCAGAATAACTTTATTCGTGTCCCAGAAAGAACCGATATCCTCGACCGGGCTCTGGCCTCACTATTGAGTGACTTGTCCGACCGGGGATTGCTCGACGAGACACTCGTCGTCTTGGCAACTGAATTCGGCCGCACGCCCAACATCAATCAGAATCAGGGTCGCGACCACTATCCGAAGGCCTTCAGTTGTTTATTCGCCGGTGGAGGAATCCGCGGTGGCCAGGTCTACGGCAAGACGGATGCAACAGGTGAGGAGGTTGACGTTGATCTGATCGAGCCACCCAGTATTAATGCCACCATCGCTTATGCACTGGGCTTGCCTTTGACGAAGATCATCAAGTCTGCCTCCCGGCGACCGTTTACGGTAGCCAACAAGGCCGAGCCAATCATCGACCTGTTCTAACGTCAATAATTCCAATTCCGGCCGCGAACGCGGCGACCGCCTATAGCCGTGGGTGCAAGCCCACGGAACCGAAGCCAGTGCCACACATTGTGATACCGAGACCATCCTCGTAATTATCTCGCCGGAGGCGGTTCGATACCGACAGCGTCTCGATGCTCGACTTGGTTCGTTACCCATTTGTGGAGCACCAGGTATCCACGATCGATCGGCCTGTAACGCAAGCCGCCCTGATGACCATCCTCATTTCCGGTTTGGATATTGAGGGGCTTACGCAGCAACTTGCTTCGTTCCGGATCGTTGAAATCGATCCGTTCCTGCAATAGGCGGTAGTTCGACAGCAGATTCGTGGTCGAGAGGTACCCCACCGAGTTTGGTTTTTTCAGCGTGAGTGGCGGTACGCGATCGGGGACACCGTGGCATGAAAAGCAGCTGCGTTCATCAGCCCTTTGTGGCCGGTTCAGTTCTGGAATCACATGATCCCTAAAGAAGCGGAAATCCTCGACAAAGTCAGGCGGGAGAGTTACGTTTCCCTCAGCGTCCGCGGCAATGCGCCTAGGGGCTTCTCGTTTTACTGCGGCCGACAGTTGTGTGACGAGGTCCTGCTGGGACAAGATGTTTCTAATCTTGCGCTCGATCGTCGGATTCTTGTCGAACTCTAACATCGTCCTCAGTGCTGCAATAACCTCCGGACTATTTTTTAACTCGGTCACTTGCGCCATGTCCACCGCTAGCTCTCGAGTCTTGCGCTCCGCATCCAAAGCCAAGAGACTCAGAAACAAGCGAATTGCTCGTTCGCGATAAACCGACAACGCATCGTCATCACCGTTACGACTCGAGTCGCCAAGATCAGGGAGAGGCTGGTTAATCGCCAGAATCCACGGAATACTGGGCAGCCAAAATCTTGCTTGCAGCGGATTTTCAACCTGTTCCGGAAAAAACTCGAGCACCGTTTCGAACTGAAGGTCGGGGTTCTTTCCCATGACATCGCCCAACTCTTCAGCGAGATATCGGTCGGCCGACATTCTTCGCTCTACTTCTTCTCGACGAGCGTTGTCCGAGATCGCTTCAATTTCTGGCTGCGAATAGTAGTTCGTCAATTTCGGGATGAGGTAGCTCAGTATCTCGCGCTGCTGGTCGATGTTCTCGGGGACATTCCAGCCCACGCGACCAAACATCTTGATGATCGGATCTGAAAGTTGTGGTCGGCGCGGCGGGTCCATGGCACCTCGGTGAATTTGCTTTACCAGCGGCTCGATCATTTCTGGCACGGCGACCAGTTGTGCTGAACGCGGGTCGGAAACGCTCGTCGCCGCAATCGTCCGAAGGTGCTCGGGGCCATTGAGGGAATAGTGAATTAGTGTCTGTTGTAGATCCTTGTGGGGAATGTTGGCGGCTCCCTCCAAGGCTACTTGCACGATCGTCGGCTCGATCGTCAGGGGGTCGCCGTTCCGCTCCATCTCCTCAAAGTACTCCATAAACGCCTGACCAAAAAGTTCACTGGCAGTCGGCGTCGCATATCCCATTTGGCCCGGTCCGCCGTCACCGCCAGCTGTCGAATAATACGTGGCCGCAATCACGACCAACCGTCGCGTAAGGGTCATTCGCCTTTCAATGTCACCGGGGGCAGATTGCTCATAAACACCTTTTAGCAGTTTGAACAGCGACCCAAGTTCTTCGTATTGGTGCGTTTTACTTGCGTTGGCGTGATGGCCGTTCACAACAAACAATGCATGCGATTGATAACGGATGGAGTTTTCGACAAGCAAGTTGGTCTCTGGTCGAGTCAATAACACCAGCCAGGCTCGATTGATCGCATCGCGAACTGGAGGATTCCAATACCACCAATTCCAGGCCGCCCGCATCGCCCAGGCACGTACCGCCGGATGAGGATCGTCATTCATCCCACTGGCCAAGGCATCGGTCAGGTCCGACCAGGAAACGTCAATCGCTGGCAGAACTCCATCGACCCGCATCACTAGAACCCGCATGGCAACTTCGCGAGTGTGATCGTCCAGCGACTTGGTGGCCGTCAAAACTTCTTTCCATCCGTGGTCGTCAATCAATGCCTGACGAAGGCCCCAGTGAGCAGCCTCCCGAACCATCTTCGTGCGGTCCGAAAGTCCATCGACCAACACAGGCACGCAGGTTTCCTTGTGAACGCTCCCCAATGCGATCATCGCCCAGTATCGCACCAACGGACTTTCATGAGCGGCAGCTTCAACCATCAACGGCAAGAAGTCAGCCTGCTCGCACACGGAGAGGTCGCGGACGCGGCGAATCGCTTCCAGCAAAGTTTCATTCGACGTCGCCTCGAAATCACCGCGAGAGTACACTGGTGATGCGGTTGGATAGAGGCGAGCCAATGCATTGATGGCATAGCCCGTTGACACGAAACCTGTCAGCGACGATCCCTTCCAATACCCCGTCGATTTTTGCATCGCCAATAGCGACTTTACACCGTTGGCCATCACGACATTGTCGCGATCGAGTCCACCGGCCTCCAAAGCGATCAGCGCCAATGCGGTAGGCGAGGGCTCACCTTGGCTCCGGGCGTCAATCTCCCAACCCTCAGTTTCGTTACTCTTTTTCCCAGGATTGAATCCCCAACTTCCATCCTCGTTCTGTATGGCCTGCAGACGCTCC
Organism: Planctomycetaceae bacterium; assembly: GCA_012959465.1. GTDB lineage: Bacteria > Planctomycetota > Planctomycetia > Pirellulales > Pirellulaceae > UWMA-0346. The sequence goes on from DUDC01000271.1 coordinate 57,678, forward strand.
ACATCTTCTTCGATCTGTCGCTGAACTTGTTTCCATAGCGCTGCTGCGTCTTGCGGCGACGTGGGTGTCGAATCGTAGGGAACGGCCGTTGTTTCGCCGGGAAACTCCGATTCTTTTGTCGCAACGGCAAGGGCAAGTTGAACGTAATCACTGGGAAAGTAGCGAGCCAACAATTCGACTCGATGCGCCACATCGTCCGTGAACTTTGGTTTCATCGCCATCACTGCGCGGGCTTTGTCTTCCATCGCCCGGAAGTACTTCGGATCGCCTGTTGCCTTCCAAGCCGACCAGACAACTTCAACCGCATAATTCAGGACGACGCCCTGCCCAACATTGGCGCCAGGGCCGGCTGCATTAACGCCCGTCGGATCCGACGTTTGCAATATATTATTTGCGGCGCGAATGGCCTGAAACGAATGGAGTTTTCGAGCGGGCCGATACCGCTCATAGGAAACAGCGGCGTGTCCGGCAACTCGTGTCCCCGCCGGTCCGTCGCCGAGGTCCAGTGGCGCCAGACTGGCGTTGTTGGCTGCATCGATCAACTTGTTCGTCGGCCTCATCGATTGGTAACAGGTGTTCACAAGATGACGCATTAGCTGAATGTTCTCCGGACGGTATCCGAACGCCAGCGGAATCGCTGGGCCCCATACACCAGCCTGGGTATGGCAACTCATGCAACCAGTTCCGAGTAAATTACCCGTGTCGCGAATGCGACGTTCAACACTCACGGCTCGCGGTCGATTGACCAGCCAAGAGGCAACTTGCCCGATGTGGTCATACATCGCCTGGCGAATTGCCATAGGAGGGTCCGTGTACGGAGGCGGACGAACGACTCGTAATTCCAACTCATAACCGGGCGCGTTTGCTTCTACCCGAAGGAAGTAGACATTATTCGGCGTCAGCTTTCGATTGATCGCAATCCGATGCGGCTCGATCTGTTGATGCACTCGCTCATTCGTGTTCTTCCCTCTGGTGTATTCGCGGGTTAACGATAGGAGTTTTCCGGGGGTTGTCTTCGCCTGGTCAGCGGGAAGGGAGTAACAGCGGATGCGGGCGGCAACCTGCTGGTCCGGAATCGAAAGACAAGCGGTGAGCAGTCGTTCCTCGAAATCGCCAAACTCGATTCGATACCAATCATCTCCGCTCGTACCGACCTTACCATTGTCGTAGTACTCGATATCGTCACTGCCACCAACAATGTGCAGCGTGTAGTCGTCGTCCGTTTCCTTCAACGGTATCGGCACGGCCTGTTCAGGCGAGTCGTTCGGTTCGTATTCTACGAACAGGCCAAGATCCGGTTGCGGTGAGATATCGAGTTGACGAACAAGGATATCAACCTCGGCCTTTGCATCCTGCGGCCAGACAACTTCAGGAGGGGTCCGCAACAGTTCATGCACTCCGCCTTTTTCGCGCCATCGCTCGCCCTCGAACAGCGTTACCCGGCCTTCCTCGGGACGAATGACCAGCTCGTACATCCCTTTCACCGGTGCCCGATACACGACGTACAGATCGGCATCTAATGCGTGTAATAGCTTCTCCCAATCGGCCGATGGAACGCCGAGGCCGGTAGCCTCTCGCTCCACGCTCGCCGCCGCTGAATACGACGGCATCTGCTCACCGTTTACCAGCCGCCATGCGACTTTCAAACGGGCGTTTGGTGGCAGCTTGCTCGGTGTTACGATGCGGCACGAAATCTCGACCGTCTCACCAGCGGATAGCTGGATTCTCGATGTCGACGGACCGGGGACCGTGTCGATTCGACCAATCGATTGGAACACAGCCGGGTTCACGATTGGATCGTCGTCAGGATCAACGCCTGAGTTCCAATCGACCATGCTCCCAATCGTCACGAGGACGATGGCCAGCAGCGTTACCGAGACCCATGTCAACTGTCGGCGGGACATCAACTCTCACTCCAAATCGGGAATGTCCGCATCGGGGTCTAGCTTCTTCGCTTGGCGGTAATCGACGATCGCGTCTTCAATGTCACCGTTGTCTTCAAACGTCTTGCCTCGGCTTAAGTAGCCATCCGGCGACTCTGGGGCAACCCGAATGACCTCAGTGAAATCGTCGATAGCCTGTTCGAATTGTCCTTTGTTGTAATACAATCCGCCGCGATCGTACAACGCCTGCCCATTGTCAGGATCGAGTTCAATCACCTCTGAAAATGCCGCGATGGCCTTGTCATTATCGCCCAATTCACGGTAAGTAACGGCCCGATTAAAGTAGAAGTCAATTTCATCAGGCATCAGGCGAATCGCTTCGGTGTAATCCGCGATCGCCAAAAAGAAGTCACCGTTATCATGATATGCCATACCTCGATTGTACAAAACGTCGGCGGCCTTCGGATCCTTTTTAAGGACCGTCGTGTAGTCATCAATCGCCAAGTCGAATTCATCCAAATTGATGTACGTATTTGCGCGGTTAAAGTAGGCCCGTAGCAAATCGGGTCTGCGGCTAATCGTCTTGTTGTAGTCTTCGATCGCCAGTCGAAATTTTCCCTTATTGTCATACGCGATGGCACGGTTACTGTAGGCCTCGGCAAAATCGGGCCGCAACTTGACGACACAAGTAAAGTCCGCAATCGCCAGGTCGAAATCTTCCCTTATCATGTAGGCGATGCCCCTGTTAAGGTACGCCTCGAAGAAGTCCTCCTGAATGCCAATCGCGATCGTGTATTGCTCAACTGCTCCCTGCAGATCTTTATCCCGCACCATTCTCAACCCGTTCGAGTACGCCTGGCCGGCCTTGGGGTCGATAACCGTGGACCCCACATGACGTCGCGGCACTGCCGTAATCGGTGACGTCCCCGGCGTTGGGGCGGGCGAAACGTCGTCGGTCTCTACGACCTGATACCCCGTGTTCGAACTGCTACGGGCAGGAGGCTCTCGCTCGCAACCGCAAGTCACGATCGAGAGAGCACCGAGAAAGAGACATGCCATTCCACCGACTCGCCTCGCTGCGTCTTGTTGTAAAGGCCAACAAGAGGGAGCCGTGTCCTTTGAGCTACCAGGTAAGATCGTCGCCTGACGAGCTTTCGATCGCATGATTTAACCGGGTTAACCAGGTGGATTTAGAATGCCAGAACGCCGTTTCGCCCTAAGAACGAGGATCAACTTGGTCCAGCGATCGCACCACTGCAATTATAAAACGAAGCCTAACCGTCGTCTATGGCGACGTTATCGCAAAGGGACCGCTCCGACATCCGAATGGGAGATCTCGGCACCGAACCGTCACACCCATGGAAAGGATACGGCAGCTGGCAGGAGAAAAAACAAGTAAACAGACCATTAGCTATACACTTAGTTATACGTTTCGTGGACTAAGAAGTTCAGGCGAATCTCACTTCGCTTGAATCAGCACCGTCTCCTTGTAAGCCCAGAACTGATGGGAGACGCCATATAGACTGAGCGGGCGCAATCGTAACCGTGGGAACGGCAAAATGTTACGGCAAATTGCAAGATGGCGGATTGAGCGATTACGCTAGTCGGACTCGATCGAAAAAGCTGGTCGACGGCTCATCGTGGTACAACATTCGGTGAAGATCCCTCGTCGCATCTGTTAGAGGATTCGATCCAGGACGTCGTCCGCCGCGCGTTTCGACGGCGCGGAACCGCATCACGACTGGACGAGCAGGTCCTCGGAATGGCCGCCCAGATGCCAGCAGATACGGATCAGTTTGAAGTCGAGAAAGACGAATTGATCGACAACATCTGTCGATCGATCCTCGACTGTATCCTCACCGAATTAGCCAATGCAGTGCCATCGGGAATCCGCGAGACCATGCACTACGAAAGGGAAATGACAGTGCTGGAAGTGTCGTTCACCACGTGGGAACCAGATCCGGGAACCACGCCGACCAGGAATCCCGACGTAAACTGCGCAAAAATGAGCCCACGGTCGACTCATTCCACAACTCCATCTTCCTTTTCACCGTCACACCGGATTTGATCGTCGCTAGTTCGCAGACACCGCTGTCAATTCCGGCACGTCGTAACTCGCCCTAAGTCGATTCAATTCCGCGATCATTGATTTCATCACAGCGGAGTACTTCGGATTGGCGGCGACGTCGCTCAGTTCGTTTGGATCGATCTGCAAATCGAACAGATTGTATCCATCATTGGAATAGAAGTTAATGAGCTTGTAGCGAGCATTTCGCACGCCCTCATGTCGCGGCACTTGGTGCTCGCCACCATGCTCATAGTAGTGATAGTAAACAGCTTCTCGCCAATCGTTCGATTTTGGATCGTTGAATAGCGGCAAAAGACTCCGCCCTTGAACGGCGTCTGGAATCTCTTGCCCGGCTGCATCGAGAAACGTTGGCGCGTAATCGATGTTCTGAATCAACTTCTCACATCGTCCGCCGGGTTGAATTCGACCGGGCCAGCGAATGACGAAGGGCATCTTCAGTGACTCTTCGAACATCCATCGCTTGTCATACCAACCGTGCTCTCCAAGGTAGAAACCCTGGTCGGAGCTGTAGATGACGATCGTATTCTCGACCAAGTTATTCTCGTCAAGGTAGTCGAGGACACGTCCAACGTTCTCGTCCACCGAATCGATGCAGCGGAGGTAGTTCTTGACGTACCGCTGATACTTCCAACGGACTAGGTCCTTTCCGGTTGGGGGATCGTCTAAAAACGCTTTGTTGCGGGGCAGAAACGCGGCGTCCCATACTCTCTTTTGCTCCATCGTCATGCGGCCGTATTCGCCGTCTTTGAGACGCGTTTCCCGATTGGTTGCAAAGGGGACTGGCAGATGGACCTTCAAGTCGTAGTGATAGTAGAAATGCCGATCGATCGACATCGCGTTACCGGCTAGCGTTTTGCTTCGATGATCCCAGTTGTCGAACAATGTCGACGGTTCGGGAATGTCTCGATCGGCGTAGTTATTGAGGTGCTTCAACTCGGGCGCCCAGGTCCGGTGCGGTGCCTTGTGTTGGCACATCAATAGGAACGGCTTCTTGCTATCTCGCTGTTTCAGCCAATCCAAGGCGAGATCCGTGGTAATCGTCGTGCAGTACCCGTCGATTTTTCGCCGCCCTTCTTTTCCAATGAACACCGGGTTGTAATACGAACCCTGTCCAGGAAGAATCTCCCAATGGTCAAAACCTGTCGGATCGGAATTCAAGTGCCATTTGCCGACTAGCGCCGTTTGATACCCGGCCTTCTGCAGGACTTGAGGAAACGTGAATTGTCCGCCGTCAAACTTATTGCGTCCATTGGAATAAAAACCGTTCTTGTGGCTGTGTTTACCGGTAAGTACACAAGCGCGACTCGGTCCGCAAATTGAGTTAGCGCAAAACGAATTAACAAAGACGGCGCCCTCGCGAGCGATGCGGTCGATATTGGGCGTCCTGTTGATCTTTGATCCGTAGGCGCCGATCGATTGACAAGCATGATCGTCGGTGAAGATAAAGACAATATTGGGCGAGTCGTTCGCGAGACCTACAGCACATGCAGTGGCCACAGTGAAAAACAAAGTGAGTGCAAGACATCGTCGCATCGCGGAAATCTCCTGTAGCAGCTCGAGAGACGTACTGAGAATTCAACCAAACAGATTATTGTCGAATCTGTTTGAGCTCGCAATCGTCATCGGCTAGCTTAAGTGCTCCCGTGCCGACGCGAGCCCGGGCAGATTGTCGAAACATGACACGAGGGATAGAAATCTCATGAGAATGGCCGCTAGGTTCTTGTCCTTGTTGCGACTTTGTGTCGCTACGTCACTCGCATTCACCGCACTTGCCGTCCATGCAGACGAACCGTATCAACTGAAAGTGGTCACCGATCGCGCCGATGCGATCTACCGTACGGAGGCGACAGCGAAGTTTATCGTCACTGTAACCAAGGGCGGGGAAACGGTATCCGCAGGAGAGGTCTTGTACATCATCGATGATTTCCTCGCCGCGGCGGATTCTGAGAGTGACTTTCCCAAGGGTACGATCGAGGTCGACGATAAGAACGGGATTTCTGCCACTTCGTCTCAGCCAGGTTTTTTGCGATGTCGTGTTACCTTTCAGACTCCCGATAAGAAAGTACTGCGCGCGACCGCGGCCGCGGGCTTTTCACCCAACAAGATCTCGCCCAGTCTTCCAGTGCCTGACGATTTTGATCAGTTTTGGAAGCAGCAGAAAGCCGAGCTCGCCAAGGTTGCCCTCGAGCCAAAACTCAAGACGATCGAACAGTCGAATGAAAAGATTCTCTGTTTTGACGTTCGAGTCAATTGCCTCGGCGGCGCGCCCGTGTCGGGCTATCTAGCCAAGCCGAAGGAAGCCAAGGCGAAAAGCTTACCGGCGATTCTGTGGGTCCACGGAGCCGGCGTACGAAGTTCTAGCTTAGCCAATGCCATGACAGGGGCTCAGGCAGGAATGCTGTCGATGGACATCAATGCGCACGGCATCGCTAACGGCATGCCGCCACAATACTACAAGGATCAGATCGCTGGTCCGCTGAAGAACTATCGTCATGCTGGCCGTGAAAGTCGCGAGACGATCTATTTTCGTGGAATGTATCTGCGGTTGGTACGAGCCATCGACTTTCTCACTTCATTACCGGAGTGGGATGGGCAAGTCATTGCCGTCATCGGACACAGCCAGGGTGGTGGCCAGGCACTCGTCGCTGGAGGAATCGACGATCGAGTCACGTTTATCGCCGCCGGTGTTCCGGCCATTTGTGACCATTCCGGGCGGGCAGCAGGCCGAATCAACGGGTGGCCGAAGTTAGTGCCTGTAGGCGATGACGGTCTGCCCGATGGCCAAATACTGCAAGCGTCACGGTACGTCGACGCAGTCAACTTTGCCAGTCGCTGTCGCGCCAATGCGATCGTGAGCGTTGGTTTCGTGGATGCCGTCTGTCCTCCATCAAGTTGTTATGCGGCGTTCAATCAATTGCACGGGAAGAAAAGAATGGTGACCGAACCGTTGATGGGCCATGCCGCACCTCAACACATTCGCGATATCTTCTTCGCTGAGTTTCAGAAACATGTGAGAGACGAAAAAGGGCAGAATTGACGCTAATTTTTGCGAGCCGAAGGCGCTAGCCTCGGTTTTTTCAGCATCACGGTTCGCACAACGCACTGGCAGAGCCTGTGCCACACATTGATTTCCTACCCGTTGCGCAGGGTCTGGTCACTTTCGGCGAAAGTGACCTAGGGAGGAATTGACGCATGACCAAATATCACCCCGGCAGCTTCGTCACCATGACGGTGCTTGGCATGGTCGTCATCGCCATACTGCCGGCAAGGGCGCAGCGAGTCATAATTCGGGACGAGGACCTCGCGTACCCACCGACACTCTCGGCAGGTCAGACTCTCGTCACCGATTCTTCACCGGAGTTCTTGATGCCGCCGGAGTCTTTACGAGAAGGTGTCTCTATCGCAAAAACACCGCCGACCGTGACCTTCATCTTTTATCCAGAACAAAATTACCCGGGCAAGCCATGGTCGAATTGGGGAGACGGCAGCGTCGCAAAGGGAAAATTCTACTCGGCGATCGGCGATCACTATGCCATCGGTCGCGGTGAAGCAAGACACGGCACCGGCACAGCATTTGTCTATGAGTACGATCCGCAAACAATGAAACTGCGGTCCCTGGTCAACGTGTCTGAGTTTCTCAACATGCCAAAGGGTCACTATACACCCGGGAAAATTCACACTCGCGTCGACATGGGAAGCGACGGTTGGCTGTACTATGCGACCCATCGAGGCTCACCCAAAGCGGCTAATGATGCGAACCACTACGTCGGCGACTGGATATTTCGCACGAATCCGACGACGGGAGAGACGGAAATCGTTGCCCACGCGCCCGTTCCGAAGCACAGCATCCCGAACAGTGTGCTGGATCCGAAACGGATGATCTTCTATGGCGGCACGGCTGCTGGACCAGACTCACCACAGCAGGAGATTCAATTCTTCGCCTACGACGTTGTCCATCGCAAACTTCTTTACTCCGGTTCGAACGGCCCAGCCCGATATATGATTCTTGCCAACTCTACCGGTCGGCTCTACTACGTACCTGGCAACGCCGATGGCGAGCTGATGCGTTACGACCCGGTAAAAAACACTCCGCCCGTCGCGATTGGTGAGACAATCGGCGTACGGGCGGCAACCGTTGAGACGGCCGACCGCCTGGTTTACACAGTCTCGACCGGGCAGCGTTCCGGGGACGCCACGCTTTGGCAATTCAACACTCGAACCGAGAAGTCGACAAGAATCGGCACAGTTGCCGTCGGCGGCGAAGCGTACGTTGCCTCGCTCGACGTCGATCCGACAGGCCGCTATCTCTATTATGTTCCCGGCGCTCACGGTGGAGGGTGCCGCGATGGATCTCCGCTTGTTCAATTCGACGTAAAGACGCGAACGAAAAAGGTTATCGCGTTTCTGCACCCGTTCTATCAGGAAAAGTACGGATTCACACCTAAGGGTACCTACAGCACAGCGATCTCGGCCGAGGGAGACAAAGTCTATATCACTTGGAACGTCAGTCGCGGAACGCGTGCCTGGGACTGCTGCGGCCTGGCCATTATCCACATCCCCGAATCGGAAAGAACACCGTAACAGGGCATGTAGTTGGTGGTTTCCGCGGCCCTGGCAGAGCAAGACACACGATGAGGACGACGATGAAAATTCTCTTTCTTCATGGCTGGACGTCATCACCTGGCGGCAAGAAGCCGCGTTTCCTCACCAGCCACGGTCATACCGTGCTCAATCCTGCACTCCCCGACGACGATTTTGAGGCGGCCGTAGGAATTGCCCAAGTAGAGTACGATGAATGCAGCCCACATGTTGTGGTTGGGTCGTCACGAGGTGGTGCCGTCGCGATGAATATCGACCACGGCGACACACCGCTCGTTCTCCTTTGTCCGGCCTGGAAGAAATGGGGATCCGCCTCGAAGGTGCACTCCAAGACAGTCATCTTGCATTCGAAGGCAGACGATGTCATTCCCTTTCAGGATAGCGTCGAACTGGTCGGCAACAGTCCACTGCCGGAGTCCGCGTTGGTCCAAGTAGGAAGCGACCACCGCCTCGCTGACGAAGAGCCACTGCAGAAACTGCTCGAAGCGTGTCAGACATCGGACGTCGACATCGAACCGATTGATGTCACTGTCTATTACCTCGAGATGCTCGCGCAATCGAACCGATCCGTACCCACTCCGCGAGACGACCTGACCGTGGTCCACACTCAAGAACCGACGGTTCCCTATTACCGTTTTCTATACAATGCGGTCGGCAAGGACTACCATTGGCTCAACCGCAGGAAACTCTCGGATGTGGAACTGGCGTCGACCATCCAGGATCCGCGAAACGAGCTTCATGTTTTGCATGTGGATGGAGCCGAAGCGGGGTTTGCCGAGTTGGATCGTCGACAACCGAACGAAGTCGAGTTAGTGCAATTCGGCCTGTTACCCGCTTTCATCGGACAGGGCATCGGAAAGTGGTTTCTACAATCAACCATCGACAGAGTCTGGAGTTACCAGCCGAATCGATTTTGGCTGCATACTTGTTCGCTGGACCATGCCATCGCATTGGCAACGTACAAGAAGGCCGGATTTGTGCAGTTCAATGAAGAGGAAATTCGACGGGAATTGTGAGGCCCAGCCCGACCAAATCTCTAGTCCGCGGTTTCTCCGGTCCCGCCACGCCATTGATGGTTTGAAATGGCGATGCCGGTAGGCCACTTCCGTTGATGAGATGCGGATTCGCTAGCTTGTGCCAGCCAAAACGGACGCGCGTTGGTGACTTTACCGCTTCCGCGGACACCACGATCGTCTCGCCATCGATCTCCGCCACGGCATCGACAAACTTTCCATCCCCACCTGCGAGTTGAAATTCGGTCAGCCGCTTCCCATCACGAGCCCTTAAACCGGCCGCATGGGCAAAGGAGAGTCGCACCGTATTGCCGTCGATGCGCATCGATTTGTAGAGTGGTCCAGAATAAACAACCTTCCGCTGATAGGATTTCGCCAACGCCCACCGCGCTAGTCGATTGCCGACGTCGAGTTTCTTGCCAAAATGAGCTTACGTCTCGGGACCTCAACACCCACCGCGGCTCAGCTCTCTTTTTTTGATTCGCTGACGTCCGTTTTCTTTTTGCCTGAGGCTCGTTCTTTTGGATCGGCAATTTTCGATACGTTCAGGTAAATCGTGTTGCCATCAATTCTTGTTAGTTCGCCTGTCGCGACTTTGGGAACGCCCGAACAGCGAGTCTTGAACAACGCCTCGGCTGCTTGACCAGCTAGTAACACCTGAAGCGTACCCGCCTGCAATCCGGCGGCACACTCGCCGATCTCAAACTCACACTTGCTACACACGAGTTTGCCAGTCAACGTCAGCCTAGGTGTGACCTTCATATTCTTGACGTCGTTTGACTTCTTGCTCGTGATCGTTGCCACGCCTTTCACCAGGGTCACGACACCCGAGACGCGAACCAACCTGCCACTACAGCGGGTGGCAAAAAGAGATTCGCCGGCCTTGCCAGTAACTACCACGAATTGTTCCTTGCCCAACTTTAGAGCCGTCGCACATTCCGCGGTGGCCTTGAAGTCGCACTTCGAACAGCACAATTGCCCCACAACACTCGCGCGAGCACCAACTGACTCAGCCTTCGCCTGCTTCTTTTCATTCTCGTCCGAGTGAGCGGTGACCGCTATGGCCAGGGCAAGCAACGTCGAAGTCGTCGAACGTAAGAACATTGTCTATCTCCTTCAGATGAAAAAGTAGAGTTTGGGGTGAGCCGACCGGAGAGAACGGAACTCATGTTGGCTTTAGTCGAATTGTCAGTCAACCAAAAGTCTGCTGTCTGCCAGTACTTCGAGGAATCGATTTTCGATCCGCCGTGATTTACGTGGCCTAACGCTGAAGTAACTCAGTCACCCCGCACCCACAATCACCCGATATCCCCGGACCTGTGCATCGCTTGACACCTGGTTTAAGCGTCGTCCATCATCTTTCGCAGTGTCTCCCGCTCCTCTTCACTGAGCTGGGCTTGGCCGGCAAGGTGAATCAACAGTGGTGTCAGTGACCCCTCACAGAGTTTGTCGGCAACCTCTTTCAAACGCTGGTCGATCAATTCCGACCGCTTGACCCTGGCGCGAAACCGATGCGCAAACAAACTACGATCTCGCGACACGCAGTTCTTTGTCTCCAGTCGATCCAATAGTTTCTGCATGGTGGCATAGGCCGCTGTCGTTCGCTTACTTTTCGGATAAAGCCGGTCCATCACTTGTCGTATTGTTGTCGGACCGTCTTTCCAAAGGACCTCGAGGATCGACAATTCCGTGTCCGACACGTCGATTTTCTTGCGCCTGCGGGTCATCAATCTAAATATCCCTCGATTATCCTAAGTCGCCGTGACTGAGGAACGCCTAAGACGCCGTGACTGAGGAGTCAAGGGCACCACTTCCCCCACCGGCCCTGTGTCGGTGGAACTAGGATTGAAAACTACATCGAGGCGCCAGCGATTAAACGAATTCATTCCCTTTGCAGCGCGCCGAGCAATGTTGCGAATTGCGTTGCGAATGGTCTGACAACTTGGCCTCTTCGTCCAACAGAAGCGTCATCTGATTCTCAGGTACGCCCGAGTACGACAGGCGATTGAAATGATCGGCTGTTCATTTGTCTTACCCCACGATCTATACGACAATACGCACTGATGCATCCGCCTTTATCGTACCAGAATTGGATGCTGGAGTTTCAATGGCTCGGCAGCAAAGTTGTGGCCAGTGCCAAACGGCCGCACAATCCGGTCTCTGCAGCCCGTCGAACAGGGAACATTAAAGTGAATCACCAACACGCGAATACGTCGACGATTGACCGTCGTTGGTTCATGACGTCGGTCATGTCGAAGGCCGCGGCAGTGGCCGCGCTGCCCCTGTCGTTGCCGGCCGATGATCACGCTCGTGCTGCTCCGATCGCCACCGCACCAATTATCGATACTCACATGCACGTTTGGGCCGATAACCCACAGCGTTACCCCTTTCCACATCCGTATGTTGAGGACTTCAAGAGACCTCCCCAAAAAGCGACCGTCGAAATGCTCATGAATGACATGGACAAAAGCGGTTGTACTCATTCGGTCCTTGTTCAGGTCATCTATCACGGTTGGGATAACACGTACGTTGCCGATTGTGCGAAACGGTTCCCCAATCGACTCAAGGCACATGGGCTTATCGACCCTACGGATGCCAAAGTGGCGGACAAGATGGAATTCTGGATGAAGGAGCACGGTCTGCACGGAATGCGTTTTAGCGCGATCTACTATCGAGACGGCAAACACGGCGGCGATGGTTGGATCAATGCGAGGCACACCCACCGCCTTTGGCAGAAAGCGGAGGAACTTGGTGCAGTGTTCAATTTCTTCATTGCCCCAACGCAGTTACCGAAACTCGAGAAGATGGTCCAGGATCATCCAACGGTTCCGGTCGTCATCGATCATTTCAGCCAGACTGATCTCGGGGCTGAGGATCCGGAACCGGACTTTCGATTGCTTCTCTCGATGGCGCGACACGCCAATGTTTGGGTCAAGATCTCCGAACTCAGTTCGGTCTCGAAGTCTGGCAAGTACCCCTTTACGGACGCCTATCCCTACGTGAAAAGGGTCTACGAGGCCTACGGTCCGGATCGACTGCTATTCGGCACGGGGTATCCGGGTTCTGCCCGCGCTGCGTACAAACGACCGTCGCTAATCAACGAGATTGACCTCATCCGAAAGACGATTCCCTTCTTTACGCCGCTGGACCGCGAGAAGATTCTCGGACGAAACGCGGCCCAGCTATGGGGTTTCAAGCTGTGACTCTGACGTTCAGGCGATTCAATCCGCGGGATCGCAGCGACTGCGTCCGCGTCTTTGGTTCCAATCAACCGAAGTTCTTTCGCGAAAGTGAACTACCGGATTTTTAAGCGTTTATCGACTCGGCGGCTTGCCCTTTTTTCGTGGTGGAACAGGAGTGTGTGATCGTCGGCTGTGGAGGGTACGGCATTCACGACGGCAGTCAGTTGGCAGACTTGTGTTGGTATGGTCACTTCCGATTATCATGCGAGCAAAATGGAATCGATGATGGCCTGGACAACGTGGAGATGTACCTGGACGTGACGCAAGACCGAAGAGAGTGGATTACCAAATGCTGGGACAATGTTGTCGGTTGACCCGGCTGACGAATAATGTGTGGCACTGGCTCTGCCCAATAGTGTCCGGTAAATTGAGACTGAGGCATTCAAAATACAAGCACGAAGCGCCAGCGAGTGAGTCTCGAGAGCGGCAATGACTCACTCGCTGGCGCTTCGTGCTTGCATTGCTGCCTCATCAAGATGTTAACGAAATGGCCGAAAACTGGGGCACACCGGCTCACCCTAGAGTGGTAAAGAATGATATGAGCATCCTCGAGGAAGTCATGCGGCAGCTGGAAGACTACATCCTGGAGGAAAATGACCTTTATGGTGCGGGCAGGATTCCGTTCGAACACGAGGGGAAAACGGAGTACGGCTACCCGTATATCCGCGCGGCGCACAAGTCCTTCGAGACGGCCCTGCTGGCGTGTTCTCAGCTGATCTCGCCACCCTTGAGCGGCGGAATACGATTCCTGGAAGTCGGCTGCGGGATCGGCACCAAATGTGGGATCGCCAGGGCGCATGGCATGCAATCGGCGGGTTTCGATTTAAAAGACGAGTAAGTCGCTCTCGCCCGTAAGATCTTTCTCGAATGCACCCTTGATCAAGGCAACGCATTTGATTTCGATTACGGCGGCTATGACTTGGTCTATTATCACGTTCCCTTC